>JBNMKT010000001.1:0-43618 GCA_050874485.1 bacterium
CCTCATAGCACACCTGTAAGATATCGTCGAGCATACGCCTGTATGTATGGACACTGAGCGCACGGCGCACAATCTGTCTGCACAGATCCTCGGTCAGTCTGCGGTGTCTGCCAATCCAATGCAGCACATGCAGTTCAAACGGTCCGAGCTGCAGCAGCAGATACGGTTCACGAATATAGATGTCGGCGGCTGCCGCATATAAAAACGGGCTGTAAAGTCCGTCTGCAAACCATTGTTCCATCAGCTTTAGCTGTTTGCCCGATACCTCCGGTGAATGATCAGCGATCTGCATGATGATGAACCGAAGCCATGCATCTGTGTGCTTTTCCCTGTAAATCATACGGATATTCTCATGCAGCTTTTCGAACAGCTTCGGCTCCTTTTCCGTCAATGTGCACAGATAGAGGAAAAACGCCCACTCCCTGTCTGTACCGGCGCTGCGGCTGTGCCTGTACTCATCCATGATCCAGGCTGCCTCCTGCAGCTGCCTGTTGCATAGATACGCATAGGCACACCAGAGTGCATCCATATCCGAGTGTTCACCCCGTCCACGTCTGGCACGCAGACATTCCGTCGTCCGCTTTGCCCATTCACCGAGCACGATACTGCCATCCAGATAACGCTCGTAATCACGGTACAACTGCAGATTTTCCCGTTTGATCCTTCGACGGTCTTCGCGCTCGAGATCCAGGACTGCCTGCTTCACGGCTGTGATCTCATACAGTTCCTGCTGCATCGGATTTTTGAATGTCAGTCTGGCATAATTCTTCCCGGCATGCATCCGCTCCGGATAGATCCGGTAACGGAACTGCATATGATCCCCATTGAAATCATCACTGGTGAGCACCTCTTTTTCCGGTACTACAAAGTCAGCATCACTTGAAACCGACAGTTCGACATATCCCCAGTCACTGCGTCGGAGCTCCAGCACTTCTTCTACTGCATCGGACACCTGCAGATGCGTATGTTCATGCTCGGATAATGTGATCCGCACGCGTTCCTTTTTCCCACATGCCACTAAGAATTCTTCTATATTCATGCGTGTCACCGGCTTCGTGGACAATAGTCTGTCGTAGAGCTGTTCACTCGTACTGCGCAGCAGCTTGCGGAAACCGGGGGCAGAAAATACATGCGTACTCTCACGCCAGTTTGTCCGGTACAGACGTACAAAATCATCCAGATTCGCGATGCGTCCAATCGAAGTCTCCGCGTACAGACGTTTCACGGCAACCGACCATGACAGATCATATTCGCCGCCATTGCTGATCACGAAAAACGTACCGGTAGCGACTTCTCCCTCCTGCATATGCTCTCCGTGAAACTCATATGCAATCTGTACCCGCTCACCCTGAAACTGTGGGTTCTTGATCTCCATACGCAGATCCGTGGAATAGATCACGCCCTTCATCGGTACATGGCGAATGCTCTCGATCGTAAATGTTCCGCTCGTGCTGACCCCCTCGACCGGTTCGAGACGAATCTGATCCGGCGTGATGGTCAGAACCGGTACATCGGTATATACTTTTCCCTCTGCCAGTTCTTCAATTCTTCTGTACACGTCAACACCTGTTTTTATTAGTTGAATTTATTTATAGTTATGGTATACTATCAGATAACATTATACAATATTTAGTAGTTGTTAGCAATCATTTTTGGGTTAGGAGGCGCCAAAATCGTGGATAGTAAAGTGGATAATCAGAATCAAAAAATTAAACCGAAAGAACATTTTCATGGCAGTGATCTGGAAAAAATCGAAAAGATCTATGGCATTCGTAAGGAAGACATCACCAGTTTTTCTGCCAACGTCAATCCGCTCGGTATCTCACCCAAACTGCGTGAGACGCTGGCATCCCATGTAGATGCGATCACGACCTATCCGGATCGTGAATATACTTCCCTGCGCAGCTGTATCGCCGATTATGTAGGTGCCGACATGAAAAACATTCTGGTCGGGAATGGCTCCACCGAGCTGATCTCCCTGATCATCCAGATCGAGCATCCGAAAAAGGCGATGATTATCGGACCGACCTATTCGGAATACGAGCGCGAGGTCAAACTCGGCGGCGGTACAACGATCTACTATCCGCTGCGCGAGAGCGACGGTTTCTGCATTCAGCCGGATGACTTTATCTCCAAGCTGAACGAATCGATCGATATGCTCGTCATCTGTAACCCGAACAATCCGACGAGCACCTGTATTACGACCAAACAGATGCGTCATATTCTCGATGCCTGCAAGGAGCATGGCATCTTTGTCATGGTCGATGAGACCTATGTAGAATTTGCGACTGATGTGGAACGTGTCACAGCCGTTCCGCTCACCAAGTTTTATGACAATCTGATCATTCTCCGTGGCACAAGCAAATTTTTTGCTGCACCCGGACTACGTCTCGGCTATGCGATCACTGGCAACCGTGACCTGTTAAAGAATTTAAGTACCAGACAAAATCCCTGGAGCATCAGTTCACTGGCAGCGATCGCCGGTGAGATCATGTTCACCGACCAGGACTACATCGAGCAGACACGTGCGCTGATCTCCTCTGAACGTGAGCGCATGTACAACATGCTCCGCTCA
Organism: bacterium; assembly: GCA_050874485.1. Taxonomy (GTDB): domain Bacteria; phylum Bacillota; class Clostridia; order Lachnospirales; family Lachnospiraceae; genus W0P33-017. The sequence goes on from JBNMKT010000001.1 coordinate 2,576, forward strand.
CATCCCGACTACCGGGTATATGAGCCATCTGCGAACTTCCTGCTCGTCAAGCTGCTGCGTGAGGATCAGACGAGTGAGGCATTGTTCGACAAGGCCATCCGGCGCAAAATGATGATCCGTGACTGTTCGACCTTCCCGTTCCTCGATGACCGCTACATCCGCTTCTGTATCATGTCTCCGGAAATGAATGACCGGTTAATGGAATGTATTCTTGAATAGCAAAAGAATAGCAAAAAATGGATTCTGCAAATGCAGAATCCATTTTTTATGTTTTAGAATTTAATCTCTTTTCCTTCCAGTCTCCACTGACGCATCTCAGCAGATGCAGAAAGCAGCAGATCTGATGAAGAGTTCAGTGCTGTCTCCACAGAGTCCTGAATCACGCCTATGATAAATCCTACTCCGACTACCTGATAAGCGACTGTATCCGGAATGCCGAACAATGAACATGCAAGCGGAATCAACAATAATGATCCACCGGCTACACCGGATGCACCACATGCCGACAATGCAGCGAGAATACTGAGGATAATCGCAGAGGGAAGATCCACTCCGATTCCCATCGTATAGGCAGTCGCCATTGTCATGACAGTGATCGTGATCGCTGCACCGTCCATATTGATCGTCGCACCAAGCGGAATCGTCACAGAATACGTATCCTTATCCAGTCCGAACTCCTCGCATGCCTTCATATTCACCGGAATATTCGCAGCAGAACTACGTGTAAAGAATGCTGTGATCGCGCTCTTCTTCAAACACTTAAAGATCAGCGGATACGGATTCTTTCTGATACACCAGTACACAAGAATCGGGTTGGTCACAAAGTAGATAAACAGCATCGATCCAACCAGAAGCGCTAACAGCTTTCCGTATGATGTAAAGATATCCAGACCATTTTCAGATACGGTTGTAAATACAAGACCCAGAATTCCAAACGGTGCCAGATTGATGATCCATGTCACTACCTGCGATAATCCGTTTGAAATATCACCGAGTACCTTCTTTGTCGCATCATTGGCTGCCTTAAATGCCAGTCCGATCAATACCGCCCACGCGAGAATGCCGACATAGTTTGCATTTGCCAGTGAGCTGATCGGGTTTGCCACGATATTCATGAGCAGATTTTTCAACACTTCAAGAATGCCCTGCGGTGCTGTCGTATCCGTCACTGCATCTACTAAAATGAGTTTTACCGGAAACAGTCTGCTCGCAAACACTGCGATGACTGCAGCCAGAAATGTACTGAACATATACAGACCGATGACGGTGCGGATCACACCGCCATGGCTGTTTGTCGCGTTGCTGAGCGAACTGATAACCAGGAAAAATACAAGCAGCGGCGCAATTGCTTTTAACGCACCTACGAAAACATCTCCCAGGATGCCGATTGCGGCTGCCTGCGGAATGACCATACCTAAGATTGCTCCGATGATCAGACCGAACAGGATACGCACAACCAGACTCACGTTCGTCCATGATTCCCATATTTTTTCATATACTATGCTCCTTCGCTGCCTCTTATTTTGCAGATAAATATGCGTCAATTCCCTTTGCGGCAGCTTTTCCTGCTCCCATTGCAAGAATAACGGTAGCAGCACCTGTCACAGCATCGCCACCTGCATATACACCTTCCTTAGAAGTAGCTCCGGTATCTTCTGTTGCCACGATACATTTTCTGCGGTTGATCTCAAGTCCCTTTGTCGTTGAAGAGATCAGCGGATTCGGAGAGGTTCCCAGAGACATGATGACTGTATCAGCCTCGATCTCGTACTCTGATCCAGGGATCTCTACCGGGCTTCTTCTGCCTGACTCATCCGGCTCACCGAGCTCCATCTTGATGATCTTGATTCCTTTTACCCAGCCATTCTCATCGACGAGAATCTCGGTAGGATTCTGCAGAAGGTCGAAAATGATGCCCTCTTCCTTTGCATGGTGTACTTCCTCCACACGTGCAGGCAGCTCTGCCTCACCACGACGATATACAACGTGTACTTCCGCACCGAGACGAAGTGCTGTTCTGGCAGCATCCATCGCTACGTTTCCACCACCGACTACAACTACCTTTTTGCCACGGCTGATCGGTGTATCATAGTCATCCATAAATGCCTTCATCAGGTTATTTCTCGTCAGGAACTCATTTGCAGAGAACACACCGTTTGCCTGCTCACCGGGGATACCCATAAATCTGGGCAGTCCTGCTCCGGAGCCGATAAATACAGCCTCGAATCCCTCTTCTTCAATCAGTTCATCGATCGTTGTAGACTTTCCGATAACAACGTTTGTCTCGATCTTGACACCGAGTGACTTCACATTCTCTACCTCGGCAGCAACAACCTTCTGCTTCGGCAGACGGAACTCCGGAATACCATAGCTGAGTACTCCGCCAGCCTGGTGCAATGCCTCAAAGATGGTCACTTCGTAACCAAGCTTTGCCAGATCCCCGGCACAGGTCAGACCCGCAGGGCCGGAACCGATGACAGCCACCTTATGACCATTTAACTTTTCTGCCTTCTTCGGCTTGATACCATTCTCACGTGCCCAGTCAGCGACAAAACGCTCCAGCTTTCCGATCGATACCGGCTCGCCCTTGATACCGCGGATACATTTTCCTTCACACTGGCTCTCCTGGGGACATACACGTCCGCAAACAGCCGGCAGTGCAGATGACTGGCTGATAATCTGATAAGCCTCCTCAAAATTACGCTCTTTTACCTGCTGGATAAATGCAGGGATATTGATCGATACAGGACATCCCTGCACACACAGCGGATTCTTACAATTTAAGCAGCGCTTTGCCTCCTCAACTGCTTCTTCCTCATTATATCCGAGGCACACCTCTTCAAAGTTGGTTGCGCGCACCTTCGGATCCTGCTCACGAACAGGTACTCTTGTCATTCCTTCCATTATTTGTCACCTCCACAATGTCCGCAGCCGCCGTGATGCGTAGCGCCTTCTTCTAAAGCAAGCTTTGCTCTGCCTTCCTCGGTCTTATACTGCTGCATTCTCTTCATTGCCTGATCGAAATCTACCAGATGTCCGTCAAACTCAGGTCCATCTACACATGCGAACTTCACCTGGTCACCGACTACCAGACGACATGCACCACACATACCGGTTCCATCTACCATAATCGGGTTCATCGATACGATGGTCGGCAGGTTCAGCTGTTTGGTCAGCAGGCACACAAATTTCATCATGATCATCGGTCCGATCGCTACACACTGGTCATAGGTGACACCCTCATCATAGAGCGCCTGCAGCTGCGCCGTACCTACACCGTGGAAACCAAAGCTGCCGTCATCCGTACAGATATAGCAGTTCTTTGCCACAGCCTTCATCTCATCCATATAGAACAGCAGATCCTTGGTTCTTGAACCCATGATCACATCTGCGTCCACACCATGCTCATGCAGCCATTTTACCTGCGGATACACAGGTGCTGTTCCGAGTCCTCCTGCGATAAACACAATCTTCTTTTTCTTTGTCTCTTCGAGATTTTCCTCCTGACATAACTCAGAAGGACATCCAAGCGGTCCTACAAAATCCTCGAATGACTCCATGGTATCAATATTCATTAACATACGCTCGGTAGAAGCGCCGACTGCCTGAACAACAATCGTCACCGTACCTGCCTCTCTGTCATAATCACAGATCGTCAACGGGATACGCTCACCCTTTTCATCTGTTTTCACAATGACGAACTGACCCGGCAGACAGGACTTTGCACAACGCTCTGCCTTCACTTCCATCAGGAAGATCTTATCAGCCAAAATCTCTTTTCTCACGATCGGGTACATACTTTTTCCTCCATTCATTCAATCCCCTCTTCACGAGGCCGTGCAGCTGTGCAGTACCTTCACAGCCACATGCTATTCTTTTTTTGCGCTTGAATACAGCACACTAATACTATAATAAAATAAAGCGACCCTTTTTTCAACGAATTTTCTCATTTTCGTCAAAAAAATAAGTAACAGTTCAGCCATCACCTGCGAAATATGCTCATTCATGCAAGCATGACTCGCACATTTTCTCGGTGATGGCTGAACTGTTACCTAATATTCAAATTCATATTTCTCATATGCATTGATAATCGTCGTCGAACCATATGTACGAACCCGCTCCCTGTTCACACCGTAATTCATATGAACATGACCGTGTATCATATATTTGGGCTGATAATCATCCAGCAGCTTTCTCAGGCACTCGAACCCGGTATGTGTCGGATCTATGTCATCTCCCAGTCCCCTGGCCGGCGAATGTGTGAGCAGAATATCAAATCCGCCACTCCGCTTCAACTGACGGCGGAGCTTTCGTATCCGGTGTTCCATCTCGCCCTCCGTATACTGATCCGGGCCAGGCTTGTAGCGGATGCTGCCACCCAGTCCGAGGATACGAACACCCTTATACTCATAGATACAATCCTCGATACAGACGCATCCGGCTGGACTCTGCTTACCGTGCGTATGGTCGTGGTTGCCGAATACATGTAAAATATCCGAAGGTGCATACACACTCAGATACTCCAGATAGTCCGGCTTCAAATCTCCTGCCGCCAGTATCATATCAAATTTTCTCAGATAGTCCCGATCCAGATGCTCCCACAGAACTTTCGATTCAACATCTGCCAGTGTTAATATTTTCATACACGGTAGTCTCCCTGTTTATCTATGGTTCGTCCTGCGCAAGATCACCCTGCAGCATCACAAGTGGCAATGCATCATCACGCAGATCACCAAATGCCGGTATGCTGCCCTCTACATTATCCAGCAGCCAGTCCATCTTCACAATCTGTTCATGACTCATATGTGCTCCTGCCTCCTGGCGGCGCACACCTTCATTATCCGTCAATTCGGTATCAAATGGGCGGAACTGGCCTTTTTGGATCAATTCCGTCATGATCGACACCAGTCGTCTGGTCTCTGACGGCAGTTTTCCGGAGCAGATCAGCTCCGTTACCCCTGCCGACATGCCCCACCAGTAGTTGATGGCACGGTTTCTATTGACCGTGAGATCCATCGTCCAGGTATCCTTGCGGATTCCCTGTATGATCTGCTCATAAAACTTGCCCCAGTGACATACGGTTGTCGCTACACTGCGCAGTTCTTCACCATCACGCTCATAGAGACCGAATCGGCGGTTCGGATGCTCTGGAACAATAAAATCCTTATCGGAAACAAAACGGATATCCGCATCCAGCTGTTCGCCCGGCCGCTCCACGCCTTTGACCGATGACCATACCAGCTGTATCTTTGCCTGTGGATTCACCATCTTGGCTCCGAGCGCAAATGCATTAATATTCGATATCGTACTGAAAATCGGATAATCGGCTATATACCCGATCCGATCTGGCCCGGACAAAGAACCGGCAATCAGTCCCAGCAGGAACTTCGGTTCATACATCCGGCAGTAATAGGTACGGATACTGTTGTAGGTAGAGTTTGTCGAGCAATTTAAGATCTTGACCTCCGGATGTGCGACAGCCGCCTTGAGGCTGGCTGCACTCAGATAGGGAGTCGTCGTAAAAATGATCTCATTCCCATCATCGATCGCACGCTCTACAATATCCATCGGTGAGAATGTATAGTCCGCATGGCAATAGGTCTTCGTCTCTATCTGATCCCCAAATACGCTCTCCAGATACAGTCTGCCCAGTTCATGCGCATAGGTCCACGCAGATGTCTGTGGTGCCTTTCCATAGATAAATCCCACATGCAGCTTCCGGTTGTTTGAGCCTCCGAGAAACGGGATACGCTTTTTGAGCAGTGATGCCGTCGTAGGCGTCTCTGTCGGTTCTAACAGCAGCTTCATGGACTGATCCTGTGCCTGGGTCAGAAACTCATGCCAGATCCGGTCGATCTCATTGCGCAGGTCGGAATTGGAACGGTACGGCAGTTCCTTTCTGCCATAGACACGCAGATACACCAGAAACGCATCTGCTGCTGTCACGCGCAGCCGCTCTCCGCCCATACTTAAAAACACCTGTTCAAACCGCTGGAAATCACTGCGCAGCTGCTGTCTTTCTTCCTCCGACCAGAGCTGTTTCCAGCCTTTCCCATAGAAATTGCACAGTTCCTCATAAGCGCCTAAGGTTGAAAAATCAAGCAGGCACAGCCCGGATGCCTCATAGAAGTCGACATATTCATAGTAGATCCGCACCTGCAGATCATCCGTCTTCTTCGGTAACAACCGGATCACATTGGCAGAGATACTTGCAGCTTCCACATATTTCAGTACGCTGACACGTTTATTGCCTTCCTGGACATAATAACGCATCATATACTCATATGCCAGAATCGGGTCACGGATGCCTTCTTCCATCTGTGCATCATAGAGATTGCTCCATTTGAGTGAAAACTCAGTGCCCTCCTCTAAAAGCGGCATAAAATTGTTGGCAAAAGAATTCTTGCGTCCGCTGGTACGCGTACCGGCTACTTTACTCAACGGGATATCGATCACTCCGAGCGGTTCTTCCCCACAGATCATATCTCTGGAGACAAACTCGTCAAGCGCCGGTAAATACGGATATTTTCCATTTGATACTGCTGATCTGGCAGCTTTGAGCGCCAGCTTTTTTGCAGCCTGATAATTTTCGTTTGCCATATATTCTCCTCACAATCCGAAAAACTACGAAAAGTAAACCAGTTCATCCTCCGGTTTTTCGGCCGGTACGACCTCAATGGCATGGAGCACCGGGCCTTTTCCCTTATACTCCATTGCGAATTCATACGCTACCTCTGCGGTCACCCACACCCAGGAACGGTGTTCAATCGTACTTGCCTTGTCATATTTACATTTGATACCAACAAACTGGATATCCTCTGCACAACAGGTCATCGCAAAACGGCCGGGTACAAACACATCGCTTTTCAGCTTTCCCTTGGGTTTATACACAAGTGCAAGATATTTCACTTTCTTTCCGACGTACTTCTTGGGATTATCCATAATATCCAGATAGAAAATGCCATAATCCGCATCGGAGATATCCAGAAAATCTGCGTTGATATCGTAAGGCAGCTCGTCGTCATAGTTTTCATCCAGTGAGCCGTCTGCACGCTCGTATACAATCTGCGCCTTGCGGTTCTTTGCCTTGACACTGCGGCGGAAACGCGCTTTGGGTGTCTCATCGTCACAGCGGTTAAATATCACGACATCTGAGATAAAAAACTGCTCCAGCATCATGGTACGCATATTATTCAGATACATCTCATAAGTCGTCGCATCCACGGTCGTGAGCGTCTGGACGATCGTCCATCCATCGGGCGCATCCAGATCCAGCAGCGGCGCCAATTCCCATGTGCCGTTGTACTCGATAAACACCTGATCCGGATGATATTGTTCGTGCAGCTCATGAAATTTTTCACGTGTGATCTGTTTTACATCGTCGAGCATGACCAGACTGGCATCGATACCAGCCAGCTTCTGCTCATCCAGTTCCACATCACCATCTTCACACAGGATGATGAGCGTCTTTGCATCTTTACCGAATTCATTTTCGAACAAAGTCTCCGAGATAAGCGAAGTCTTTCCGCTATCCATGAATCCGGTAAACAGATATACAGGTATTTCTTGCATATTCGTTCCATCTCCTTATACTGCCGTCTGCCCCGTCAAAAGAACAGACCGCCTATGCGAGCAGGAATAATTTTTCCAGCTCATCCTCTTTCAGATCGCAGCCAATCACGCACAATCTGCCTGTGTAATCAGGCTCACCCTCACGCAGCTCATACTCGCCGGGAACCATGTCAAAATAGATCCAGCCGCCCTCTGCATTCTCGACCATTCCCTTTGCACGCAGGATATTGCCATAGAACTCGTCGTCACTGAGTGTCTTTAAGATATTCTCGATCTCTGTTCTGGTGTACTTATGAGGAGTCTCTTTACCCCAGCTTGTAAATACATCATCGGCATGGTGATGTCCATGGTCATGATCATGATGGTGTCCGCAGGAGCATACACCATTCTCATCATAGTGATGCTCGTGTGCGTGCTCGTGATCATGATCGTGATGATGTTCATGCTCATCGTGGTCATGGTCGTGATGATGCTCATGTTCATCGTGATCATGGTCGTGATGCTCATGCTCATCATGGTCATGGTCGTGATGATGCTCATGCTCGTGGTCATGATCGTGATGCTCATGTTTTGCATGTTCTTCTGCCATCAGCTTCATCTCCAGGGAATCCTGTCCCTCGATGACCTTGAGCATTGCCTCACCGGAGATCTGATCCCACGGAGTCGTGATGATCGCAGCCTTTGCATTCAGCTGCTGCATCTGCTTGACACATAACTCCAGCTGCTGCGGTGTCGCATTCTGTGTGCGGCTCAAAATAATTGTTGTCGCATACTCAATCTGATTATTAAAGAATTCACCGAATGCCTTCATCTGCTTGCTTGCTTTCGTGGCATTGACTACAGTGATCAGCCCATTGAGCGCTACATCATGCGTTTTTTCTACATCCATGACTGATTTCATGACGTCTGAAAGTTTGCCGACACCGGACGGCTCGATCAGGATGCGGTCCGGATGGAACTTTTCGATTACTTCGTTTAAATTCTTTCCGAAGTCTCCCACCAGTGAACAGCAGATACAACCGGAATTCATCTCGGTAATCTCGATACCCGAATCCTTCAGAAATCCGCCATCGATACCGACCTCACCAAATTCATTTTCAATCAGCACGATCTTCTGTCCGGTAAAGACCTCTTCAATCATCTTTTTAATAAATGTTGTTTTTCCGGCGCCTAAAAATCCGGATACAATGTCAATCTTTGTCATGTGTGATTCCTTCTTTCTAAAAATAAAATAGATTGTATAATCGTTCGGCACCTGATCTCTGAACGATTACATTTTATCGGGTGCAGAGAAACCTAATACATCAATGCAGGTCTCCAGCACACCACGTGTCAGATCAAGCAAGGCGATATATGCCTGCTGCAGAGCCTCATCGGGTTCTGCCAGGATCTTGGTCTCATGATAAAAATGATTCAGTGCATTTGCCAGATCATAAATATACGCACAGACTCTATGCGGTGCCAGTTCTGCAAACGCTGATTCGATCACTCCATTGAATTTTGCCAGTTCCAGCTGTAATGCTTTCTCACTCTCAGAATGAGCTTCACCTACGGAAAGTCCCACTCTGGAATGTCCCGCCTGCACATATTTGTTCAGGATAGACTTGATACGCACAATTGTATAGAGAATATACGGACCCGTATTTCCCTCAAATGAAGTAAATCTGTCAATATCAAAAATATAATCCTTGGATGCCTGATTGGAGAGATCACCATATTTGATGGCAGACAATGCGATCTGCGCTGCAATCGTATGTGCCTCCTCCTCAGTCATCGTCTGATTTTCACTCTGGTTTGATGCGATCTTCTCGTACATCTTGTTCTCGATATCCGTAAGCAGTGTCTCCAGACGCATCACACCACCCTCACGTGTCTTGAACGGCTTTCCGTCCTTTCCGTTCATTGTACCAAATCCGAGGAAATACAGCTTCGTATCATCGTTGACGATACCTGTCTTTTTCGCGCAACGGAATACCTGTGTAAAATACAGTTCCTGACGCTTGTCCACAACATAGATGATCTCATTCGGATTATAAGATGTCATACGCTGTACGATCGTCGCCAGATCCGTCGTATTGTACAGTGATGCTCCGTCTGACTTTAAGATCATGCAGGGAGGGATCTCCTTGGTATCTGTCTCCTCCTTGACATCAACGACCAGCGCACCTTCACTGATATAGGCATAACCACCGTCCTTCATCCGGCGCACCATCTCCGGAATATACGGCTGTGCATCACTTTCGCCCTTCCACAGCTCGAACGAAACATTCAGTCTCCTGTAATTTTTCTTCAGATCAGTCACGGATACTTTTAGAATATGATGCCACAGTGCCTGATATCCACGGTTGCCATGCTGCAGTTCATAGGTCGCCTGCATCGCACGTTCCTTATATTTCTCGTCCTCTTTGGACTTCTTGCTGGCAGTCGGATAGATCTCTTCCAGTTCTGAAATCGTAAACGGTGCCTCCTTCGGATATTCTCCCACAAAAGCATTATTAAAATACGGCAGATCCGGTTTGCGTTCACGCAGTTCCGTAATGATCAGACCCATCTGCAGTCCCCAGTCACCGATATGGACATCTCCGATCATTGTATTTCCGAGAAAAATACCCATACGCTTGATACTCTCACCGATCACCGCCGAACGCAGATGTCCGACATGCAGCGGCTTTGCCACATTCGGTCCGCCATAGTCGATCATGATCGTCTGCGGTTTTTCCACACGTTCGCAGCCATAATGTCCGTTTGCTGCGCCCTTTTCCATCTCCTTTAAATAATCAGCCAGATATGTTCTGGCCAGCTTCAGATTCAAGAAACCGGGTTTTACAGCCTGAACCTCCTCAAACAACGTATTTCCTGACAACGCTGCCGCAATCTGCTCTGCAATGTCAATCGGCGCTTTCTTCGCCTGCTTTGCAAGTGCCATCGCACCATTACACTGAAATTCGCACAGATCCGGTCTGTTTGAAACCGTTACACGCGCATAGCTCTTATCAAAACCAAGTTCATCAAAGGCTGTCTCCATTGTCTGGGTTATCTGGTCTAATAACTTTTTCATATCCGTTTCCTTTCCTTTGGTATATGTTTCATGGCAAAACAAAAAAACGCATAGCGTTTTTTTGTAATAATTAGTTTCTGCCTATTTTACCACATTCGTGTATGTATTACTCTTCCTCGGTTTGCTTGATCAGATCGCGCAGTGCTTCATCCTTTTCCGAGAGAATCGACTGTATCTGTCCATCGTCTTCTTCCGTCACCTCTGTCTGTCCATAGACGCCGGAATAAGCGCCGGTAGTCGGATTGTAATTAGCCTCTGCTTCACGCTTTACCTGCTCGATCTCCTCGCGTTTGCGCATTTCGTCCTGCTTTGCCTCGTGCTCCAGCCGCTCGAGTATCTCCTCCGCCGCATGCAGCTCCTCCTCTGCCGTCTGTAGCTGCTGGTATTCATCCGTTACACCACCTGGCTGTGTAGACACATCTGCCGCTGAAACAGACTCCTGTTTCTCCGCTTGCTGTGCAGCACGCAATTCTTCCGGTGTCATATAATGCACATTCCACCACTTGACGATGCTGTGCTCCATTTTTTCTCTTTCATTGCGTTCTTGGATCAAATCTTTCATAGCCCCTATTATATATGAAGAGTAAAAATAATTCAACTGCAAGCTTCGCAAATGATTCATGATGTGAATATTTTTCAGTCAGACGTGCACACTGATATTAAATAATGATAATTTTGTTTCGGAGGTTTTCCTCATGTCTGCATACAAAGTCGAGATCTGCGGTGTCAACACTGCCAAACTCCCCGTACTCAAAGAAGATGAAAAAGATGCGCTGTTCGCGCGCATCCGCGAAGGTGATCCGCTTGCCAGAGAAGAATACATCAAAGGGAATCTGCGCCTTGTGCTCTCTATCATCCGGCGCTTTTCCGGCCATACAGACAACATCGATGATCTGTTTCAGATCGGCTGCATCGGGCTCATGAAATCGATCGATAATTTTGATCCAACACTTGGGGTCAAATTCTCGACCTATGCGGTGCCGATGATTGTACTTAGTCGAAACAATGTCTAAAACTCCAGTTCAATATTGATACGTTCGTCAGTGATCACCACACGCCGGATGATCAGACGCAGGATCTCCTTCTTCTCATCCAATGTCATATACTCCCACATATCCTTCAGATTTTCAAGCTTCTCATAGATAGCAGCCCGTTTGTCAGAAAGTGCCTTTCCGCGAACCTCATTTTCAATCTGCGCCTTGATACTCTCCAACTCCTTCTGATTTTCCTTGATCGTATCCAGCAGTAGATCATCGGCACTATCCGCGTACAGATCATACAGACGACGGATCTTCTTTGACACATTCGCGGCTCTGGCTTCCAGCATCTCAAGCGTAGAGGGCGCATTCGTCGAATCACTACTCTTGTTCGATACATCCATTTTCAGATTTAGGATATGATCTACCACAATTTCTTCGACATCCTTCGCCCACAGCCTCGTCTGATCACAATCCGGATTTTTCACAAGATACGGCTTCGATGTCTGTTGGGAATAGCACACGAGCTTATGACCTTTCGTGCTCCACTTCTGATAGCGCATCTTCGCTCCGCATTTTCCACAGTAAACCAGTCCGGTAAGCAAGTTTTCGGTATAGTTGACCTTCTTCTTGGAGCGTTCCTCCATTTCCTGCATTGCCTTATAATAGGTTGCCTCGTCGATGATCGGCTCGTGCCGCCCCTTATACTCCTCACCATTGTACTGAATAATACCAATATTGCTTTTTCTCTGCAAAATCTGCATCACCAGGCGCTCATATTTTAGACCAAGCGTATTCGCGATCTTTTGTGGAGACTGTCCGTCGATGTATAGCTTGTAGATCATGCGCACCTTCTCCGCGTCCTTATTCGGTACAAGGATACCCTGTTTTGAATCATAGTCATATCCATAGGGAATACGACCGCCACCCATCCAATAGCCTTCCTTCACACGCTCTCGCATACCCATACGGGTTCTCATCCGGATGTTTTCTCGTTCCAACTGTGCAAAAGCAGCCAGTATTCCGATCATTGCGCGTCCCATCGGTGTTCCTGTATCTAACTGTTCTGTCAGAGAAACAAAATCCACACCATAAGGATCAAACAGATCCTCTATGATATATAAGACATCCTTCTGGGATCTCGACAATCGATCCAGCTTGTAAACAACGCACCGTTCCAATTTGCCGCCTTTGATATCGGCTATCATGTGTTGCATTTCTGGTCGGTCAATATTGCTGCCTGACCAGCCGCCGTCAATATAGAGTTCGTGGTTATCCCAACCATTGATCGTACACGCTGCCAGCAGCTTCTCTTTTTGCGCATCAATGGAATAGCCTTCCTCTGCCTGTGCATCTGTCGAAACTCGAATATATAATGCAGTTTTCTTCATTCTATCATATCTCTCCCTCTTATAATAGGAACTTTCCATCATTGTAGCAGATTCTTCTCCAGATTTCCACCTTCAATATATGGTTATTTTCTTTTGTCGAAATTTTCCAAAAAAATGAAAAGGATGCTTGCCTGTGCATCCTTTCCATTTATACTAACATCTTTATGCTGCGTTCTGTGTATCAGCTTCCTCATGTTCCGCTCTCACACTACGCACTTTCCTTGGAGCTAGGACCGTACGTTTTAAAAATTGCACCGCCCGCTCTCCAAGCTCATATTGACCACTACGAACCAGTTCTGTAACATCCTCTCCACTTGCATTGGTTATCGTTCCTATATGTACCATCCGATCACACCCTTTCTTTATCTGACGTTTTCTGCAGTTCCCCTGCCAGCTTATAAAAAGACGATCGTTTTAGTCCCGTCAGCCGCATCGCCTCTCTTGCCGAAATTTGTCCATTTTTCCACTCATTGAGCACCACATCCAGATTTTCCGGTATGCTGACCCTTGGGCGTCCTAAATGCTTTCCTTTCTTCTTTGCCGCATCAATACCTTGCCGTTGCCGCTTTCTTATTGTAAGCCGCTCCTGTTCCGCGATGGATGCCAGCACTTCGATCAGGATATTGGTCACCATCTCCATGATCCACTCCTGTCCCTCCAGGACATCGATCAACGTAGTCGGTAGATCCAGTACCTTCAATCTGATCTTATGATCCCGGAACCACTGCAGTTCTCCCTTGATGTCCGCTTTGTTTCGACTTAATCTGTCAAGAGACATGACGTATAACGTATCTCCGGCGCGCAGCCCAAACAATCCTTTCAATGCCTGATAACCCGGACGCTCCAAATCCTTTCCGGAAGCCTTATCTACCACTATACAATCCTCCGGAACAAACTCGCTGAGTGCCAGTATCTGGCGGTCAAGGTTCTGCTCTGCAGAACTTACCCTTGCATATCCCATGATTCTCCCTGATTCCAATAAAAATTCCTCCCTTACCGTCCAAAAAGGTTCTGCCGGTTTTCAGTCATATCCGAAAACTCAAACAGAACCTTTTCAAACAATTATTTGTGAACTATTTTCCTTTCCAAGAAGGTGTACCTTTACGGACACACGATCTGTGTCAGCGTCTTTAACCTTACGCTGCGATCGAAAGTCCATCTTCCTTACTGTAATGGTAGATGTGATTGGAGAGCCTATCTTCCACCGACAACTGTATTTCATTAATGTCATGTACTACATCACACAGATATGGGAGATTTTTCACCTCTGAAACTGCCACCACCAGCGTCTCGTGAATTGATGAAGGGATAATATAGATATCTTCTCCTTTTCGATCCACGATCTGATCCATAACATCAGCAAATAACATGTACACAGCTCCAAAATGACACGCCTCATTCGTCAGCACATACAAAGGGTTGTTTAACACCATCCGCTCATTACAAAGAAGCAGTTCCCGATCCCTTTCACTCAACATGCTGCTGATTGCATTTGTAATGCTCACAAAAGAGATATTCTCCTGTCTGGTATTCTGCAATGCAATCTCATAGACCGTCTCCTCGTCCTGTTCCCAGATTGCAAGATGCTCTTTTCTCACAATGACATAAGCTACTCCATCTCCGGAAGGGTGATCCATCTTCACATACACAACTGCCGACAGATCCAGATAGTCCCTATGGATTGCCGTATCCAGTGTTTCCCGGTTCATGTCCGCTGAGATCACCCGGAGATATAACCGGCTCTTTACGCGTTCCCAGTCCAGAAAATCATGGACTTCAATCTTTTTGATATTCTCATCCTCTGCATAATACAGCCAAATTGCCTGCACAATTTCATCCAGCGTCATGTCATCCAGATATTCCTCATACAAAAGGTCTAAATAGAATACCGGTGATACCTTGCTGTCTGCCGACCGTATCACAATTCCTCTGCGCTTCAGACCGTTATTCTTATTCACCGTCTCTATACAGACATCGTCACCGTCACTCGCTGTCTGTCGCAGTCGTTTCAAAAGTTCCTCTTCAAATGCCTCTCCTACTAATCGTGTTTCTTCCATTGCCTTATCCTCCTATGCTGCCTGATTCTCATATACGATTTCATTTGCGATCTCGCTCATGTCTGCGCTGATATTGGTCTTGATCGTCTCATCCGTGGATAATACACGCTGAAAGTCCGTTTTCAGCGGCGCGTACTTCAAAGCCTGCTTGATGACCGTTTTCTTTGCCATCTCCTCATAGCAGGATTTCCACGGTGAGTAACTGCTCCCGAATGCCTTTGAATAGTTCGATGCATACAGATCCATCTCCTGTTTGCTCATGACACTAAAGCCGTAACCGCCATTCGATGTCTTGAACAGCCCATAGAAAAAAACCGACTCGCCACGATCAGCGATTTCCGGTCTGTGTATCAGCTTCGGGTTTAACCCGTATTCATATTCAAAATAGTCATTCTCATAAACAGTCTGTGCCTGTATCGTCTGCATCTGTCCATTACGGTATGCCAGTTCGATCAGCCCCTTGTAACCAATCTGAAACTGACACTCCAGGACACCCTTATTCTTGTAAGGGATCAGATATGCCTGACCCAGCGGTGTGTTGGGTTCCAAACCAAGCTGCGCTGCATTTAATAGGGCAGCAATAAAACTCATTGGCGTGCACTTCTGCAGTTCCGGTGTGTTGTTCAGCGCAGACAACGCAATCCTTGTAAAGCGCTCCGGTGTCATGACGCTAGGCAGGGCTTTCTTTAATTCCGGTCCAAGTGCTTTCACGATGTCCGGTATGGACGAGTTCTTTTTCAGCTTCACGCTGCTGTTTTCTGTCTTTGTAACGGCAGCTGCCTGTGCCGCCAGTTCTTCCTTAATATCCTTCTGCTCCATGATAATCCTCCTTATGCTGCCGGTGCATACTTCACATTGAAGCGCCGGCTGGTAACTTCCTTTATATACTGGTCATAGATCTCTGGTTGCTCCTCTTTTAACCGCTTTGCATCAATACGGTTCTGATTTGCCTGTACCCATGAGATCCGGTAATCTTCTGCAACTGCATAACTCGCGTCCTGCATCTGCAGTTTAATCTTCTGATCGATCTGCTCTTTCTCCATTTCCAGCTTCTTCACAAGCTGTTCGATCTCTGCCCTGCGTGACAGCTGCTCCTTCATGCCAAACAACTGGATCTCCTTTTTCTCGTCTCCGTGATAAAGTTGCAGTAGCATTTCAGAATATGCCTTGCTTCCGTCCGGATCAGGTGCAATGCCTTTCAACACATGATCTTCCCAGAACTGCTTTTCAATAATGATAAGGTTCTGTATCAGTTCCTCGTCACGCTCAATCTTTCTTATGACAAATTCCCTGCCCATGATGAGCGCAGCCACATACCATGTCTTATAACCGGAAACCGCCAGATAATGCTGCACCTGCATTTGGTAATGAAGCGGCGTCTTTCCGTCGCTCCACTTATCAGCGGAATAAGCACTGACTGTCTTGCATTCCAGTCCGGCTTCTTCCCCTACGATCAGACGGTCAAAATCCGCTAACATGAACGGATGATCTTCATTCTGATAGACAGCGTTTGCCCTCCGTACCTTGAGTCCCGTTTCCTCTGTAAACCGCTTCGCTACATATTCTTCCAGATCGCGCCCCTGACGCATCGCCTCATTGTCAAAATTCTCCGTCTCCGCTGACAGCTTGTCATGGTAGACCTGAAAAGCGCTGCTATAGGGATTCATTCCGGTAATTGCACCGATGTCTGTGCCTGTCAGCCCCGTCTTTCGGATGCGGAGCCATTCTTCTTTTGGCAGATCCACGGTTGAAACTAGTCTTTTCATGTCAGATCATCCCTCCTTTTACGCATGGAATCATATCCGATATGAAGCGTGCCAAATCCTGTCTGAATATGGATACCAAGACGATAAGCACAGTCAATATCAATATAATCTCCACAGTTC
The DNA here is from genome assembly GCA_050874485.1 of bacterium. Lineage (GTDB taxonomy): Bacteria > Bacillota > Clostridia > Lachnospirales > Lachnospiraceae > W0P33-017. The sequence continues at coordinate 19,517 of JBNMKT010000001.1, forward strand.
CCAAGCCTCTGTTTTTCATTGTCTGTTTCCTCCTGCGGTACATTTGCCCCGCTTATAATGATCTCTGTTTTCATAGCTACGCCACCATCTGATACGCACGGGCGATCATAGGATTCCCTTCCACCGTCTTGATGAACAGGTTTTCACTGTAATTCTTGGTGCGTCTGATCGGTTCTGCATGGGTAGCGAAATCAGATACTGCATTGATAAAACGGTACGCATTATTTCCTACGTGCTGCAGATCTGGAGCATCAAAGTAACGGCGCTTTAAGTCCTCCAAAAGCCTTCCGTTATTCTTCCGCTGGATGTCAGACTGCTCCACACTAAGCGGAAAGAAGGTCTGCATGTACTCGATCACCTTTTTGTCCGAGAGCTTCGTCTGATTCAGTCGGTCGATCGTCCTTCCCAGCTCACTCATGTAACCATGTGCAAATAACAGCGTTTCCTTTGCGTCATCCATACGATCCATGATGTTTTCCGTATGCTTCGTCTGCCAAATCCGCTTTGCTGTCGATAAAGCAAGATTCAAAGTGTTGGAGCATACCACGCGTACCGGCGTCATACATACCTTAATAGAAGATGTACCGTCATGTGAGTTCATGACCAGCAGATAGGGCGTGATCTTATCCCCTGCGATAATGTACTGTTCCGGTAGCTTGGCTAAAATCCATGTCCGCCTGCCGCCCTGCAGCGATCCAGCCGTCTCATACTTCACGCCAGCTCCCAGCAATTCATCCGTGAAGCGGAACGCATCGACATTCTGTACGACCTTGTAACGATCTGTCACAATGCCAAGCTGCTGAAAGTCTGAATCACGGTAGTTGAGCTTGTAACCCGGAATATAGAAACCTTCCTTTGTGTAGACATCCTTCTGTCTTACCTCCCAGTCCAGGCCTGCCACCTGCAGCGCAGTCTTTGAATCCGGTGCCTCACTCACCACGTTCCCCAGCCCATGCCAAGGTGTTGTTCTTGTCGAAAACATTGTCTCTACTTCATGTGCCATAATAAGTTATCCTCCTTTTGACAGAAAAAGCCCCCGGCGCTGTGCCGGGGGCAATTGATTATTACTACTGCAATGATATGTAATTCAAAAAGAATACTTTATCAGCACAATCCTGTGATCGCACTATTTCTTTCGAATATGGTTCAAAATCTTTTTTGCTGCCTGTTCCTTTGCCCTGCAGCTCGGACAGATATGCGTCACAGATGTCAGATCCTTCATATAGATCCGCCCACATCTTTGGCATCTTTCCGTTCCTGATACAAAAGTCATCCCGGTTCACCCCTTTCTTTGATTCCCTTACACGCAGTATAGCAAATTCCAGTGACACAGTTTGTCACCGACAGAGAAAAAATCTTTTTTCTATTTCACAATCTTTTTCACTCCACATGACATGGTCTGTCATCCCCCAAATGTATGATAAATACAGCAAGAGCCACTTCAAGTGACTACAAAAACAAGCAAAACACCAAGAAAGGACAGAAACATATGGAAGAGACAAAAAACACTGAAATTCAAGCAGAAGAAGCCTATTCGTATCATTACGAAGATTATCACACACCACTGGCATGCGCTTTTCATTCCAGACTGGAAGCATTCAAGTATACAGATTATTACAGCCTGTCGTTTGACAGCCGGATCGGTTCCGAGTTCTATAACAGCAAATCTGCATGTGAAAAAGCACGCAAGCAGTGCATCGAAACAGCCTATTACGCTGCAAAACAGCACTTCACGCCCTCATCTTCTCTGTGTATCGCTGATGACGCAGTAAAATTTTACTCCAAGCGCGTAGAAAGTGTTTTCTTCCCGGTCATTGACCGCATGGAAATGCTCTGTAAATCCACCAATCAGCCGACTGCTTTCACCAAGTTAAAAGAGCTTGTAGATGGATGCAAAGCAGAACTGACCAAGCGCTTCGAGAATGAGTTACGTAAAAATGCAAGCTACTACGCCCTGTACGATGTCAGCTACTTCATTGAAAAAGTTCCGATTGAAAAGCACGATTTCCGCGTTTCGGAAGATGTCGTATTCAAGCTGCTGGAAACACTGATCGCTGACAATGTCCAGTACACGATCACCGACATCTATACCTCTATCGGAGAGATGGAACACGATCTGAACAACCACGCCGGCACTTTTTTCAACACCGCGTACAGCGAATACACGAGCTATGTATCCGAGATTGAATCACTCTTAGACGGCATCGGTAACGGCTTCCCTCCTCTGCAGGAGGGCGAAAATGCCAATGATTATGTTCATCGGATTTGTTCTTCACAATATTAGTTTTATATCTTTCCGCAAAAAAGAACCGTTCATGCCGCATTAGAGCATGAACGGTGACTTTTTATTGTATACCTATACAATAAAACCACCAGCTAAGCTGGTGGTGCTAATTTTAGTATAAGGATGTAAGAAAATCCTGCAAATTTTTATCCGTAGATGTCACAGATCCAGTTTCATGATCCCAGAACACAACATTCTTATTTGCTAAAGAATAACAAATATAATTGCCAAACACAACCGTTTTAGAAGACTCCGACAACATTCTGTATGTAGCTGCTTTATGCTCCGGGTCGCGTGAATTATTTGGTCCTGGAGTATCCACAAGCACTAACGAAACATCATCTGCCGTAACAAAAGGAATATTTCCTTCTACATGAACTCGAGACACCTCTGGATTACTATTCAAACTATTCATTATATCAAAGGTCAGTTCCGGATGTGTCTGTATCAGATTTCCATCTGAATCGTACACCTTTGCTGTGAAATAGTCAGCATCATTATCTTTGATTTCTGTAATGGTTGCAGTACATGCTTCTTGTTTTGCAGGCATTAACCGCTGTCTGAGAAGTGCATTGATTAATGTCGATTTTCCAGCACTCATGGTAGCTACTACATTTACCTCGAAATCACTACTCTTTGCCAAATTAAATGCCTTAATAACATCCGGCTGTTTCAATTCTTCGAATGGTCCCGCCTGAATTTCATCAAAGATCTCACTAATAGCAGCTTCCTTATCTGCAACTTCCTTTGCCGGAATATGTTCAAGCTCGATGTTTATATTTTTCTTTTTTGCATCCCGCGCCATTGCCTCGACATCTTCGTAATCTAGCGTGGTTCCCTGAAAGATAATTTTAAAATCGCGAACACTACATTCCTCAAATAGAATATCGGGCAAGTCTTCGATCCATTCCTGCAATCTTCGATCATAAAAATTCAACTGGCTGTTCTGCTTTGGAGCTACGCCATCAACTAAAACTTCTGTTTCCAAACGATACGGATTGTACTTAATTGAAATCTCTGTCATTATTCATCACCTCATATTGTAAATTATATTTTCCAGTTGCAATAAACCCGAATGTTTCAGCACCTGGTAACTTTTTTCTTCGTTATCAACTTGAACTGCTTTTTGAATATCTTCTGGATAATAACTATCAAACTGATATTCATTTTTCCTCATTTTCCTTGCCATTCTATCTAGTTCATCCAACTCATCTTCATTTAACTTTTCTCCAAAAATAGACATTTTGGCAAGATACGCCGCATATGCAGAAACAGGAGCTATATTCAATTCATCAAATCCTATTTCATGCAAATCAGCTACAATCTGTTTTAAACTGTCAGGAACAGAGTCATCTTTTCCGAACGTATCTAATTTATTTACTACAAAAATAATTTTACCATGAAAGTTTTTCTGTACAAATAAAAGATGCTGCCTATCGTCTTCTGTTCCAAGACTTTCACCATTCATCAGATATATCAGTGCGTCCGCATCTGATGTACTCAATGCATTCTCTGTGAGTTTTCTGTGATCCTTATTCTGTGCTGAATTAACCCCCGGTGTATCTATAAGCCACATTCTCTTCGGGGTTGTGCCAATTGTCCTAAATGAAACACCCACTTCTATCTCTGAACTATTATTGTCAACATTGTCATCCATTAAGGTATCATAATCAGCGTCCAATTCTAGAAGGTAATCATACTCATAATATAAATTGTCTTCAAATGCCTTATTTTCAATATAATGCAACTTTGAAGTACAAGCAGCATGCTGTGTTTTGCTCACTTTTTTCCCAACTAACGCGTTTAACAGAGTCGACTTTCCGGCACTCATATTAGCAGTCACAATCACTTTTATAGGTTTTTCCTGCAAGAAATCTCGATTCTTATCCCAGCACTCTCTCATATAATCAATTTTATCAATGTTCTCTACCGATACTGAAGCATCGTATAAATACTCAAAAACCTGACGGATTTTCTTCTGATACCGCTTATGATAGATGACTGAAAGTTCTTCATATATTTTTTCTCCTTTGTCCTGATCCATATAAGCATTCATAAAGATGCAATCAAAAACCAAACAGTATCTATATGAAAAAAATTTAAATGGTTTAAACTTTGTTGCAACCACACGTTTGGATTTCTTTTGTATATTATATGCTGTTGGAAGATCGACAGGTTCGCTTCCAACTAACTTTTGGTAATACAAAAGCAATGTTTGCTTCGCCCACAAATCATCTTTTGAATACTTCTGAACAAAGTAGTTCAAAACATTTACATACCTCAGCCTATATTTTTCTTCCAATATAGGATGTTTTTCTAACATCTGCGATACTTCCAAATGCAAGTCATTCATAAAATCCTTCCTCCATACAAGTCATTCTCATATTTTTTCATATGCCGGAGCCCTCATCATACATATATGTCATTTATACATCAGGCTTTGACTTCTTTTAGTTTATAAACTCAACATTATTTCCCTGACTTCTAAACCACATATCTATTCCGTCTCCAAACACCTCCGCTCTTATAATATAAGCACCATTATCTTCTTCAACAATCTCTGCTGTAGGCAGTTTATCCAAAACAGCTTCCACCGATAAGCCGGTATAGCGAAATTTCACTTTCCGTAGCTTACCACCATACATAAACTGTATCCGTTTTCTAAATTCTCCCTCTTCAAAACGATTCGCATAAGGCACTCGATAGTGTTCATCGGTCACCTTTACATCTATTATCCGATCAATCCGATAAATTGTAGGAAAGGAATCGTTTAAAACATCAAAGTCTGCCCTTGTTGCTTCATCGTCAATAAATGCCGTCATGTAGAAATAAAACTCAGAAAACATGATTGCAGCAGGCATAACTTTACGATTCACAACCTTTTTGTCCTTCAAGCGCATATATGAAATCTCAATGTACTGATGTTGCTGAATTGCTTGACCGATCAACCACATCTTGTTAATAAACACCGATTTGTGTCTTGGCTCTACATAATGGTACTCTTCATTGCAGATCAAGTCTTTCACTAATTTTTGATTTTCTTTCGGCACACAACAATCAAGTAACTTGTCCAACATAGCGACCATTTCTTTTTTGGTAAACGCTCTGCTATCCAAAAGGATTTTACAAATAGCAAGAATTTCTGCATTACTAAATTTCAATTGATACAGCTGTCCTAACCGGAAACCTTTTTTTGCACGATCATAGACCACAGAATTTACAATGCCACTGTCCACCACCGCTTTATCTAAAAACTTACGAATATCATCAATATCTCTCTGAATCGTCCGTTCATTCACGCCATAGTTATTGGCTTCCTCTGCTTTTTGGATAACAGCTCCATTCAAAAGTTTCGTGTATAGATCAAGCACTCGTTCTGTTTTATCTGATGTACCCTGCTCAACTGCCATTTAATCACTCCTGTCTTTAAAAATTTATCCTATTTTACCAAACAGCAATGACACATCCTGTCACACATCAAAATTTTCTTCATTTACTTTACTTAGATAAAGCAATTATACTCTTTAAACAATTCTATATCAATATTTTTGTGCATAATATTCATTTTTCTTCATTATTTCCTATCTTTTTAACAATTTCCTTTTCGTCCAGTGCTTTAGAACAATTATAAGTATCCACGCATACACATAGACAGCTCGAATCTTTCTCTTGTCCCCATTTCTCATATTTTCTATTTTACAACAAATTTTCGTTGCCGCAACTATTAGCATAAGCAAATACTGCTTTCCGCTTATTATTCTCTTTTGATAACTCTTGTATTATTTTCATATACTATGAGTTGTATTTGGAGGTTACCGACTATGGACTATGTCTTTCTTGGGAAACGTATCCGCGAGGAGCGCTTACGGTTAAATCTAACGCAGGAAAAGCTGGCAGAAGCCTGTGGCATTTCCACCGCATATCTGGGACAGATTGAACGCGGCGAGCGTTGCATCACCCTTGATAAGCTGATCCCACTGGCAAACTGTTTGGGAACTACGATTGATTTTCTTCTCTCAGATTACATCAACCCCCAGAACGACACTAACTTTAATATTCTCTTTCAGCTATTTCAAGGTAAGAGCGATCAGGAAAAGGAGCTTGCCATTCAACTGCTCAAACTTCTCTTTTCATATACAGATGGACGTCTCTAAGCGCCAATTGTCCGGTATGCGTAACTGCATACCGGACATTGTTTTTATTCTATAACATTCCAAATCCCAGTGTTCCACACTCATTGACCAGATCAAAGACCACAACCGTCTTGTTATCCCAGCTGATCAGCTTCTGCTCGCCTTTTCCATATCCATCGCCATCATTCAATAGATAATTGTCAACCTTAACAACATTCCAGTCAGAATCGTATGTCAGCACAGAATATGCACCGTAGATCTTCTCATCACTATTATTGTTCAGCAATGCCACCGTACGGTTATCTTCATAACTCATGCTCACATCAGCCTTGGCTTTCCCATTCTTTTTTCCGATCAACTTAATCGAAGTCATTTCAGGAGAGGAAAATTCAACATGCTCCACAGCCTAAAGTACACACGCTGCTCTCCTTTGCCGTTTACACTGACATAACAGTTGCCAACACCGTCATAGACCTTCTTCCAGTTCTTGTCATAGCCTACCAGATCCACAGAAACCACTAACGGACGATCTGTTTTGTTCTTGACAACAACACTGGCACAGCTATCACTTTCTCTCTGGAAGTCTTTGAGACTCATAATTGATTTGTCACTCTTGTAACTCTTTACGACTACATTACGCGTCACCTTACCTTTGCCGGATTTAATCGTGATCTTTGCCTTTCCTGCCTTTTCAGCAGTAAGAACACTGCCTGCAACTGATACTACCTTAGAATTGCTTGTGGTACACTTTATCGGTCCGGCGGCTCCTGCAGTAACACGAACTCCCACACGTTCGCCCTCTCCATTCACCAACCACATCTCCTGATTGTTGCTCAGATTGACTTTCAGCGCACTTGCTGCCTCTGCCTCCACGCAAGCAAAACTCATATTCTGCCCACCGATCAGCCCCGTCATGGTCAATGACAGTGCCAGTACAAGTCCTAATCCTTTTCTTTTCATCCATTGCGTTCTCTTCATAGCGCACGCCTCCTTTTTTTATAAAAAGAGCTTACCATAGCACTATGACATACCGTGTCACTTACAAAAAAATTTTCTACGATCCAGCAGGTGCCGTGCCAGCCGGGACTAGCCCGGGTTCGACCACTATTATAATATCTAATCTCACTAGGAGCAGTTACCATATCTGCCCATAGATCCAGTGACTGGCAGCTTCCTACAGATTAAGCCAACAAAAAAGCCCCTGTTTGATTCTTCATCATAACAAGAGCTTTCGCTATACGATCCATCTGTAGCAAATCAACTTATGCAGCATATTCTACAATTGCAACTTCTGTCAGGGCTTCTTTTAACTTTTTTACAATCTCCTCAATTCGTGCGACAACCTCTCCACTATAAGAGACTTCTCCGCACTGGCTACATTTATGGCATGGCACATGCTTAATAATAATAAAATGTCCATCCAAGTCCACCATGTAATTGCAGAAATCATCTTTCATTTCACCTTTACAATAAAAACATTTATCCATGCAATCATTCCTTCCTCTTTTTTAATTCTTCATCCCATTGAGATGGATCCGGTTCATACGCTGTAATTAGCCATAGCTTATGTTCTCCAATACCTACAACTACATGCAGTTTTCGTTCGTGAATCGTCATCCCCAAGATCAAACAGCTTGGATATGGATAATCATCGGGATATTCCTCAATAATTTCCCCGTTTTTTATTACTTCCTTAATTTCCTCATACGAAATATTCCGCTGCTGACATCTCATCAGAATATGCTGTGTTACCTCGATCGTTGCATCTCTGCACAATAATTTAATCTGATCTATGTCCATGTAGTACCATCTCCCCTCGCAGCTTATATTTTCTCCATTAATATTATACCCTCTCCGTCCAAATTTGTACACACCTTTTGCTCCTGATCCGAATATCGCAATACATATGTTTCATTGCCCCTTATTTAACGTGGTCGACATTTCTAAACATTCATTTAAATAAACCAAAATCCAAGGGGGGGATTTATAATGTACGATAATGAAATCAGCGATCTGATCAGTATAGAGGATCTATGCGACATGCTAGCCATCGGAAAAAACACTGCGTATCATCTGTTGAACACTAATGAAATCCAAGCCTTTCGTATCGGGCGTAGTTGGAAGATTCCTCGCCAGAGCGTCATCAACTATATCAAAAACAAAAGTGGACTCTGATCCTTTTCTATGGGTAGGCAGTGTTAGCTGCCTACTCTCCCTTCTTTCCCTGTTCAAGTAATGCCTGGTATTGAGGATCTGTTTTTCTGAAACAGTTCGCATTCTTAAATGTCACAGGAGACCTTTGTGCATAATTTCCCAAAATCTGATCAAACTGGTTATTCCTTGCCACTCGTTCTTCGTTTGTTTGATGAAATTTCTTACCATCAACATAACTAACGCTGTTTCCAGCAAAATGTACATGCATAAATGAACTATCCGTTTTTTCCTTAGGTCTTGTCAAATGTGTTGCCGCAATAACTTGATATCCCATATCATAAAATTCTCGTCCCATTTCTTCAAATGCCATTACTACTAAACTTGGATTGCAGCCAACCTGACAAAATGCTTCTTCTTTAATCGAATACTGCATATGGAAAGCTCTCCTTCCACCTCTGGAATCTATATTATATACTCTCTGAATTTGATTCACCAGTTCAATCTGTTTAGCAAGGCTGTCATCATTATCTATACCATAACTTCTATAACTTACTAAATCAGTAGCATCTCTCTTATCTCTACAACAATACTTTGCGACTTTTTCAAAAGCATCTTTATTTCCATAGGCGCCTTTCTTATGATTCGAAATATTTATAAGCATTCCTTCAATTGACATACAATCCCTCCAATCTGTTGTTTTAATTCCGGTAAATCATTGCACATCTGCGTAAGCTGCACGCAAAGCCGCGCTGTCATCTGTTGCTTACGCTTGTTTGTTATCCTTTTAGGAATACAGCAAGTCTCTATGTAATCTCCAACAGACATGCCATTCTCTTTTGCATGATCACTAATCGCTTGCTTTGTGATCTGTGAACATCGAAACTCTACCTTACTGTCTTTTGACATCCATTTGACCCTCCTTGTCATTTTGGGGATTCTATGAGAAGTTTGAATATATGTATAAATATAATTTCTTTATCATAATATACTTTCTATTTGTCATATTTCTTTATTTCTGTATATTCTCTATTTTCAAGAATACCTTTTTCAGAATTACATATCTTTGATTTATATATATAACAAGTATACCTTTTGTCGGACATTTCTTCTTTCCCGATCAAAGCATCCCTCATTACAGAAGCCCTCCTTTGCATTTTTACTTATAGTATTGTTTATTCTATCCCTTCACGCTTTGTATTTGCCCACTTCTTATCGTATAATACCGAAAAAGAAAGGTGTGCATCTCTGCCCACCTTCTCGCGGCCTGTTTTACACAGACATCACACATTTTTCGTTATAATACGGTATCAGTGAATCATGTGTCACAAATACCATTCCTTCTACCTTTGCCTGGGCTATAAGCAGCCGATCAAAAGGATCATTATGTCGCGGAGCATCTTCCGGTCTCACCAAAGTTTTGATCTTGTAGATATGCTCTGCAGCAATAGGCAACTGATGCAAGCCTGCTTCCACACATAATTCCACAAACGCTTCCTCTGATACAGGCATTTCCTCCGGTCGGATCTTATGCTTAATTGCGATCTCCCAAACCGAAGCCATGCTATAATACACCGTATTCCCGGATGATTTCAATGCTGCCACAACCTTATCCGGTAATTTTTCCGGAGCTGTGAATGCCCACAAGGCAATATGCGTATCTAATAACAGCTTCATCCTTCACTTGCCCCAAACATTTCTGCAATTTCATCATTAGCGCCATCAATATCGTCCGGTAACTGATACTTCCCTTTTGCAAGCCCCAGCTTAACGCCCGTATCCGGTACGGTCAGATGTATGGTAAACGGCATAGCTTTGTCCTGTACGCTCTGCTTTGCGAAGATACGCACCGCCTCTGCAAAAGATGTCCCCATGTTCTTATAAAGGCTCTCCACCTGTTCTTTGAGATCAGCGTCCATTCTCACTTGTAACGTAGCTTCTTTTGCCATGAGATCCCCTCCTTTTTTGTAATACAATTGTACTACGTTATTTTATCTTACGCAACCCTTTCTTATGCAGTCCCCCTCTCTCCCGGCAAGCGACATTTTTTGACAAAGACACGGCACCTTGGATTTCTCCAAGATGCCGCCATGCTTGTCTTATGCACTTACCTTTGTATCCGTCCCTAAATGATCGCCGTTGGCAGCCTGCTCCTTACGACTTGCCTGTAGCACACGGTTCAAATAGTCGTTTGCCCTGTCACTCAAAGCATACTGCCCGCTCTTGACTAATTCCGTGACATCTTCTCCTGCTGCATTCGTAATCATACCAAGATGTACCATCAATATCACTCCAATCATGTAGTTATACATGATTGTTGCCGGAATGATATTTTTTAATCATCATCTCGATATATGTATACTGTTCCCCCGTATTTCTTTTTCATTTTATACGGAATACCCAAATGTTTCATAAGCCCATTAAACATTTCCGCTCCATATATCTGACCTTCCTTGGCCTTGGCTTTTTTATACAAACGAGATCTTGCAGATTCTATAGTAATATCTTTCCCTCTCGCTTTTCCTAGAAAAAGATCTCCATCATCATTTTCAATCAAATCAAATAATGCAGTCCTTATCAAATTAAAACCTTCAATAGCTTCTTCTTTTGATACCCCTTCTTTCGGGAACTGACATAAATATGATTCTATAATATTTCTGCATTCCTTATAATGATCCTCCAAATATTCATTTACAATTTTGTTCGTTTCATCTTCTCGGTTCAACCACGACAACTGAATACGAACAAAAGCCCATTTATCTTTTTCCAACTCAGCATCTAATTTTTCATAAAGTGCTTTCAAATAATCAAGTTGAGCAATACTCAGGTCACTTTTCACAACATTTAAAGCATCATCAATATAGCAAACACTTTTTACAGTTTTATACACCTGATTCGATTTAAGCATCATTTCTATTAATTTGCATTGCATTTGCTGAGGAACTTTTTTATTAAACGTAGCAACAACACCAAAGTCGTTATCAAAAAATTGGAGTGCCTTATTCACCTTTTTCAATTTTTTTGAAAAAGAATTATGTTCTCCAATCGGTATATACAAATGTACATTCTCATAACTCTCTGTCCTAATTCTGCCTAAACACTGTAAAAATTCTATTTTATTATCAGCAAATATAACAATATTGTTTCTATCCTCTACCACCGACACGCCACAATCTAATACGTATGTCAAAATACATACCTTATATGAACCTTTTCGTTGTTCCACAAAACGATCAACTTCTTTATGTGCTTCCGGATCATGTCTGTACTGCGCATCAATAAAAATACTTTTTATCTGTTTCTTTTTCAAAGCCCTATCAAGTGCACTTCCCTTTTTCTTGTCATCAACAAAAACCATCCATTTTTTTGACTTTTGCATTAAAATCATATCTTGTAAGTCTTGATAAGTTTTAAACAGATGGATATTTAAACCCATATATTTATTCTTTATATCCAACGTATACGTATGTGGCTTAACAAATGTATTTCGTTCCATGCACATACGTTTCAAATTATTAGCACAATACTGCTCTATATTCTCCATCGTGGCAGACATGAATATCATTGTATATCCGCAATGAATCGGGAATGCCTTCAACTTATTGTGAAACAACAAATTTACAAATGACAATTCTGTAGATGGGTTAAAAAGCGAGTCAGACATAAAGTAATGAGCCTCATCCATCACAATATAGGAGCAAGAATTATATATATTTAACAGTCTCTGATAAGTAGCAGGACTTGAAACAACCGATTGGCATATCTGTTCAAAGCGTTGATATGTCACTACTATAAGATTGTCTTTTATATTTTGGTCTAAAGCCCCCCCTCTTCGCAACTTTGATTCCACTCCACATATATCCGCATCTAGTTGCATCTTCAATATTTTTCTATTAACGAGATACAATATCTTCTGACCACGTGAAATAGCCCAAGGCAACAATTGATTAAGGACAAATGTTGTTTTCCCAGACCCAGTCGGAGCTGAAATAAAAATAGCATCATTTTCTTTCCATTTTTTATAATCATCCCCTATTTGTTCAGTAACTGTCATGATTTTATTATCAGCTTTCTTCTGATCAATTTCGTATTCTTGAATACAGCCAATGGCTTTTTCATTTTGTACATACATCACTCACGCATCTCCAATATAAGAAAAATAATAATTATATATATTTTCCTATTTTCTATTTTATCAGAAGCTTTTTATAATGCCAACCTATTTTTTTATTATACGTTCAAATATCTCTGCAAATCCTTTATTCAAGCCATTTAAGTGGCTTTCGTCAATCTTCTTACAAGTATCTATCGATACCTTCAATTTATGCTTCATATCTAATCCAGCAAGTTTTTGCATTTCAATATAGGAAAAAACTTTAAGTATATTTCCTAAAGTTTTCGTACTCGGACTGCCCTCTCTCCGCATCTTATTATACTCTTCCTCAGTCACATAGGCTCCGCCCTTCATCGCCAGATACTGCTCTTTGAAGTCTGCCAGCCATTCAAAGGGACTCTTACCGTTATATCTGCCCCGGTAGATGTATTCTCGATCAGGATAGTGTTCATCCATCCACTGATTAACCGAAGTGACCTTGAATCGGTTTTTAATCGTTGACAGTGAGGGCAACTCCCTGTACTTATTAAAGTCATTCAGATTCGGCAGCCGACCATTGTGATCAATCCGGAACTGCTCAATCGCATCGAAGATGGCAGCCTCTGTCCATAAAACACCGGGCGTTTCCTGTTTCATATCCTCCAGCAGCTGCATCAGCTCCTCTTGGTATTCAAATTCCGGCAGTTGTGCTATAATCTCCTTAGCAATTATCAATGCTTGTCTTCTAGTCATGTCAAAACCTCCATATTTGGCTGTTTCGACCAAGTACGTTCATTCCAATGATTATCGGTGAAGTGCGCCGCTATCTGCGCGACAACAGCAGTATCCGCGTCTCCAGATCACTGCGGGATACCGCCTACAAAGCGATCCACGCCAAGGAGCAGCTCATGAACCGCACGCAGGAGGAGCCGACCATTGAGGAAATTGCTGCTGAATCCGGCCTGACCAAGGAGGAGATCGTCTATGCCCTCGATGCGATCCAGAGCCCGGTCAGCCTCTATGGTCCGGTCTACACAGACGGCGGCGATACGCTCTATGTCATGGATCAGATCGCAGACAAGAAAAACAAAGAATCCCGCTGGATCGAGTCGCTCTCTCTATCTGATGCGATGGAGCGGCTCGGTGAGCGGGAGAATTATATCATAAAATTACGTTTCTTTGAGGGCAAGACACAGATGGAAGTGGCCCAGGAGATCCACATCTCACAGGCGCAGGTATCCAGACTCGAAAAATCCGCCCTGAATCATATGAAAAATTATCTGAAATAGTGTTCTGTGGCAACCCGTTTAACGATCCCATTTGTCACAAAGTGAATTGATCTGGTCTGCAAAACGTGCCAATTCCTTGTTGGGCAGACCCTCACTCTTATTGATGACAGCCAGCAGCCTCTGTCCGGCAGCCAGCAGTCTCGCAAATACATTGCTGGACGCTTTGCTGGAGTTTTTCGTTTTCTTCGGCAGCATCGTCCGGCTGCCCTGCTTGATGCAGGCGTTTGTAAACAAATCGTAAATATCGCCACTATAAGGTGCGACCGCTTCGTAACCAAGCTCATTGTGCAGATGCATCGCAAATTCGTCCGTCACTTTATCCTCACCATGAACGACAAACACCCGCTTCGGCGGATGCTTCCGGAACGCCGCAGCCCACTCCGTCAGCTTTGTGCGGTCTGCATGGCCACTGATACCAGGCAGATTGACAATCTCTGCACGCACTTCAATCTGTTCGCCAAACAGCTTGACTTCCTTCGCACCGTTTAACAGTGCATGACCAAGCGTGCCCGGCACCTGATAACCTACAAACAGAATCGTCGAATCATCACGCCACAGATTGTGCTTCAAATGATGGCGGATACGTCCTGCCTCACACATACCGGATGCAGATATGATGACAACCGGTTTTTTGAGGAAGTTGATCTGCTTGCTGGCATTGCTGTCTACTGCTGTTTTCAATCCCGGAAACTGAATCGGGTTAATACCATTTTCCACCAGCTCGAGTGCTTCCTCGCTAAAGCATTCCCGCACATTTTTATGAAATACATTCGTTGCCTCGATCGCTAACGGACTATCAATATATACTTCAAAATCTTCAAATTCCGGCAGCAGATGCTCCGTCTTGATCCGCCGCAGGAAATACAGCATCTCCTGTGTACGTCCGACAGAGAATGCCGGGATGACCAGATTACCGCCCCGGATAAATGTCCGTTTGATAACCTCTGCCAGTTCCGTCGCATAATCTACCGGAAGATTGTGCTCCCGGTCTCCATAAGTAGACTCCATGATGACATAATCTGCTTCTTCCAGAAATGTCGGAGACTTGATGAGCGGCTTGTTGCCCTGTCCGATATCCCCGGAAAATACGAGTTTGACCTCTTTTTCTTTTTCCGTTACCCACAATTCAATCGAAGAAGAACCGAGCAGATGTCCGGCATCCACAAAACGGATCTTCAGCGCATCATCGACCTGTACCGTCTCACCGTAGATGCACGGTGTGAACAGGTTTAATACACCCTGCACATCCTCCATCGTATATAACGGCTCAATCTGCGCACCACCGGACCGTTTTGCCTTACGGTTGCGCCATTCTGCCTCAAACTCCTGAATGTGTGCAGAGTCCTTGAGCATGATCACACACAGCTCATAGGTCGCCTGTGTACAGTAGATCCGTCCCCGGAATCCATGTGCATATAATAACGGCAGCAGACCGGAATGATCGATATGCGCATGTGTCACGAGCACGGTATCGATCGCCGCCGCGTTGACCGGGATCTCCTGATTCACATACAGATCCGGTCCCTGCTCCATACCACAATCTACGAGCAGATGCTTATCCTCATACTGTAAAAAATGACAACTGCCTGTCACCTCATGTGCTGCACCCAAAAATTCAAGTAACATAACCCCATCTCCTTTACGCTTTTTTGCCAAGTTCTTTTGTTAACCCCCAAAAACTCTCTTTTTTATTATTTTATCACTTTTTTCTGATTATTCAAAGCGAATTATCTCTTTTTTCAGTCGTTTCATGATCTTTTTTTCCAATCGTGAAATATAGGACTGGGAGATTCCCAGTGTATCAGCGACTTCCTTTTGTGTCAGTTCTTTTCCGTCCGGCTGATGCAGTCCAAACCGCAGCTCCACGATCTGGCGTTCTCTGTCGGACAGATGCTCGATCGCATTTCCGAGCAGCTTTTTTTCGACCTCGCTCTCGATATCCTTTGAGATCACATCCTCATCCGTTCCCAATATATCTGATAATAACAGTTCATTGCCATCCCAGTCTACGTTTAACGGTTCATCGATGGATACCTCCATGCGTGTTTTACTGTTGCGCCGCAGATACATGAGTATCTCGTTTTCAATACAACGGGAGGCATAGGTCGCAAGCTTGATCTTTTTAGCCGGATCAAACGTGTTGATTGCCTTGATCAGTCCGATCGTCCCGATGGAGATCAGATCCTCCACACCGACGCCGGTATTGTCGAATTTTTTAGCAATATAGACAACCAGCCGCAGATTATGCTCTATGAGCTCTTTGCGCGCCTCCGCACAGTTATCCCCCATGAGCAGGATGCACTCCCGCTCACGCTCTGCTGCAAGTGGCGGTGGCAGCACCTCTGCACCACCGATATAGTGTATCTCCCGCTCCTTGCGAAACAGCATTGTATATAATGTCGGTATCATCTTTAGTTGAAAACGATTCGGTACGTTGATTTTTATGTACATCCATGATCTCCCTTCCAATGATAATCAAACGCTGCCGGCAGGATCATCCGGTAATCTTTCCCTGCAAAGACCGCATCATCTGCCCTGCCGACCACGGCTCCCGTCTGCCTGCCACCCTGCCATTCCAGTGCGTCAATCGTTGTGACCTCCATCAACTGGCCAGCTGCCCCAACTGTAGAAAAAGGAATCAACCGCGTAGCCGCAGTCCCACCGGTCAACTGTGTATACTCCGTTTCTGCCACTATACAGACTGGCATATGCACATACGGATCGTTCAACCGGTTTCCCGTATCATAGAGCCCCACGACTTCCACCGCAGCCTCTCCCTGATGCAGAGTGACCTGACAGAGTCTCTCATCATGCAGCATACGCCGTTCCTCTAACAGCAAGGAAACCAGCATACTACAGGCACATATCACACATCCAAGGGCAAACCAGCAGCCACTCGGCAGATATGCCTGCGCAATCCCTAAAATCCCTCCAGCTGCAACTGTTGCCACCATTCCCCATGAAAAAAGACGTAAAAATACACCTGCTGTCTGCGGACGAAACAAAAGCCAGATCACAGCTGCACGCAACAGCACGCCTCCTGCCATGACAGCTGCTCCGTATCCTGCCAGCACAAATATGAGAATCTGCAGCGCTGCCGCCACCGCATTGACCCACAAAATATGTATCACCGGGCATTCCCGTTTCATCCACAGATTTATAAACAGACACACCTGCAGCTCTACAAAAAAAGTACGCAGCCACAGCACATCTATGTATATCGTCAGCTCCACATATGCATTCCCTCCCTGCCACCTTGATAAAAAAGATTATACTGCTGACATCATGCAGATTTTGTCACTTTGGATCTATCACATAAAAAAAGATAGACAATCCACTAAGAGAATTGTCTATCTTTGCATTCATCAAAATTAACGATCCAATATTTGTAATTTTTATCTTCTTGTATTCTTTAAGAAAGTCGGAATCTGGATGTCCTTCTCCGGTACACTGCTCTCCGGTCTCTTCGGCTTCTGGATACCTGTAAATGTCGGATTCACCGGTGTCACAGGAGTCGTACCTGCTACTGTTCCCGCTGCGCCCAGTCCGCGTGAATATGTACCGCCTGTCGCACCGGACAAACCGCTGCGACTCGTCAGTCCACTGTTCATCGGTCTCGTTGCACCTGCTGTAGCTGCTGTCGTTCCGGTTGAATATTTCATGCCACTCATCAGAGGTGTCACAGAAGGCTTTTTGTTTGCCTCGAGTCCGGTTGCAATCACTGTAATCTTGGCTGTATCCGTCATGGACTCATCATACTTGGCACCAAAGATAATATTTGCATCATCACCGGCCAGATCCTGTACATAACCGGCTGCATCACTGGCATCGATCAAAGAGATATCTCCGGAAATGTTGATAATCACGTGTGATGCACCGTTGATCGTTGTCTCCAGCAACGGGCTTGCAACTGCCAGCTTGACAGCTTCGAGTGCTTTGTCATCGC
The DNA here is from genome assembly GCA_050874485.1 of bacterium. Taxonomy (GTDB): domain Bacteria; phylum Bacillota; class Clostridia; order Lachnospirales; family Lachnospiraceae; genus W0P33-017. Next base: position 37,413 of record JBNMKT010000001.1, read on the forward strand.
CATGCGCTTCACCGATTCCGATATGTGCCAGACCTTTGTCCTTCATGACGGTCTGTACATCCGCAAAATCCAGATTAATCAGAGCCGGCAGATTGATCAGGTCTGTGATACCCTGTACAGACTGCTGGAGCACTTCGTCTGCCTTCTTGAGTGCATCCGGCATCGTTGTACGGCGGTCTACAATCTCTAACAGCTTATCATTGGGAATCACAATCAGTGTATCCACACTGTCATTGAGACGCTCAATACCTGAAACTGCATTGACCATACGCTGTTTTGCCTCAAACTTAAACGGTTTCGTCACAACACCGACTGTCAGGATACCCATATTCTTAGCAATCTTGGCTACTACGGGAGCTGCACCGGTTCCGGTTCCGCCGCCCATACCACAGGTTACGAACACCATGTCTGCGCCCTCTATTGCATGGGACAGATCATCCGCACTCTCCTCTGCAGCTTTCATTCCGATCTCCGGCTGGGCACCCGCACCCAGACCTTTGGTGAGTTTCTCTCCGATCTGGATCAACGTGGGAGCTTTACAAAGCGCTAATGCCTGTTTATCCGTATTCACACCTACGAACTCGACACCGCCGATATTCTCATCAATCATTCTATTTACCGCATTGTTTCCAGCGCCTCCGACACCGATCACAATGATTTTCGCATTATTGTCTGCACCTGTGGTTGTAATCTCTAACAAGAGCTTGTCCTCCTCTATCCTCAAATATGCGCACGAACTTAGCGCCTTATCCAAATATTCTCCATCCTATATGATAGGTACACATTACCGCGTACAAATCCTAATCATATTTATAATAGTATTTCTTCAAAAATTTATCAACCATTTATTTTGTTTTTTTACTTTTTTTAGGAGCAAATATAATATCGGTCGTTTCACTCGTCCAGTTTTCTAAATGCAGTGTACCCCGCTTGCCTTCCAACTGCGGTAAAATGTACTGCAGGCGCAATATTTTCTGTGCCAGATTATCTGCATTTCCGACATTTATGGTGATCTTTCCGCTATACACGGTCATCGCCCCGGATGCCTCATCATAACTGATGCGTTTGGCAGGAATCTCATATTTTTGCAACAGCTGCGTCAGTGATAACAGATTCTTGAGAGATGTGTCATTTTCTAACGGCAGTTTCTCATACAAGACAACGGAATCACAGGTCAGCCCCTCTATCTTTGGTATATCAGGAATGACCTCCTGCGAAGTCTCTACCACGAATCCATCTTTATCAAAATAGGCATTCTGATCGATCGAAGTAATGTAGAGATATCCGAGAATTCCCTTCTCGTACACCTCCACCGTCAGTTCATGCGGATGTTCGGGGTTCAGCCCCACCGTCATCTCGTCTACAAACGGTAATTTTTCGGTGCGCAGAAATCGGTACTTCAGATATACATAGAGTGAACTCCACGAATAGTCATCATCGAGCACCAGCTCCCGGATCTGGTCATCGGTATAGAACTCATTGCCGACGACTGTGACCTTTTTTACCGTGAACACCTGTGTCACGAGCACGGCACAGATCCCGGCAAGCAGCACGATCAGCCCTAAAATCATCAATATATTTCGTTTTCTTTTTCGTCTGCGCTCATTTTCCCTGCGCTGTTCTCTAATCATAAGCGATCTCCGATGCGTCCGGCTCAAACTGGATTCCACGGGACACTGACAATGCCAGCCCCATCTCTGCCAAGAGGAATACCACCGATGTGCCTCCGTAGCTGATAAACGGCAGCGTGACACCGGTATTCGGAATCGAATTCGTCACGACCGCGATATTTAATACAACCTGTATAGCGATATGTGCCAGAATACCCGTCATGAGTAATGCCCCGTACAGATCCCTGGCATTGTTTGCGATGACCATAAAGCGCCACATCAACAGCAAAAACAGTAAAATCACACAGATCGCACCAAACAGTCCAAGTTCCTCACAGATGATCGAAAAGATCATATCATTGGGCGCTTCCGGCACGAATCCGAGCTTTTGCATACTGTTACCCAGTCCTTTTCCAAACAGTCCGCCTGATCCGATCGCATACAATCCCTGCAGCGTCTGGAAACCTTTTTCAAAATTCTCCGGATGCTGCCACATTGCGATACGGTCACCGCGGTATCCTGCCGATGGCAGCAGTAAAAACAGCGCAATCGCTCCGACTCCTACGCCACCAACTGCAAAAAACTGTAAATATTTCGGACTGGATACAAATACCATCGCCACACCGATACCCAGTACGATGATCGCCGTACTCAGGTTATTATAAGCGATCAGGCCAAAGAGCGGTATGATCACGAGCATCACACGGATCACCATGGAAAACTTCGCCATCTTTTTTGGCATCCGGCTGATCAGACTCGCTAAAAACATGATCACCGCCAGCTTGGCAAACTCTGACGGCTGAAACTCCATGCTGGAATTGGGGATACCCAGCCATCTTCTCGAACCGTTATGATCGATTCCAATCCCAGGAATCAGAACGAGTGAACAGAGCACCAGTGCAATCAGATATGCAAGTGTTCCCATATTTCTCCATCTGCGGTAATCGATTTTCGATATCACAAACATACCAAACAGTCCCAGTCCGAATGCCATCGCCTGACGCTTCAGATAATGCGCCGGATCCTTGAATGTATTCTGCGCATCATAAGCACTCGTGCTGTAGAGCATCACGAGACCGAAACAGATCAAAAATATGATGATAAAGAGCAGACTGTAGTCGAAATATTTGACTTGCCGCTTTTTCTTCTGACGTCGTGCCATATGCTCACTCCCTCATATTGTTTCCATTACTTACAACCACTATTTTTTTAATGCCCTGACCATATCCTTGAACATGCGTCCGCGCTGTTCATAATTGTCAAACATGCCCCAGCTCGCACATGCCGGTGACAATAGCACGGCATCTCCGCTGACTGCTGTCGCGTGGCAGATATCTACCGCCTCCTGCAGCGAATCCGCGAACACATAATCATGGAATCCCATGCGCTCACACGTATCCGCAATCTTTTGTGCAGTCGCACCGATCAGAACCAGTTTTTTCACTTTTCCGTCAAATGCACCGATCCACTCGTCATACTCAGACTGCTTATCATAACCTCCACCGATCAGACACGTCGGACGATCCATCGCACGGATACCCTGAATCGCAGCATCTGGATTCGTGCCCTTGGAATCATTATAATATCTGACTCCGTCTACCTCCGTGACATACTCTATTCTATGCTCCACTGCCGTAAATCTGACTAAAACCTCCCGGATCTTATCGAGCGGCACTCCATAGCTGTACGCGATCGCAGTCGCCGCCATGACATTTTCATAATTATGCCTGCCGAGCAGATTCAGATCCTTCACATTGCAGACGCGTTCTTTTTCACCGCCTTTTGCCAGCCAGATCTCATCGCCGGACAGATACAGTCCGTCATCCAGTGCTCTCGCACTGCTGAAATATACGACATGCATCCGCTGTTTCAGTTGTTCTCCAAATGCGCGCAGCACATCATCCTCGTAGTTGAGTACACACACATCATCTGCAGACTGGCCTTCGGTGATGCGCTCCTTTGCTGCAATATAATTTTCCATCGTATGATGACGGTTCAGATGATCCGGTGTAATATTCAAAATAGCTGACACCTTCGGTGCAAAATGCTCGACGGTCTCCAGCTGGAAGCTCGAGATCTCTGCGACTGTCACAGTCTCCGGTGTCATATCCGGTGCCATCCGTGTATACGGAATACCGATATTTCCGACCACCTGCACATCAGACACATAATTTTTCATGATCTCTCCGGTCAGCGCGGTCGTTGTCGTCTTACCGTTTGTTCCGGTGATTGCCAGCACATCGCCCTCCGAAAATGCATATGCCAGTTCGATCTCTCCCCAGATATGCACGCCGTGTGCACGCAAGCGCTCAATCATCGGCAGATCAGTCGGCACACCGGGGCTGAGCACTGCATAGGAATAGTTGTCCATATTTGTCTCAGGCAATGTACCGATCAGCACGCCGCACGCCGACAGAGCCTGTGACTTTTCACGGATCGCCGCTTCCGTCAGCGATGCATTGCCATCGAAAATGTCAAATCCGATCTGATGTGCTGCCAGCAGCTCAGCTGCAGCGATGCCGCTGATGCCGGTTCCTACTACAAGTACTTTCTTATTTTCCAGATTCATCTGTATTCTCATGTCCTACACACTCCTTACAATGCCATATATGCAACGAGACACAACAACGTGGTCACGATCGAAAATACTGCCACGACCTTTGTCTCTGACCAGCCGCCCAGCTCAAAATGATGATGGATCGGCGCCATACGGAAGATCCGCTTGCCATGCGTCAGTTTGAAATATCCGACCTGCAGCATGACTGATAAAATCTCGATCCAATAGATCAATCCGACGATCAGTATAAAGATCGGCATCTGCATCATGTACGCCGTCGCCGCGACGAAGCCGCCGAGCGCCAGTGAGCCGGTGTCACCCATAAATACACGCGCCGGATAGACATTAAACAGCAGAAATCCCAGCAGCGCCCCAACGACTGCGCAGGTAATCGGTGCAACCTGGCTGTCTGTGCCGATCGCTACGACAGCAAAGAACGTCGCCACCAGAATCGTCACACTGCTCGCCAGTCCGTCCAGACCATCTGTAAAATTCACACCGTTGACCGTTCCGATCACTGCCAGAAACATAACCGGAAATGCCAGCCAGCCGAGATTCAGATATTTGCCACCGCTAAACGGAATGAGCATTGTCATCGGAATATCTGCGCGCACCAGATAAAATGCAAACACGCCAGTCACAACGATCTCACAGAGCATCTTCTGCCATGCCAGAAGGCCATCCGAACGCTTGAGCACGACTTTCAGGTAATCATCCAGAAATCCGATGATACCGTAACCGAGCGTCACGAACAGGATCGGCATGATCTTCGGATAAGATCTCATAAAAACAAGACTCGTCACCGTGATCGCAATCAGAATCATCAGGCCTCCCATCGTCGGTGTTCCATTTTTCACCTGATGGGATGCCAGCTCCTCCCGCTCCGTATTACCGATCTTCAGTTTCCGCAAAAACGGTATAAGCACCGGTCCTAATACTGCACTGATCGCAAATGAGATCAGTACGGCAAAAATGCATACATTTGTCATATCTTCCACCTTTGATATCCCTCTTTCTTTTGTTCTGATACAGTTTTCATTTCAACTTATCTAGTATACGTTATTTTCAGTCTCAGTGCAAGGCGCGATCTCCAAATAGGGAAGAATATCCGCAAAAATATCATGTGCGACCGGAGCAGCGATCGTACCACCATAATAGACACCCTGCGGATCGTGGATCACGACCAACACGAGTACCTGTGGATCATCTGCCGGCGCAAATCCGAGAAATGAGGAAATATAACGGTGCGCGCTTCGCGGCAGCGTCTGCGAGGTTGCTGTCTTGCCACCGATCTTATAGCCATCAATATAGGCACGTTTTCCACCGCCCTCACTCACGACACTCTCGAGCAGCTGCGCCATCAGCCGGGACGTATCTGCCGATACGATGCGGTCATGCTCCGTTGTCTCATAATCTGCGCGAAAATTTCTCACGAGATCACCATCTGTATTCCGTGCCTCCAGCGCCAGATGTGGTGTGATAAGCAGTCCTCCATTCACGAGCGAGCCTGCCGTCGCCGCCAGCTTGATCGGAGTGATCTGAAAGCTCTGTCCAAATGAGATCGTCGCCAGCTCGACCGGTCCGACATTCTCCTTGGCATGCATGATCGTCCCCGCCTCGCCCGGCAGGTCAATACCGGTCAGCCGGTTCAGCCCAAACTGATTAAAATATTTGAAATAGTCATCCACGCCAACACGCTGGCCGATCGTGATAAACACCGGATTACACGAGTTTTGCAGTCCCTGCGCAAACGTTTCACTGCCGTGCCCGGTCACCTTATGGCATCGGATTCTCCGATCCTCCACAGTAATATAACCCGGACAGAAAAAATGATCTTCCACGGACACCACGCCCTTCTCAAGTGCCGCGGATGCCGTGATGATCTTGAAGATACTACCCGGCTCATAAGTGTCATTCAAGCACTTATTCCGCCACATCTGGTTCAATGCATCATTTTCACTCACACCAGGCTGTGGCTCATAGTCTTCCGGGAGTGTAAACGGATGATTCGAATCAAACTCCGGCAGATCCACCATCGC
>JBNMKT010000002.1:0-39786 GCA_050874485.1 bacterium
CGAGAAGATCGGTGCATTTGGTCTGACTGAGCCCGGCGCAGGTACTGACGCTCAGGGATGCCAGACAAAGGCTGTATTAGATGGTGATGAGTGGGTTCTGAACGGATCTAAGTGTTTCATCACAAACGGTAAAGTCGCTGATGTATATATCGTAATCGCTATCACCAGCATTACCGAGGATAAGAGAGGACGCAAGAAGAAGAACTTCTCTGCATTCATCGTTGAGAAGGGTGCTCCCGGATTCTCATTCGGTACAAAAGAGAAGAAGATGGGTATCCGTGGATCTTCTACATATGAGTTGATCTTCGAGGATTGCAGAATTCCCAAGGATGCATTACTCGGACCCGAAGGAAAGGGATTCCCGATCGCAATGCATACACTGGATGGCGGACGTATCGGTATCGCTGCTCAGGCACTGGGTATCGCAGAGGGCGCATTAGATCGCACCATCGCATACACCAAGGAGAGAAAGCAGTTCGGCCGTGCAATCGCTGCTCAGCAGAATACACAGTTCAAGCTGGCTGACATGGCTGCCAGAATCGATGCTGCAAAGTTCTTAGTATACAGAGCTGCTATGGCAAAGGCTACACAGAAGGTATACTCTGTAGAGGCTGCAAAGGCGAAGTTATTCGCTGCTGAGACCGCTATGGCTGTTACTACCGAGTGTGTACAGTTATTCGGTGGGTACGGATATATCAGAGAGTACGACGTAGAGCGTATGATGCGTGATGCAAAGATCACCGAGATCTACGAGGGAACTTCAGAAGTTCAGCGTATGGTTATCTCAGGCGCTCTGTTAAAGTAGTCGCGTTCGTTTAAAATCTAATAAAGGAGAAAAAATACATGAAAATCGTAGTATGTATTAAACAGGTTCCCGATACCAAGGGTGGCGTAAAGTTCAACCCCGACGGAACACTTGATAGAGCAGCTATGCTTGCAATCATGAATCCGGATGATAAAGCCGGATTAGAGGCAGCACTTAGAATCAAAGAGCAGAACGGTGCAGAGGTTACTGTACTGACTATGGGTCTTCCCAAGGCTGATGATGTACTTCGTGAGGCTTTGGCTATGGGCGCAGACAATGCGATCCTCGTTACAGACAGAGTATTAGGCGGAGCTGATACATGGGCTACATCTACTACTATCGCAGGTGCACTTCGCAACATCGATTATGATCTGATCATCACAGGCCGTCAGGCGATCGATGGTGATACCGCACAGGTAGGACCTCAGATTGCTGAGCATTTAGGACTTCCTGTTATCTCTTATGCCGAGGATATCAAGGTTGAGGGAGACAGCGTAATCGTAAAGCGTCAGTATGAAGACAGATATCATATGTTAAAGGCTAAGATGCCCTGTCTGATCACTGCATTATCTGAGTTAAACACTCCCAGATACATGACTCCCGGCGGAATCTTCGATGCTTATGACAAAGAAGTAACTGTATGGGGCAGAGCAGACTTAAAGGATGTAGATGATTCGAACCTTGGTCTGAAGGGATCACCGACTAAGATCGCTAAGGCTTCTGACAAAGTACGTAAGGGTGCTGGTGAGAAGGTAGCGCTTGATCCTACAGAGTCTGTAGAATACATCATGAGCAAATTAACCGAGAAACACGTTATCTAATAAAAGGTGGTGAAACGAAATGGGTTTAGAAGAATATAAGGGCGTATTTATCTACGCACAGCAGGTAGACAACGAGATCAGCTCTATCGCTTATGAGCTGCTTGGAAAAGGAAAAGAGCTGGCAGCAGATTTAGGAACTGACGTTACCGCTGTCCTTCTTGGAAAAGATGTAAAGGGATTATGCGATAAGCTCGCTGAGTACGGCGCAGACAAGGTGATCGTTGTTGATGATCCTGAATTAGAGACATACAGAACAGAGCCTTATGCACATGCACTGGCATCTGTGATCAATGAGTACAAGCCTGAGATCATGTTAGTAGGTGCAACAGCTATCGGACGTGACCTTGGACCTACCGTATCTGCAAGAGTAGCTACAGGTCTGACAGCAGACTGTACCGTACTTGAGATCGGTGATTTCCCGTTAGTAGCAGCTCCTGGTAAGGAAGCAGAGCAGAAGCACAATCAGTTACTGATGACTCGTCCTGCATTCGGTGGAAACACAATCGCTACCATCGCCTGCCCGGACAACAGACCTCAGATGGCTACTGTACGTCCTGGTGTTATGCAGAAGATCGATCCGATTGCCGGTGCAAAGGCAGAGATCATCGAGTACAATCCTGGCTTTACTCCGAACAACAGATATGTTGAGATCCAGGAGATCGTAAAGGCTGTAGGACAGGTTGAGAACATCATGGACGCTAAGATCCTTGTATCTGGCGGACGTGGAGTAGGCAGCGCAGAGAACTTCAAGATGTTACAGGATCTCGCTGATGCGCTCGGTGGAATGGTCAGCTGCTCACGTGCAGTCGTTGAGAATGGCTGGTTAGCTCAGGATTATCAGGTAGGACAGACCGGAAAGACCGTTCGTCCGAACGTATACTTCGCAATCGGTATCTCAGGTGCGATCCAGCACGTAGCCGGTATGGAAGAGTCTGATCTGATCATCGCTATCAACAAAGATGCAGATGCTCCGATCTTTGACGTAGCTGATTACGGTATCGTAGGAGATCTGAACAAGATCGTTCCTGCTCTGACCGAGGCTATCAAGGCTAACGCTACAAAATAATACTTCACGATTTGTGATGAATGTATAATCTTTTTGCCATATGCACATGCTTCTGATAAAGGAGTGTGATGTATATGGCAAAATTTATTTATCGGGTATTTTTAGTTCTGGCGATCATCGGTGCTGTGTGGGGAGGCGTGCATTATCTGATCAGTGTACGCTCCGGAGACTCTCTGCAAAATGGAGTGGAGATGGTCTGCAATCTGAAAGAGAGCCTGTGCCGTGGCTAACTGGCTGAAAACGGCACTGATCGGCGTGATTATCTTCTTCGGTTCGAGTTTTTCTATTATGGCATTTCACAATGATATTGGTCTGGTCGACCTGTTTGCACAGATCTATGAACAGGTGATCGGTTATGCGCCGGAGCATATCGGAGGACTGGAGATTGGCTATTCCATCGGATTGGCAGCAGGTATCCTCGTATTTTTTAATCATTTCAGTCTGAAAAAGAGGGAAAACGATCCGACACCACTTCAGGTGGAGATGAGCAAATACGAACAGGACATCGAGGACACGATCGAGCGGATCAGCAAAAAGGAGCAGCAGGAAAATGATGGAGAGAGATCGTCCGGGAACCGGGGGAGCGACACATGAATGTAGGGGGATGGATGCTGTGGTGTCTGTTTGGCATCGCTGCCGGTTCTGCCACGACAGCGGGTGTATTTGCCTTTTTGATGAAAATAGGTATCTATCCGCGTATGATCGGTACGAGTCATACGATCCGTGTGCTGGCATTTTACGAGTGGATGGTCATTGGAGGGATCATCGCGGGTGGTATTTATTCGGTATATCCGCAGCTTACATTGCCTCTGGGCAGCTGGTTTGTCGTTTTGTGGGGTGTATGTGCCGGGATCTATGTCGGCTGTGTCGCAGCTGCATTGTCGGAGGTATTAAATGTGTTTCCGGTGTTGTTCCGGCGGTTGAAGGTAGACTGTGGCATCCCGTTTTTTATGTTGATGATGGCGGGCGGCAAGATGTGTGGTGCGCTGTGGTATTTCTGGCACGGACTGAAGCCGTAAATGGATTGTAAAAAAGTATCCCCCTGTGCTATACTTTACTGAAAGAAGTAAGTCACAGGGGGACTTTTTGTTATGCATGTAGAATTAGCCAGACAAAGCGTGGTCATCAAATGCAATCTGGAGGCATCGATCATGACCGGCAACTATGAGATGTACTATGCTGCAGGATTGCTCGCACAGCTTATGCATCGTGAGATTGCAGCAGATATTCGGCCAGAAGCGCTGCATGATCTCGTACATGGCTGGATAGAGAGTTTTACATCTGCAGACGGACATGAAGAACATCTCGTGCATATGTTGAAATATTACCATCCCGATCCGGATCGCTACGACGCACAGATGGCGGAGCTCTTGCAGATGGGATTGCACGAACAACATATGTGGGAGCGGTTTGTCTGAGACCGCTGTTTTCATTGTTCTTGTCGTATCAGGTCGCCAGATCGAGCTGCTGCATCGTGCCGACTCCTCCGTTTTCATAGAGAAACATACCGGTCTGACGCACGACGGCGTTTGTCTGGTTTTTATGATTATTCATCGAAAAATCTGTCTTTTGTGCGCCGAGATAGATCGCGCCGACACCGGCCTTTCCGAGCCCAACGAGCACATCTTTTCCATTGGCATCTTTACTCCAGATGAGCAGCTTGTCAAAGATCTCGTCTGCCTCGTCGATCCATCCATTTCCATCACTGTCGTATTTTGCGAGTTCTTCGAAGCCGTTTCCACTCGTAGCACCGAATAGTTCGCTGCCATCGTTGATGATACCGTCACCGTTTTTATCCAGAGCCAGAAAACCGCTGCCCGGTCCGAGCTGTGAGATTGCTTCCTCGTGACCGTCTGCGTCCAGATCAAAGTAGAATTTCTGATCCTGTACATCTGCTGCCGGTGCATCGAGATTGATGACGAGCGGATCTACCAGTTTGGGTGAGCCAAAGTCGACTGTCTGTGACATATATTGTGTGAATGAGCGGCTCATCGTCAGATCTACCTGAAAATTGATCTCGCGGCCATCGGATGTCTTTACCGTTCCTTCTGTAGAAAACGAGGTCGTTTCCTCCTCGGAATAGTAGAGTTCTGATGTGTATGTTCCACCGTAAGTCGGCAGGGAATCGAGCGAGATCAGATCTGAGGAATCATACATACGGGAACCGCGTCCCAGTAACAGATCCAACAGATAATTGATCGACTGCTGACGTATTTTCGTGAGATTCTGGAGACTATCCGTGCTCTTGATGCGCATCGCGCTTCCTACGTTTTGGTTGGCGCGGAAACGGTTATACAGATCGTCGGATGAAAAATGCCTATTTTTCTTCGTTTCGCTATTGATGGTCAGTCCATCGGATGACGAACTGGTGCCGGATGTGGCACCGGATTTTTTACCCCATGTCACCAGGGACTGTGCGGATCGCGTGCGGGAAGCATACTTGCGGCTTCCGGACATAGCGATACTGCTTGATTCGATAATCAATCTATCACTCCTTTTTGTATTCAGAAGACCGTCCCTGGTTGCATTCTGTTTTTATTTTTATCCGGATATGATAACTATCGGTATAGTTGTGAAAAAAGTTTACCTCGCAGCGTATGAAATGTGGATAAATATGCATAATAGTGGCAGAAAGTCAAAAAGCAGGGTTGACAGAATGATTAAAATGATAAATATGCAGAAAACAGGAGAATTATCATGATGAAAAATGATACGCTGCCGCCGGAGAAGCAGATGCAGCAAAAAGAATACAATGAATTTGTCAAGCAGGTGACACCGACCTATAGCCTATGGGGAAATATGGGGAAAGCATTTATCGTAGGCGGAGTGATCTGCTGTGTCGGGCAGGGCATCATCAACGCGGCAAAGGCATTCGGAGCAAATGAGGAGATGGCACCGATGTGGTGTACGCTGGGATTGATCTTTTTAAGCGTGCTGCTGACCGGACTCAACATCTATCCGACGTTTGCAAAATGGGGCGGGGCCGGAGCACTCGTGCCGATCACCGGATTCGCCAACAGCGTTGCGGCACCTGCGATCGAATTCCGCGGCAGCGAGGGCAATGTATTTGGCTGCGGCGCAAAGATATTCACGATCTGTGGACCGGTCATTCTATACGGTATCTTCACAAGCTGGCTGCTCGGAGTCATCTATTATGTGTGGGGAATGCTTTGAATGGGGCCATTAAAAAAGGGTGTGCGCAGTAGTTGCGCACACCCTTTGGTAAGCCTGACTATTTATCGCCAACGCAGTTCATATCGGTAATACCGCAGGTCTTATCTTCTGCGGATGAGTCACCGTTCATATTGTTCAGACTGTGCGGCTTTGGCTCCTGACCATCGAGGCAGTTCATATCCTGCAGACCACAGGTTTTATCCTCATCATCGGTAGCTCCGTTCATGTTTGCGATGCCTAATTTTTCATCTTTTGCCATAATAAAAACCCTCCTGTTATACAAATTGTAAAAGTCCCCGGACTTTGCTGCTACTGTAAGTATAGCAACAAACAGGGAAAGTTACTATAGACAAAAACAGGAAATTGATAAAAGCAAAGAGACATGTTGTGATTGATTTTTTGTCGATTCTGGGAGAAAATAATAGAAACGGCGGTGGAATTTCAATGCACATGCTTTGAAAGGAGAACAATAAATATGAGTTATATAGGAAAGAAAATCGAGGCATTCGAGGCGGATGCCTATCAGAATGGAACATTTATTAAAGTGACAGATCAGACGGATGCCGGGAAATGGCGGATCTTCTTCTTCTATCCGGCGGATTTTACATTTGTCTGCCCCACCGAATTGGGCGATCTGGCAGATCATTACGAGCAGTTTAAAGAGGCAGGCTGTGAGATCTATTCGGTGTCTACCGACAGTCATTTTGTGCACAAGGCATGGGCAGATGCGTCTGACACGATCAAAAAGATCCGTTATCCGATGCTGTCGGATGCAGCGTGGGTATTGTCCAGTCAGTTTGATGTGCTGGAGGAGTCCGTCGGACAGGCACTGCGTGGCACATTTATTGTCGATCCGGATGGCGTGATTCAGGTGTATGAGATTCATAATATGGGTATTGGACGCAATGCGGACGAGTTGCTGCGCAAGCTGCAGGCGGCACAGTTTGTCCGTGAGCACGGAGACCAGGTGTGTCCTGCCAGATGGCAGCCGGGAGCCGAGACATTAAAGCCGAGTCTGGATCTGGTCGGTATGCTCTAAGCGGAGCAATATCAGGAAGAGGGGGATTGTGTGATGGGAGATTTTGCAAATGTACCGAAGACATCTGCATTGCTGGATGATGATCTGCGTGCGCAGATCCGGGGCGTGTTTGACAAGCTGACAGAGGAGCTGGAGATCATAGCAATTGTAGATGCGGCAGAGCCAAAGAGTGTAGAACTGCTGTCTCTGTTATATGATGTGGAGACGCTGGGTGCTCGTGTGCACGTGCGAGCCTGTGATCCGGGAGAGTGCCCGGAGTATGAGCAGGATTTTGATGCGGATGGCCGTACACCGGCGATGGGGCTGTACAAGGATGGCACATATACAGGGGTAGCTTACTATGGTGTGCCGGGTGGAAAAGAGATGAATTCGTTTATATTAGGATGTTACAATGTAGCGGGACCCGGACAGCCGATGGATCGGTGGAGCGAGAAGAAACTCACCAGACTAAAGCAGGATGCCGATATGCAGATCTTTGTCTCTCTTGCCTGTCACCATTGCGCAGCGACTGTGATCAGTGCACAGCATCTGGCAGCATGTAGTCCGAAGCTAACGGCCACGATGATCGATGCTAATCTGTATCCGGATCTCGTACAGAAGTATCAGATCGAGCGGGTGCCGATGGTCGTGATCAACGGAGAGAAGACGCTGCTTGGTGAAAAGACAATGGAAGAACTGGCTGCGATACTGGAGTGAACAATGTCCGGCGAAAGATACAAATGGCTGTGATTGGGTTGTAAATCACAGTCATTTTTGTTATACTCGGCTTATATCATGGAATTAACATAGGTGAAGTGTATTTAAGAGGAGAATTATATGGCGGCAAGATTTAATCGGGAAGCAGCAGAGGATTTTTGCGGCAGACAGGAGCAGCAGTGGCTGCTCCTGTTCCTGCGTCCGCAGGATCTCGCAGGGGAGATTGCCCTCGTATGTGTGCAGCTGGCGGCGCGTCTGGTCTGCGGAGACAAAGAAGTGCTGGATTTCTTTGAGGAGACCAAGGAGGCGTACCGGCGCGTGGAGCTGCTGTTGCAGGCACGGTATCCGTCTGCATATTTTATGACGGAGACACACAGACCTATTGACAGCCGGACGATTTTCCGCTATTGTTATGAACTGTTGGACGATGGAAGGTTTGACGGAATTATCATATTTTCATCGAATTTCAGCCAGAATATTGATGCGGCGTTTATGCGCCGGATCCGGTTTGTGATTCATTTCCCGATACCGGATGCACAGACGCGAAAAGAGATCTGGCAGTCGTCGTTTGCCGCGGAGACTCCACAGGAGGGCATCGGAGGGCGTACCGGTCGGCATGAAGCACATGGTACGCGCGATACAGATCGAGCTGACAAAGGATAAGAAAGTATCCTTTAAGGAAGCGCTGGGAGAATATGCGCGTTATATATACACGGGCTAACGGTGTGGTTACTGTGCGGAACAGTACCGGAGCATTTCGTTGTCCGTGTACGGAAGAACAGTAATATGGTTTTACAAGGGAGGAATTGTTTTGGAACAACAGAGACAGGAAAACAAAATGGGTACGATGTCGGAGGGCAAGCTGTTGATGAACATGTCACTGCCGATGATGATATCGATGCTGGTGCAGGCGATGTATAATATCGTTGACAGTATCTTTGTGTCACGGATCAGTGAAAATGCTCTGACGGCTGTTTCGCTCGCATTCCCGATGCAGACACTGCTCATCGCAGTGGCGGCGGGAACCGGCGTGGGTGTGAATTCGCTGTTGTCCAAATCGCTCGGTGAAAAAAATTATGACCGCGCAAATAAGACGGCGATGAATGGCATTTTTCTCTATATCATCAGCTATATTGTATCCGCGATCGTTGGAATCGTCGCCGTGCATCCGTTTTATGCGAGCCAGATCAAGAGTGCACCGGTAGAGATCATGGATATGGGTGTACAGTATCTGACGATTGTCATGGTCGCTTCATTTGGACTGTATGCACAGTTTATTTTTGAACGTCTGCTGCAGGCAACCGGACGGACGTTGTTTACCATGATTTCACAGATGGTAGGAGCGATTATCAATATTATTTTAGATCCGATTCTGATCTTTGGTTATTTCGGATTGCCGAAGATGGGCGTAGCCGGAGCCGCAGTAGCGACCGTTATCGGACAGATTATCGCTGGTTTCATCGGCATGATCTACAATGTTAAGAAAAATCACGATATTACGTTTAGTTTCAGAGGGTTCCGGCCGGATGGACATATCATCGGAACGATCTATAAGGTTGGCATACCTTCTATTATTATGCAGTCTATCGGATCGATCATGACATATGGCATGAATCTGATTCTGGTCGGACTCTCAGCAACAGCGGCAGCAGTATTTGGTGTATATTTCAAGCTGCAGAGCTTTTTCTTTATGCCGATCTTCGGACTGAACAATGGATTGATACCGATCGTGGCATACAATTATGGTGCACAGAAGAAAAAGCGTATGATCCGCACGATCAAATGGGCGATGCTCGTTGCTTTCTGCTTTATGTTTGTCGGATTTATTGTATTTGAGACGGTTCCCGGTACTCTGCTGATGCTGTTTGATGCATCTGAAAATATGCTCAGTATCGGTATCCCGGCATTGCGCAAGATCGCAGTCCATTTCCTGATCGCATGGTTTTGTATTGTGGCAGGCTCTGTATTTCAGGCAGTCGGAAACGGTATGTACAGCCTGTATGTATCGGTTGCCCGTCAGCTGGTTGTTTTACTGCCGGTTGCTTATATCCTGTCAAAGGTCGGAGGACTGCATGCAATCTGGTGGAGTTTCCCGATCGCGGAACTGATGTCGTGCCTGATTTCAACGATCTGTCTGATTCTGACTTATAAAAAGGTGATCGCACCGTTACCGGATGAGGAGGCCTGAGTAGAGATGATACAGGAGATTGCACCTGAGTATATATGGAACGCATATGAGGAGCGTGAGCCGCAGGCGGACAGTACAGTCATATGTGTCAGAAACGGAAATTATTGCATCATTCATACCTCACAGGGAGACCGTTTTCCGCTGTATGGTGAATTGAAGCCGGAGGATCGCAGCGAGCTGCAGTATCTGTTTGCGCTGCGTGGGGAAGATAAACGCAGAGATTTTTTCCTGTGTATCTGTGAGGAGTCATTTTCCGATAAGGGGATCCCGTCACACACCTGGGAGGCTGTCAGCTATATCAATCACAAAATGCAGCCGCGCGTGGAGGCGTTCGCAGGAATGACGGCACACCATCTGTATGTCTGGCATCAGAATAATCAGTTTTGTGGACGCTGTGGAGCAAAAACAGTACATGACCACAAGGAGCGCATGATGCGCTGCCCGTCATGTGGAAACATGGTATTTCCGAAGATCGCACCTGCGGTATTGGCGGCAGTCCGGCATAATGGAAAGCTGCTGCTCACAAAATATGCGCACGGTGATGGCAATTATGCGCTGGTGGCAGGCTTTGTGGAGATCGGAGAGACTGCGGAGCAATGTGTGGCGCGTGAAGTCATGGAGGAGACCGGGCTGCGTGTGAAAAATGTAACGTATTATGATTCACAGCCGTGGGGATTCGCCGGCAATCTGATGCTCGCTTATACCGCAGAGCTGGACGGAGAGGATGACAGCATCCGTGTGGACCGGTCAGAACTGGCGCTCGCAGAGTGGGTTGCACCGGAGGATATTCCGGAGATATCTGATTATAATAGTCTCACTCGTGAGATGATCCGGCGGTTTCGTTTGGGAAAATTATGAACAAATTGTAAATAAAAAGTTCACATAATATTCAACTCGCCGACAAGAAATGTTCATAGACGTTGGATATACTAATAACATCACAGAAAGTGATACACACGAGTAACTTTTTCAATTTTTCATAACTCTCCCCTTTATAGGAACGCCGATGCATATGCATGGGCGTTCGTTTGTATATGCCGGTTCGGCCAACATCAGGAAATTGTGCGAATGGCGCAGGTGGAACTTATATAAATTTAGTTTGACGAATGCGGTATAATTGCGTATAGTGATAATAGGAGTAGTTCAGTAGGAAATGTTCCCTGTGTGTTAGAAAGTGAGATGATCGTATGAATTTTCGTAAAGTATCGGATAATGAGCTGCATTGCAGTGTGTCTGCCGAGGAGATTCGGGCGAACGGACTGGAGATCAGTGATTTGTTAAAACGATCAGACAAGACGTATGAATTTTTTGAATATTTGATGCAGGAAGGTCAGGAGGAGACCGGATTTGAGAAAAGTGGTCCGATGTCTGTGGAGGGCGTGTTCCTCAATGGCAATCTGGAACTGATCTTTCGTACCGTGGATACAGATGAGGATATCGACGGCTGGGAAGAACGCGAGGATATGCAGGCAGAGCCGTTGACAGAGACTCCGTCACTGCCGGTCTTTGCGGAGGATGATGAGGATGCCGAGCTGAAGCTCATGCAGGTACGTTTTGCATCTGCGGGCAGATTATATCGTTTCTGTCAGTTGTTCACATTTGCCGAAAAGGTGCCGAGTTCGCTCTATGAGATGGAGGACAATTATATCCTGATCATGGATCTGGATGCGTGTACCAAGCCGGAGATCGGTGCGTTCTGTATGTTAGTGAATGAATATGCGACAGAGAGCAGCTATGGAGATCTGCAGGCCAGCCGCGTGATGGAACATGGCAGGCTGATCTGTGATGATGCGGTGTACCGGATCTCACAGATGAAACCGGTCGAAAAATAATACAGGTTATAGACAAGCAGGCAGAGATGCCTGCTTGTTTTTATGGGATAGGAGATTACTGTCACAGAACTCATTTTTACGTGAATTTTACAGATGTTTTACATGAATACGATAGTTGGAGACCGGATGCGATGATAGAATGATGGCTTAAGGGGGGCTTCTTATGTCGAAAAAAAGTGCAAGAGAAAAATTGATGCAGGAGTTACTGGCTCCGGAGTATCGCCTGAAATGTGAATATGCGATACATATTTTAGAGTTAAAACTGGAAATGTTGATGGAGCAGTTTTATGTAGAATATGGCAGGCCGGTCATCAGCAGCATCACCAGCCGTATCAAAACGGTGGACAGTATTGAGCGGAAATTGCGGAAGAAAAATCTGCCGATGGATTTTCGGATGGCAGAGGAAAATGTGAATGATCTGGTGGGTGTCCGTGCGACGTGTTTTTTTGAGGATGATGTATATCGGCTGGCTGACCGGCTGTTAGAGCAGGAGGACGTGACACTCATAAGAAAAAAGGATTATATCAAAAAGCCGAAGGACAATGGCTATCACAGCCTGCATCTGACTGTGGAAGTACCGATCTATACACAAGCCGGATGCGAGAAGAAGCGTGTGGAGATTCAGTTCCGTACAGTAGCGATGGATTTTTGGGCGCAGTTAGACTATCAGCTATGTTATAAGAAGAATATTGAGGAGAAAACAAGTAAAAAGATACAGGAAAAACTGGCAAAATATTCAGACGAACTGGCTGGCATTGATCGCCAGATGATGCGTCTGCGCCATCAGATAGATAAACTGGGTACCGAAGAACGGTCATAGATAATGGAGGGTCATCCCTTCATTATTTTTTTGCTATTTTATAATTAAAAAAAACGGGAATACTACACCATATATGTGATGAATGAGCGAATCTGGCTGAGAAGCCGGTCGCTGGCAGGAGAATGAATGGGACAGACAACTACGGTGTATGAGATCATACATGGCTTACAGGAGATAGAAGAAGTGTATCTGACCGGTGAAGAGGACGCGCTGATCCTCACAGATTGCATGCATGTGCAGGCACTGCTGGAACAGATGGGCTTTGAGGAGCAGAGAGCAGTACCGTTATGGAAGGAACTGTTAACAGAAGCGTCTTTTTGCAAAGTGGAAGCAGAGCAGGATTATTATCATGGCACGCTGGTTGTGCCGGATCACGTAGAACTGCTGGGGGAACCGCACCGGCTGTTGTTTTTTGTCAATCGCAGATGTGTGATATTCGTGGGCGAGGATGGATTTGCGCAGACAATCTGTGGGCGGTTACAGCAGAAGTCGATCGATGCGCAGGCACGGATAGGGCGGATACTGTCTCTGGTTCTAACCGAGCTGCTTGCGGGTGATGCCGTTTTGCTGGAAAAATATGAGAAGGAACTGATGCATCTTGAGGAGGAGACGCTGTGCCGGCAGACCGGACTGTTCATGACACATATGCTGCACATGCGCAGACGCCTGTTGCTGCTGCGCAGCTATTATGAGCAGATGCTTGAAGTCGGTCGTGAACTGGAGGAGAATGAAAACGAACTGTTTGCGAAAAACGAGCGGAGATATTTCGGAACATGCAGCGCACGTGCGGAGCGTCTGCTGCATCGATGCCTGAATTTGATCGATTATGCAGGTCAGGTGAAAGAAGTCTATCAGGGACAGGTAGATGAATTGCAGAACCGGAATATGCAGTTCCTGACGGTTGTATCGACGGTTTTCTTTCCATTGACACTCATTACCGGCTGGTATGGAATGAACTTTGAGCATATGCCGGAGCTGGCACATGGCTATCCGTATGTGGCAGGGATCAGTATACTGGTCGTGATCGTTTGTGTTTGGATATTCAAGAAAAAGAAGATAATTTGACTGCTTATGAATGATTATGGAGAAAAATTGTGCAAACTAGCCAAAAACGATCAAATATCTTTGTGAATTAGTTTGATTGATTTTGACCGAATATGAATTTATAATGGGTTTAGTA
Source organism: bacterium (assembly GCA_050874485.1). GTDB lineage: Bacteria > Bacillota > Clostridia > Lachnospirales > Lachnospiraceae > W0P33-017. The sequence goes on from JBNMKT010000002.1 coordinate 13,622, forward strand.
ACAGGGAGAACTACAGAACGGAGGAACAATTATGATCTATACAGTGACATTTAATCCCTCGCTGGATTACATTGTTTCGGTAGATGATTTTCAGCTGGGGATGACAAACCGCACGAGTTTTGAACTCATGCTGCCGGGCGGCAAGGGTATCAACGTATCGACCGTACTCGGGAACCTGGGCATTCCAAGTACAGCGCTCGGATTCGTGGCAGGATTTGTCGGAGATGAGATTGTCCGCAGGGTCGAGCAGATGAATATCAAGTCGGATTTTATCTACAGCAAGGACGGCTGCTCACGAATCAATGTGAAGCTGAAATCGATCGAGGGTACAGAGATCAATGGAAATGGGCCGGATATCAGTGAGGATATGATCGCACAGTTGATGGAGCGGCTCGAACGGCTGCAGGAGGGAGACATTCTTGTGTTAGCCGGAAGTATACCAGCATCCATGCCGGATGACATTTACAGCACGATCATGGAACGGTTGTCGGGCAGAGGCATCATGACGGTAGTAGATGCGACGCAGGAGCTGTTGTTAAATGTGCTGCCTTATCATCCATTTTTGATCAAACCAAACAATCATGAACTGGCAGAGATCTTCGGAGCAGAGCCAAAGACACGCGAGGCGTGCATTCCGTTTGCAAAGAAGCTGCAGGAGATGGGTGCACAAAACGTGCTTGTATCGATGGCTGGTGAAGGTGCGATACTCGTTACGGCAGATGGACAGATCTTTACGTCACCGGCACCGAAGGGCAAGCTGGTCAACGGTGTAGGAGCCGGTGATTCGATGGTAGCGGGATTCCTCGCCGGATGGATGGAGCAGACTGCATATAAGCATGCATTTTACATGGGCGTCGCGACAGGCAGTGCGAGTGCGTTTTCGGAATATCTGGCTACCAGGCCGGAAGTAGATGCGGTATATAAATCACTGACAGAAAATATGGAGTAGAAAATATAAAAATCATATGGAGGAGTGAGACGATGAGAATCACAGATTTACTCGACCGGCGCAGTATCTCTCTGGATGGAGCGCCCACAGGGAAAAATGAAGCACTGGATCAGATGGTAGAGCTGATGGCCCGTAGTGGCAAGATCAGCGATGTCGAGAGTTATCGCAGACAGGTCTATGCCAGAGAGGAAGAGAGTACGACCGGAATCGGGGAGGGAATTGCGATTCCACACGGCAAATGTGACGCTGTCAGACAGCCGGGACTCGCGGCGATGGTTGTAAAAAATGGAGTAGATTTTGACGCGCTGGATGACGAACCGGTTACACTGATCTTTTTGATCGCAGCACCGAATACCGAAGATAATGTGCATCTGGATGTACTCAGCAAGTTATCTGTGCTGATGATGGACGAGGATTTTTCCAATGCACTTAGAAATGCTGCTTCTGTAGATGAGTTTCTGGAGATTATTGACAAGGCAGATGCAGAGAAAAACGGTATCGATGAGCGTCTGGCAGATACGGGCGAGGTGACAGATGCAGCCTGCAGACTGCTCGCAGTCACTTCGTGCCCGACCGGTATCGCACATACTTATATGGCGGCCGAAGGTATCGAGAAGGCGGCAAAGGCGAAAAACTGTTATATCAAGGTGGAGACGAGAGGCTCCGGCGGTGCGAAAAATGTGCTGACACAGCAGGAGATCGATGAGGCAGACTGCATTATTATCGCTGCGGATGCGCAGGTGCCGATGAGCCGTTTTGATGGCAAAAAGGTCATTATCCGTCAGGTATCCGATGGTATCAGCAAGGCAGATGAGCTGGTTGCACAGGCAATCTCCGGTGATGTGCCGGTGTATCGTGATGCAGCGGCAGGTGCTGAGACCCAGACAGGCAAACAGGGCGGCGGAGTCGGTCATCAGATCTACACCTGGCTGATGAATGGTGTCTCACATATGCTGCCGTTTGTCGTAGGTGGCGGTATTCTGATTGCACTTGCATTCCTGATCGATGGACTGAACGTAGATCTGGCCGCATTGCCCGCAGATCAGCGAGGAGATTTCGGAACGATCACTCCGGTCGCTGCATTGCTCAAGGGAATCGGCGGCACCGCATTTGGCTTTATGCTGCCGGTATTGGCAGGATTTATCGGTATGGCGATCGGTGACCGGCCGGCGCTGCTGCTCGGTTTTGTTGGCGGTATGATGGCATATAATGGAAAGAGCGGATTTTTAGGTGCTCTGGTAGCCGGATTTGCGGCAGGATTTATTATCCGTTTACTCCGGAAAGCATTTGAGAAACTGCCAGAGGCGATCGAAAAGATCGCGCCGGTACTCTTGTATCCGGTAGTCGGAGTTCTGTTGATTGGCCTGCTCATGACATTTATCGTAGAGCCGATCATGGGTGGTATCAATACCGGACTGAATACGATGCTTACCAATATGGGTCAGACGAGCAAAGTCGTGCTTGGTCTCGTGCTCGGTGGTATGATGGCGATCGATATGGGCGGCCCGTTCAATAAGGCAGCATATGTATTCGGCGTGGGCGCGATCGCAGCAGGTAACTATGATATTATGGCAGCCGTTATGATCGGTGGTATGACACCGCCCTGTGCAATCGCTCTCGCAACACTGTTATTTAAAAACAAATTCACAAAGCAGGAGCGGGAGGCAGGACCGACGAACTTTATCATGGGACTTGCATTCATCACAGAGGGAGCGATTCCCTACGCGGCATCTGATCCGCTGCGTGTGCTGCCGGCCTGTATTGCGGGTTCAGCAGTCGCAGGAGCGATCTCAATGGCATCCCAGTGCACGCTGATGGCACCGCACGGCGGTATCTTTGTATTCATGGTAGTCGGCAACCCCTGGATGTACGTGGTGGCATTGCTCGTTGGTACGGCAATTTCTACATTGCTGCTTGGTTTGCTGAAGAAAAATGTGGTATAGTTAATATAACAAATAAGTACCGCAGCTCCCGCAAGCATATCTGTTTTGCTTTATTGCACGAATCATTCCGATGAGCCTTTTAAAACCTAACTCGTGTTCAGCAGAGGCTTCCACGAGTCATAAGTCTCATCTTCATCGTGCAAAGGCAGCAAAATCAGACATGCCTTGCTCGCGCTGCGGGGGGTTACATGATGAAATAAGTTTTATAAACAAGGTATAACGTAGGGATGGCGGCTGCAAGTGCAGTCGTTCCCGGCAACTGCGACTTTTGTCCGTCGAAGTGCGAGCAAAACTGTAACGTGGTTTGTGCCGTAACTGAAAGACGCAGGCTAGGTGTGCGAAGGACACATCGAGCCAAGTCTGAAGGGACAGCGAGACACCGACAGACAATCGGAGCAGATTGATCGGGATACGACGGTGCCTGCAGCCAGACAGCCCGGATTGATATAAAATAAAAATTATTAAAAAAATATAAGGAGGACAACAACATGAGAGAGTTTAAGTATGTAATCACAGACCCGGAGGGCATCCATGCAAGACCCGCAGGAGATCTCGTAAAGGAAGCCAAAAAGTATGAGTGTGCAATCAAGCTCACCAAAGACGGCAAGACCGGAGACTGCAAGAAAATCTTCGGAATCATGGGACTGGCAGTAAAGAACGGTAACGAAGTGACCATGTCCTTTGAAGGTGCAGATGAGGACGCTGCATGCGAGGCAATCGAGGCATTTATGAAGGCTAACTTGTAAAAAGGTTACTGTTCAGACAGAGCTATGCGAATGTTGCTGTGGACGCAGTGGACAGAGACCAGATAGGAGAACAGCTATGCAGATATTTGAGGGAAAGAGTGTTTTTGGTGGAATTGCAATGGGCAAGATCCGCGTATATAAGAAAGATGCCCAACAGGTAAAACGTATCAAGATCACGGATGAAGAAGCAGAGATTGCACGCTATCAGCAGGCGCGTGATACCGCAATGCAGCAGTTGCAGCAGTTGTATGAGAAAGCACTGCAGGAGATCGGTGAAGCGAATGCTGCGATCTTTGAAGTCCATCAGATGATGCTGGAGGATGATGACTACAACGAATCCGTAGAGAGTATCATCCACACAGAACAGGTCAATGCAGAGTATGCAGTAGCATCGACTGGAGACAATTTTGCACAGATGTTCGCATCGATGGATGATGATTATATGCGGGGACGTGCAGCAGATGTACGTGATATTTCCGAGCGTGTGATCGGTATATTAAACGGAGCCGGTGGCGCCGGAATCGCTGCGGATGAGCCGGTCATTATTGTGGCAGATGATCTGGCACCGTCAGAGACTGTGCAGATGGATAAGAGTAAAGTATTGTCATTTGTGACCGTACATGGTTCGCTCAATTCACACACAGCGATTCTGGCGCGCACGATGAGTATTCCTGCGCTGGTTGCGACGGATATCGATGGGATGGATGCGTTGGATGGGAAATATGCTGTGGTAGATGGTGCAGCGGGCAAATTATATGTTGAGCCGGACGAAGCGGCCATGCAGATGCTGGAACAGAAGAAAAAAGAATTCCAGGAGCAGAAGGAGCTGTTAGAGACACTCAAAGGCAAGGAAAATGTGACGCTGGACGGCAAAAAGATCCTGTTATATGCGAATATCGGAAACAGCAAGGATCTCGCGACTGTGATCCAGAATGATGCGGGTGGTATCGGTCTGTTCCGTAGTGAGTTTATCTATCTGGAGCGCGACCATTTCCCGACGGAGGAGGAACAGTTCCAGATCTATAAGCAGGTTGCACAGACGATGGCAGGCAAGCGTGTCATTATCCGGACGCTGGACATCGGCGCCGACAAGCAGTGCGACTATTTTGAGATGGAAAAAGAAGAAAATCCGGCAATGGGCTGTCGTGCGATCCGTATCTGCCTGACGCGGCCGGAGATCTTCAAGACACAGCTGCGCGCGTTGTTCCGTGCCAGCGCATTCGGAAAAGTTGCGGTCATGTATCCGATGATCACGAGTGTATCAGAGGTGCGGCGCATCAAAGAGATCGTCGCAGAGGTATGTGCAGAACTGGATGAGCAGGGAATCGATTATGGTGAGGTAGAGCAGGGAATCATGATAGAGACACCGGCGGCCGTTATGATCAGTGATCTGCTGGCCGGGGAGGTAGATTTCTTCAGCATCGGTACGAATGACCTGACACAGTACACACTGGCGATCGACCGTCAGAATACAAAGCTGGATGAATTTTTTGACCCGCATCACCCGGCAGTACTGCGTATGATACAGATGGTTGTGGACAATGCGCATAAGAAAGGCATCTGGGCAGGTATCTGTGGAGAACTGGGGGCTGATCCGGAGCTGACACAGACATTCCTGAAAATGGGTGTGGATGAATTATCTGTCTCACCCGGGCGTATTTTGACACTGCGCAGGATTATCCGTGAGACGGATGTGTCAAAGTGCGAATAGATTCGAATGTATAAGGAAGATATATGCTGACAGAACAACGATACGAAGAGATATTAAAGCTCGTAGAACAAAAAAAGAGTGTGACAGTGGCAGAGATCTGTGAATTATTCCAGATCTCTGAATCTACTGCCAGAAGAGACATCAATGCACTGGATCAGGCGGGACGCCTGGTTCGTGTGTTTGGCGGTGCAGTCGCATCGGATCTCAATTTTGAGTCCAGAGAGCCGACGGTAGAGCAGAAAATGGATCGCAATATAGATGAAAAGCGGCAGATCGCTGCCTATGCGGCATCTCTGATCGAACCGTCGGATTTTGTCTATCTGGATGCCGGGACGACAACCGGATGTATGCTGGACGCGATCACGGAGACGAGTGCCACGTTTGTGACGAATGCAGTCATGCATGCGCAGCATCTGGCGGCGCGCGGTATGCATGTGTATCTGATTGGCGGTGAGCTCAAAGGCTCGACGGAGGCTGTCGTCGGCAGTCAGGCAATGGGTATGCTGCAGCGTTATCATTTTACCAAGGGATTTTTTGGCGTGAACGGTGTGAGCCGCAGAGAAGGTCTCACGACACCGGATGCAAATGAGGCACTGATCAAACAGACCGCATTAGAACAGTGCAAGCAGAGTTACATTCTGTGCGATTCCACGAAATTTGATAACGTCAGTTCTGTTACATTCGGTGGTTTTGAAGATGCTGTGATCCTGACAGAGCAATGTCCGGAGCGATACCGGGAATGCACACATATTGTCGTGTGTACAGCAGAAAGTGAATGAGGCAGCTGGAGTAAATGGAACAGATGAACCAGAAACAAACAGACCAGATTGTAAATCAGGTTGTAAAAAAACTGATCGACACACAGACCACGATAGCTACGATGGAGAGCTGTACCTCCGGCTTGATTGCGTCGATGATCACGGATACGGAAGGCGCATCTGCGATCTATCCGGGCGGATATGTGACGTATCTGAATGAGACGAAGATACTCGTCGGCGTTGATGCGGAAGTGATCAGGCAATACGGTGTCTATTCTGCTGAATGTGCTGAGGCAATGGCGCGTACCGCCAGGAAAAATCTGAACACTGCGATCGCCATCGGGATCACCGGTACGACCGGAAATGTTGATCCGAATAATGCGGACAGTGTTCAGGGAAAAGCATATTATTGTATTGTCACAGGTGACATCGCACACGGATATGAGATCGATGCGGATGTGACCGGTCTGAGCCGCCATGAGATCAAGCAGATGTATGCGAACAGGGTGTTTGCATCGTTAGCTGACCTGATCAAAAATTCCATTATGCATTCGCAAAACAGCCATCGACCTTAGCAACGATGTCGCTATCGAGCCAGCCACGATCTGCCATATCATGCAGAATCGAGCTGGCTTTTTCATGTGGCATACCCTTTTTATATGGCCGGCTCTCGGTCAGCGCCTGATAGATATCGACACATGCCATCATGCGCTCCTGTGTATTTAACTCGGCAGCAGTCTTTTGAAACGGATAGCCAGTGCCGTCCAACCGTTCATGATGGAAGGCTGCCCAGTCGCGGATCTCGTCAAAATCTTCCACATTCGATAAAATATAATAGGTATATGCTGCGTGATGCTTCATCACGGTAAATTCATCGTCTGTCAGCCGATCCGGTTTTTCGAGGATTTCATTGCCGATCGCTACTTTCCCAATATCATGCAATGCCCCCGCCAGATACATTTTTTCTGCAGTATCTTCATCAAATCCCATATAGCGCGCTAATAATTGTGCATCCGTGGCAACCCCGATGGAATGTGTGCTCGTGAATGGGGATTTGTAGTCTACGATGCGCGCAAAAAAGTCTGCCAGCGCCTGAATCTGTGAAAAGTCAAGCTCCTGCCTGATCCGAGGGATCTTATCCCATAAACGTCGCTCCAGATCATCATCGCCGAGTGAGCAGAAATGTGCCTCTGTAAATGCGGCAAAAAAAGCATCTATGCATGCTGCATCAAAGAGTGAGTCAGTGTTACCGGTTAAAAATCGTTTCGCTTTTTGCCAGGTGTCAGCCGTGAAAGTTCTGGCGCGGCAGAATACATCCATCAGGTCGCATAGATGGATGATCCTTGCGAATAGAGGGACCTCCTGCCAGGTCTTTCCAAACGGACCGCTGCCATCCGCGTTCTCGTGATGATAGAGGATGACATCCTTCACGTCCGTAAGAAACGGGAGCTGCCTCAGATTATCTTCGCCCATAGAGCAGTGAATACCGATCAGTGGTCTGCCGGAGGCAGGCGTTGTAGAAGTAATATCCCCATGCAGTTCCTCGCGGATATACTGTGTCAGCGCATTGTCATGCAGCAGGGCACAGACTGCCAGATCTTGTAATTCACGTTCCGGAATGTGCATCTGTTCTGCGATGCACACACTCAGATAGGCGACACGTTTTGAATGCTGATTGGTGACTTGTGTCAGTTCTGCCTCCACACAGTCGAGGGCGTAGGAGCACGCGCCGAGCAGCCCCATTACATCTAATTTCATGTAGATTTCCTCCCTAATGTTATTCTGTTTCCAGCACGAGTACTTCGCAGCTATCCAGAGTCAGTGACTGGTCAGGGCAGTCCTTACGGTCATGGTTGGACAGGATGATGCGTTTTACCGGATGTTCGAGTGTCAGAGACACAGGCTGTTTACCGAAATTGGAGACTACGAGGATGCGCTGCGTATCATTTACCCGGTAATAAGCCATGACTGTATCGGTATCCTCATATGTGGGTACAAATTCGCCATAAGTAAATACATCCTTATATTCGGGGGATTTGCGGACAGCGGTCAGCTGACGGTAATAGTTCAGGATCGAATGTGCATCTGCTTCCTGTGCAGCGACATTGATCGTCTGATAATTGGTATTTACCGGCAGCCACGGTGTACCTGTCGTAAATCCAGCATTGGCGTCATCACTCCACTGCATCGGAGTCCTTGCATTGTCACGGCTGAGCCGGTTGCACACCTCCAGAGCCTGCGCGTCGCTCAGTCCTGCCTCGCGTGCGATGTGGTACTGATCCTTGGTATTGATGTCGTTGAACGCATCGACGCTGTCCCAGGTGGCGTTTTTCATGCCGATCTCCTGCCCCTGATAGATAAACGGAATACCACGCAGCAGGAGGCTTACGGTGCCAAGCATCTTGATACCATCCGGAGTCTGGGCATATTCCGGCAGATAGCGTGATGCACCACGCGGTTCATCATGATTTTCGATAATATTTGCCCGGAAACCACAATCTCGTGCTTCGCGCTGTGCGTGAAAGATGGTTTCGCGCCATTTTTTGAAGTCTGGTGCAGGTGCATCATACCAGCCGTGCTCACCGCGTTCGGTGAGCAGATGTGCACTGAAATCAAAGATTGTGGAAAAATGGCCGTTCTCACCGATAAATTTGGCGAGATCGCCATCTTTCATATTAAATACTTCTGCGACGGTAAACGCATCGTATTTCTGGAATGTATTTATTTTTAGATCTTCCAGCATCTCATCAACGCCTGTCACACGATCTACCATCTTAAAGCAGCTTGCCAGTCCATCGGGACCATCAGGCTCCATATCGACAAAGTTCAGATCTTTCTTGATGTTGATGATCGCATCGATGCGGAATCCTGCCAGACCCTTATCGAGCCACCAGTTGACCATATCATAGAGTGCCTGACGCACAGTGGGATTCTCCCAGTTGAGATCCGGCTGCTCTTTGGCGAACATGTGAAAATAGTATTTGTTGGTACCGGGCACCGGTTCCCAGCAGTTTCCACCAAAATAGGAGCGGTAGTTACTGGGTGGATTGCCGTCTTTGCCCTCGCGGAAATAGAAGTAGTCTGCGTACTCACCGTCCGGGTCAGCCAGAGCCTTCTGGAACCATTCGTGCTTGTCTGAGCAGTGGTTGATCACGAGATCCATAATAATGTACATGTCACGCTTTTTTGCTTCTGCGAGTAATTCGTCGAATTCTTCCATCGTGCCAAACTCTTCTGCAATTGCATAATAGTCGGAGATGTCATAGCCCTGATCAACGAAGGGAGATTTGTAGATCGGCGAGAGCCAGATAATATCGATGCCTAATTCTTTCAGATAATCTAATTTTGAAATAATACCGCGTAGATCGCCGATACCATCTCCGTTGCTGTCCGAGAAACTCTTCGGATAGATCTGATAAGCGATCTTGTCATGCCACCATTTTTTTGTCATTGTAAGTACCTCTCTCAATTTTCACTTTCCAGTTATTTATTTTCTTCGCCTATTATACAGCGGGGACAGAACTAATTTCCAGTTTTTTTTTGTTAATCAGCTGAAAAAGAAATTCATCCGTCAGTAGATGTGATATAATGAGCGCAAACAATGAGCAGTGCCAATCGAGAATATGCAGTTCAATCATGCTGGCATGAGGAGAACTGCATATATCGAGAGTGATAGGGCGAATGCCCGGACATCGAGGAAAATCGAAGATTTTTCGAGATGCACTGCGAATATTCCTGCACATGATAATATGAAGGAGGAGGTATAGACATGAGTAAAAGAAGCAGATGGAAACAAATATGCAGCGTGTTTATGGTAATGATGATCATCTTTACCTCATTGTATTGGGGAGGGACTGAGGTCTCAGCCGCGACACAGCCTGTGAAGATCAAGGTGGCATATGGGCAGTCAGAAGCACGTGCGATGCTTGCCGATATCAATGCATTCCGGACTTCGGACACGGATGCGTGGTGCTGGGATCAGACCGATAGTACAAAGCAATCGTGTCGGACTACAGAGTTACAGTATGATTATGCCCTGGAGCGTGTCGCAATGATGCGGGCAGCAGAGATCGCGCTCTCCTATGATCATACCAGACCGAATGGTACGAAATGTTTCACCGCATATCTGTCCGGATATCTGGCAGAGGGGGAAAATATTGCTGCCGGTTATTCGAGTGCAGCAGAGGTATTTAACGGATGGCAGGAAGAAAACGAACATTACGCCGGACAGGGACACAGAAGGAATATGCTCAGTGCCAACTTTAAGGCTGTCGGAATCGGTCATGTGGTATATCAGGGATGCCATTACTGGGTGCAGGAGTTCGGTGATAAGGTCATGGATGGGACGGGTTCAGCCGCAGCTGATGGTACGCAGATCGTGGATGTAGATGTTGCACCGTCTTATATCACGGCAGTCAAAACGAATCAAAACGATATCAGCCTGAAAGCCGGAGAGAGCGTAACGGCAGATTTTTCACTCGCATTAAATGTGAAGAATCAATGGGGATATCAGAAGGACTGTGTTGTGGAAAATAGCTGTACCGCCAAAATTGAAGATGAGACGATTGCAAGTCTGTCGGATGGTGCAGTGATTACCGGATTAAAGAGCGGTACAACCAAGATATGGGTATCGAACCCGTTTGGAGACGATGTTTATTGCACGATTACGGTCGGCGCTAAAGATGATAGTGCAGATAAGCCGGATAAAACAGATTTTTCTGTGGATCCGGTCGCAGATCAGGTATATACCGGTTCTGAACTGATGCCGGATGTTGTCGTAAAAGCCGGTTCAAAGGTACTTACCAAAAATGTGGATTATACCGTTTTATACAGTAATAATACTAATCCGGGAACTGCCTCTGCAAAAATAACAGGAATAGGAGCGTATAAGGGGTCTTGTGAGACAAACTTTAAGATCGTTCCGTGTGCAATCGGGCAGACTGTCTGCAGTAAGATTGCAGACCAGATCTACAGTGGAAAAGCAATTCAGCCATCATTTACCATCACTTATAATAATAAGACCTTGAAAAAGGGAACGGATTATACAGTGGCTTTCAAGGATAATGTCAATATAGGAACTGCTACAGTTATCATTACCGGAAAGGGGAATTTTGAGGGAACCAAGGAGGTAACATTTAAGATTGCACAGCAGGCAGATATTTCGGTAGATGCGATCGCAGATCAGACGTATACCGGTTCTGCACTGTCTCCGACAGTAGTAGTAAGAGATGGCTCGAAGGTACTTACGAAAAATGTGGACTATGTGATCTCTTACAGCAATAACACAAACGCAGGAACCGCCACTGTGAGAATCACGGGAAGAGGAGTCTATAAAGGATCGTATACAACGAATTTTAAGATCCTGCCGTGTGCGATCAGCCAGGTTAGTATCGGAAAGATTACAGATAAGACATACAGTGGAACGGCCATCGAGCCATCCGTCAGTCTGTCTTATAAATATAAGACTTTGAAAAAAGGAACGGATTATACCATTTCTTATAACAATAATATCAATGTAGGAACCGCGACTGCAACCATCACAGGAAAAGGCAATTTTGCGGGAACAACCGCAGTAACATTTAAGATTGTGGCAAAGACTTCCAAGCTGACCGTTGGTACGATTTCTGACCAGACCTATACGGGAAAGGAGATCACACCGTCAGTGTACGTGCGGGTGGGAACGAAAAGTTTAAAGAAAGATGTGGACTATAAGGTTTCCTATACCAATAATGTCAATGCAGGGACTGCCACAGTTACGGTTACTGGAATTGGTGCCTATGCGGGAACTGCCAGCAAGACATTCCGGATTATATCCCGTTCACTCAAAGAAGTGACTGTAGGGGAAATTGCTGCCCAGGAATATACAGGGCAGAGACTTACACCGAAGTTGAATCTGACCTATAACGGAAAGACATTGACAGAAAATGTGGATTACGTGGTTATATACAGTAATAACATTGAGCCTGGAAATGCTGTTGCCAACATTCAGGGAAAGGGTAATTTCAGTGGACAAAGGACAGAAGTTTTCAGAATCCTAAAAAAGAGTCAGCCTGTTGACAATGATGATAACGACAACCAGGATGAGACAGTTCATACCACAGCAATGACGCTGGGAAAGATCAAAGTGACTCTAAAGGAAGGAAAAAACTACCGTCTGAGGGTGAATGTAAATGCCGGAAGTACAGACCGGATCTCGTTTACGTCATCAAATAAAAAGATCGCAACCGTGTCTAAAAATGGTGTGATCAGAGCGAAGAAAGCGGGTGTAGTACGCATCAAGGTAAAGAGTGGAAACAAAACAAAATGGTGTAAAGTGGTTGTGAAAGCAAAGCGGAATTAAAAAGACCAAAAAGCACCGGATCTTTCACAGATGGGGTAACAGGAGGTTGATGATGAAGGCAAAAAATCGCATGTTGGTTATCATGCTTGTGTTTGTATTTTTCCTGGCTGGCTATGGCTTTTTTGACACGGTAGGTACAATTTCAAGGCAGCTCGGAGTGGATATTGCTTATGCGCAGGAACTGTCACATTATGACGATCATGGTGGATTTCATGGAGATGGCACGAGTTGCATCGTATTAAAAGTTCCTGACGGGCAGGTGCTTGGACAGATTGAGGAAAATGCGCAGTGGAAGCCGTTTACCGCGACAGCAGGTGGGAGTCTGCCTGCTCCTGTGGGCACGCTAGAGAATTATCTGACGGATAGCGAAGGCCGTTCTTTGCTGCCAGCTGTGAATGAAGGTTATTATATTTTGATTGACCGGGGAGCAGATCCGGGGATGGCTAGTGGTGCGGATATGTTTCATCGCAGCTCGTTCAATTTTACACTCGGGATCTATGACACAGAAAACAACACACTCTATGTCTGTGCGTTGGACACGTAACATAGAGGGTGCTGTTAAAAATTATACCTATACGATCGACATAAACCACTCGACTGTCTCAGGGGCATAGTGTGAGAAGAAGAGACTCTCGCCTCCGTCGAGGGCTGCGATGGCACTCATATCTTCCGGGGTGAGTGTGAAGTCAAAGACTTCAAAGTTTTGCTGCATGCGATCCTGATGCACAGATTTCGGAATGACAACGACATTGCTCTGGATCAGGAAACGGAGTGCAGTCTGTGCAGCGGTCTTGCCATATTTGGCGCCGATGTCTGTCAATACCGGATTGGTGAACATGTCGCTGCGGCCTTCGGCGAACGGTCCCCAGGATTCGATCTGGCAGCCGTATTTTTCCAGATATTTTTTAGCAGTTTTCTGCTGCTGGAACACATGTGTCTCAATCTGGTTGACGGCAGGCTTTACAGTAGAAAAATGCTCGATATCCAGATAACGGTCAGGTCCAAAATTTGACACACCGATGGCGCGCAGCTTTCCTGCATGGTACAGTTCTTCCATCGCACGGTAAGTGCCATAGTAGTCGCCGAACGGCTGATGGATGAGCAGCAGATCAAGATAATCTGTCTGCAATTTTTTCATAGATTCTTCGATTGAGGCTTTTGCCTTTTCATAGCCTGCATTTGTAATCCATACTTTTGTAGTCAGGAAAAATTCTTCACGGGGCAGGCCGGATGCGGCCAGTGCTGCGCCGACGCCCTCTTCATTATTATATGCCTGTGCGGTATCGATACTGCGGTAGCCGATCTCAATCGCATCGAGAACACAGCGCTTCGTATCTTCCGGAGGTGTCTGATAGACACCGTATCCGAGTTTGGGCATCTTGATTCCATTATTCAAAGTTACATATTCCATGATGATACCTCCAAATTTTTGAAATACATAACAGTTCAGCCTGCGCCATTCGCAAAGACGCCTGATGGCGTTTTCCTGGTGATGGCTGAACTGTTACTGAAATGTGTGTTTGTGTTGTTGTTCTCACTTTACAACAGATTTTTGCAGGAGTACACTATAAATACTGCAATATGCTTTTCATAAAATGAAATGTAGAATCAGAGGTTAAGAAAAAAGACAAACAGACGGACGTTCCTTTATACAATCTTAATACGGATTGAGGTAAACTTATACTATCTTTGAGGTGCATTATTTATAATGATACAGAAATTATTTATAAAAGCAGGAGGAAGAAGGCGTTATGCCGATAGGGTTACACAAGAAAAAGAATTTAACCTCATTTCAGGTGATCATTGCAGGATTTGCTGGTGTGATACTTTTGGGGGCACTTATTTTAATGCTGCCGGTTGCGACAGTGAGCAGAGTAGTAACACCTTTTCATGAGACGCTGTTTACAGCGACATCGGCAGTGTGCGTGACAGGGCTTGTCGTGCAGGATACAGGAAGCTACTGGTCTGCATTTGGGCAGGCGATCATTATCATACTGATACAGATCGGTGGTCTGGGTGTAGTGACGGTCGCTACCGCCGCGGTGATGTTCTCAGGGAGAAAGATATCATTGATGCAGCGTAGTACGATGCAGGATGCCATTTCGGCTCCACAGGTCGGAGGCATCGTCAAAATGACAAGATTTATTTTAAAGGGGACATGTTTGATAGAATTAGTGGGGGCTGTTCTGCTGCTTCCGTTTTTTTGCAGGGATTATGAAAGAAAGGGCATCTGGCTGTCGCTATTTCATTCCGTATCAGCATTTTGCAATGCCGGTTTTGACCTGATGGGAACGGTCAGACAACCGTTTGTCTCGATGACCGGATATGCGGATCAGCTGCCTGTGAATATTGTGTTGATGCTGCTGATAGTGATTGGTGGTATCGGGTTCCTCACCTGGGATGATATTTGTACGCACAGATTTCATTTAAAACATTACCGGATGCAGAGCAAAGTTATTTTAGTGACGAGCGCATGTCTGATTATGATACCGGCGGTGTGGTTTTTCGTGAATGATTTTACGAGGCTGCCTGTCAGAGAACGATTGCTTGCATCGCTGTTTCAATCTGTGACAACGAGGACCGCAGGATTTAATACGGTGGACTTATCTGAAATGACAGACGTGTCACAGGCGGTCATGATTGTATTGATGCTGATTGGTGGGTCACCGGGTTCTACAGCGGGAGGTCTGAAGACCACGACATTCGCTGTCCTGATATTAAATGCATTCACAACATTCAAAAATCAGGAAAATGTAGAAGTGTTCGGACGGCGGCTTGACATGCATGTAGTCAGGAATGCGGTAACAATTGTCATGATGTATTTGACTTTGTTTTTGGCTGGTGGTATGACAATTAGTGTTTATGAAGGGTTACCGTTGGCTGTCTGTTTATTTGAGGCCGCGTCAGCGGTCGGTACTGTGGGACTGACACTTGGCATTACATCAGGATTGCATATATTTTCACAGATCATATTAGTGATTCTCATGTTTTTGGGCCGCGTTGGCGGTTTGACATTGATCTATGCCGTGCTTTCTAA
The DNA here is from genome assembly GCA_050874485.1 of bacterium. Taxonomy (GTDB): domain Bacteria; phylum Bacillota; class Clostridia; order Lachnospirales; family Lachnospiraceae; genus W0P33-017. The sequence continues at coordinate 29,106 of JBNMKT010000002.1, forward strand.
TAAAGGAACGATAAATGCAAAGTATCCGTTAGATCATATCACGGTCGGATAGCTGTTAAACAGGGAGGAAATAAAAGGATGAAAAATATTTTGATTATCGGAATGGGCCGTTTTGGAAGACATGTTGCCAGGCAGTTGAGTGAGCTGGGGCATGAGATCATGGCGGTCGATATCAATGAGGAACGTGTGAATGCGGTGCTGCCATATGTGACAGGGGCATTGATCGGTGATAGCACAAATGCGGAGTTTTTGAAATCACTTGGCATAGGCAATTATGATCTGTGTTTTGTTACCATTGGAGGAGATTTTCAGAATTCATTGGAAACCACATCTTTGATTAAGGAATTGGGTGCAAAGCTGGTGATTGCACGTGCAGAACGTGATGTGCAGGAAAAGTTTCTTCTGAGAAATGGAGCAGATCATGTGGTGTATCCGGAAAAACAGGTGGCAAAATGGGCATCCATAAGATATACAGATGATCATATTCTCGATTATATGGAACTGGATGCCACCAATGCGATTTTTGAGGTAGAGGTGCCGGAAGAGTGGATTGGAAAGACGGTAGGTGAGCTCGATATCCGAAAAAAATATAATATTAATATTATTGCAATCAAAAGTAATGGAGAAATCAGCGTAGCAATTTCTCCTGACACTTATTTGACGACGAATATTACGTTATTAGTTCTGGGAGAGTATAAGAAGATACAGAAATGTTTTCATATTTAGGTAATCAGGATTCCAAAGAGAAGCGACGGCTATATATTGAGAAACCATCTGTCAGAGATTATTTGCTGACAATATTGATATTTGCGGTCTGCACGGGGATAGGTTTTTTATTTCAACAGCTTCACTTTGATGATACAAATGTTGTTACAATCTATATTTTAGGTGTATTGATTACTTCGATTCTGACAAATGGATATCTTTGCAGTATTGTAGGATCTGTGCTGAGTGTGTTCCTTTTTGGATTTTTCCTGACAGAGCCCAGAATGTCATTTCAGATCTATGCGGTTGGATATCCGGTCACATTCGCAATTATGCTGATTGCCTCGGTTATTACAGGAACGCTGGCAGCAAAACTGAAGAATCATACAAAGCTTTCGGCACAGATGGCAGTTTTGGCTAAAAACGAACAATTGCGTGCGGATTTGCTGCGGGCAATCTCTCATGATTTACGAACGCCATTATGTACGATCTCGGGAAATGCAGATATGCTGCTTTGCAATGGAGATCGACTGGACGATGCTACCAGGCAGCAGATCTACACAGATATCTATGATGACGCCGAGTGGTTGACGGGTGTGGTGGAAAATCTGTTATCGATCACCCGGTTGAATGATGATAGATTGAAACTTCGATTTACGGATGAACTGGTAGATGAAGTGATCGCAGAGTCTATGCGTCATATCAGCCGAAAGCATGATGGGCATCAGATTATGGTCGAATGCAAAGAACTGATACTTGCCCGGATGGATGTCAGACTGATTATACAGGTGCTTGTCAACTTGATTGATAATGCAGTAAAATATACGCCCCGGGGTTCTAAGATCTGGATTGAAGCGATCAAAAAAGAGGGCCGGGCGCAGATCAGTGTAGCTGATAATGGTGATGGTATCCCAGACGATATGAAGCCACATATATTTGAGATGTTCTATACAGGGAATCATACCATAGCAGATAGCCAGCGCAGTCTGGGATTGGGGCTGTCGCTTTGCCATTCCATTGTAGAGATGCATGAGGGAGAACTGACGCTGACAGATAATGAACCACATGGATGTATCTTTCGATTTACTTTACCGCTGAGCGAGGTAACATTAAATGAATAAATTGCTGATTTTGGTCGTGGAGGATGATCGGCTGGTGCGAAATCTGATTGTCACCACATTAAAAACACATGAGTATAAATATCTGACCGCTGAGAATGGTGCATCGGCACTGTTGGAAGCATCTTCGTATAATCCGGATGTGATATTGCTGGATTTGGGACTGCCGGATATGGAGGGCGTGGAGGTTATAAAAAGGATCCGCACATGGTCAAATATGCCGATTATCGTTATCAGCGCGCGCAGTGAGGATGCTGACAAGATAGAGGCGCTGGATGCAGGCGCAGATGATTACATCACCAAACCTTTTTCGGTGGAAGAATTGTTGGCGCGTATCCGGGTTACGCAGAGACGGCTGGCTATTCTTCAAAATGGGGATGGACAAGAACTGGCGGTGTTTACCAATGGGGAGCTGCAGATTGATTATACGGCTGGTTGCACGTACCTGAGAGGAAATGAGCTGCATCTTACACCGATAGAGTACAAACTGTTGTGCATATTATCACGCAATGTGGGCAAGGTTCTGACACATACCTATATTACGCAGCAGATATGGGGACGCAGTCTGGATAATGATGTGGCTTCCTTGCGGGTTTTTATGGCCACGTTACGAAAAAAACTGGAACCGGATAAGGATGGGATTCAATATATTCAAACGCATATAGGGATTGGTTATCGGATGCTTCGGATAGAATCCGTTCATCCGGAGTAATGTTTATTATCTGGGGAGGATTTTATAACGCTTATGTTAGATCTATATGAACTGCAACAGCTGGTCGCATTCGGTGAACTGGGTACTTTATCAAAAGTGGCAGAGGAATTTCATGTGTCGACACCCTCGGTCACGCGCGCGATGCAGCATATGGAAGCAGCATTTGGAGTGCCCTTATTTATCCGGGGTAAAAATAAGATCGCATTGAACGAGAATGGGCAGATGGCGGTGGAGTGTGGGCGCAGACTCTTACAGGAAGCTGCACAGACCATATCGGATGTACGTGCCTTTGATACCAGGCGACGGACGATCGTCGTCAGATCGTGTGCGCCGGCACCACTGTGGGAATTATTACGGCAGTTGAATACACAGCATGACGGAATGATGGTATCCTCTGCGATCTGCTGCAATGAGGAAGTGATGGCTGCATGGGAGGAGGGATCGTGTGATATTGCGATTCTCCCATTTCCGGTGGAAGGTGGACAGGAATGTATGCGGGAACAGCTGTATGTGTGTGTGCCGCAGGAGCATGAGCTGGCAGGCTATGAGGCACTGAACTTTGCACAGATCAACGGATTTAACTTTTTGCTGCGCACAGAGCTCGGCTTTTGGGATGCACTTTGCCGGGAAAAGATGCCGGCATCGAAATTTCTGGTGCAGACAGATGCTGGCGTATTTGATGAGCTGGTCAATGCATCCTCGCTGCCGTGTTTTACGACGGATTATTTTTATCGCGGAAACGAACCATACGCAGGACGCGTGAATATACCGTTGACGGATGCGGAGGCACATGTAGTATTTTACGAATTATGCAGGTGAGTAATAAAAAGTATTGACATTCTATTTTTTTATTCATATAATTACCATTGATAATTAACAAAGGTAATTATATAATGATAGGAAAGGAAATGATTATGCAACCGGACAAGATAAAAAGAATGCTCGATGCATGCTATCTGGCAAAAAGAATCAGGGAACTGCTGCCGGAGCTGCCCCAGGGTGTCACCCCGGCATATATCCAGTATATGGATGTGATACATCAGCTGCAGAGTGGGGACAGACAGGTTAAGGTATCAGATATCAGTGACTATCTGGGCCTGCCGAGACCTGGTGTGACCAGGACGGTCAAGGAGATGGAGGCAAAAGGATATCTGAAAAAAATCGTATCAGAAGATGATGGAAGGATCGTCTATATCACGCTGACAGATCAGGGCGAGGCATTATCCGAAAAGTATGATAAGGATTATTACAGCCGTCTGAGTGTGTATCTGTCTGATATCAGTGATGAGGAGGCAGACTGCATGATCGAGACGATTGGAAAATTTTACAAGGTCATGAGCGAAAGGAGAGTTGACATTGAGTAAGGCAGAAAACAGTTCAAAAACAGATTTTACACAGGGAAATATACTGGCAAAGCTGATACCGTTTATGATCCCGATACTCGGAGCGCTCGTACTGCAGGCCGCGTATGGCGCGGTTGATCTGCTGGTCGTGGGGAGATTTGGAACGACACAGGGATTGTCCGCCGTATCAACCGGAAGCCAGGTGCTCAATCTCGTTACATTTGTAATCACACAGTTTTCGATGGGTATCACAGTGCTTATCGCCAGATATATCGGGGAACAGAAGCAGAACCAGATCGGAGCTGTGATCGGTGGCACGACGATCGCATTTGCAGGGATATCACTGGTACTATTCGTGGTCATGATCGCACTGGCACATCCGATTGCTGTGCTCATGCAGGCGCCGCAGGAGGCGGTAGGCCTGACGGCAACTTATGTGCGCATCTGCGGAGGCGGAATCTTCTTTATCGTGGCTTATAATGTCCTAGCGGCGATATTCAGAGGACTGGGCGACAGCAACTCACCGCTCATATTTGTAGCCGTTGCATGTGCGGTCAATATCGTGGGGGATCTGCTGCTTGTCGCAGGATTCCATATGGATGCCGCAGGAGCAGCTATCGCGACCGTGCTCGCGCAGGCAGTGAGTGTATTGCTGGCACTCGGACTGCTTCTGAAGAAAAAACAGCCCTTTCAGATCACGAAGAAGGACTTTCACATGAATGAACAGTGTAAGCGGGCATTTCAGATCGGACTGCCGCTCGCATTGCAGGAATTCCTCACACAGCTATCATTCCTTGTGCTGTGTGCATTTGTCAACCGACTGGGATTAGAGGCGTCTTCCGGCTATGGCGTCGCGTGCAAGATCGTAAACTTTGCAATGCTGGTTCCGAGTTCCCTCATGCAGTCAATGGCATCATTTGTATCGCAGAACGTGGGTGCCGGCAAAGAAAAGAGAGCCAGACAGGCGATGGGCTGCGGGATCGGAGTCGGTCTTGTGATTGGCTGCATGGTATTTACACTGGTATTGTTTAAAGGGGACATGCTTACCGGAATATTTACCACAGATGCAGCTGTAGTACAAAAAGGCTATGATTATCTCCGGGGCTTTGCACTGGAATCCATTGTGACAGCGGTTCTCTTTAGCATGGTCGGATATTTTAACGGACATGACCAGACATTGTGGGTCATGATACAGGGACTGACACAGACATTGCTCGTCCGTCTGCCACTGGCATATTATATGAGTATCCAGCCGGATGCGAGCCTTACAAAGATCGGATTCGCGGCACCGGCAGCGACTATATTCGGAATCGCGCTGAATGTGGTATTCTATATCTGGTTTCAGCGGAAGATGGAAAAGGTGGCGAAAATGTAACAAAACATAAAATGAGATCAGAAAAAAAGTGAAAATATATGCGTATGAGATTGGAAAAAATGTGATATAATGAGCGCAAGTGAGGAAAATGCAAATTTATTAGCATTTGACGAACGGCGATATTATTGAGTGATGAAATCACGATATAATGAGCGCAAGTATCTAAATAACAATTAACAAATTGAGAGGAAATATTTCATGGCAATACGGTCAATCGAATATATGCAAAGTCTTGTCCGAGAGCTTGCAAAGCTGCCAGATGAGACAGAGTGGGTAGAATTTAAATGTAATAATAAGCAGCCACAAATGATCGGTGAATATATTTCGGCTCTCAGTAATTCGGCTGCGTTGTATGAGCGCCCCAAAGCATATCTGGTTTGGGGCGTGGATGATATAACACATAAAATTGTGGGAACTGAATTTCAGTATCGTAAGATGAAAAAGGGAAATGAGGAACTGGAGGCTTGGCTTTCCAGGATGCTCTCACCAAGAATCAATTTTCGATTTTTTGAAGTTCCAATGGATGAAGGTATGGTTGTATTGTTGGAAATTCCTTGTGCAGAAAAACAGCCGGTGCAATTTGCGGGAAGTGAATATGTACGAATTGGAACAAATAAGAAGAATTTAAAAGAGTATCCTGATAAAGAAAGAGAACTATGGAGAACATTTGATTCTACACCATATGAACTGCGAATTGCGATGGGCAATTTAGATGAAGATGAAATGGTGTCATTGCTAGATTACTCAAGGTATTATGATAAAATGGAAATGCCAATTCCAAGAAATCGGGATAAGGTGATAGAAGATTTACAGCATGAAAAATTTATAAAAAGAAATGATGCTGGTACATGGGATATCACGAACATGGGAGCGCTGATGATTGCAAAAGATTTGAAGAGATTTGAGTCGTTGCATAGGAAAACCGTTAGGGTGATATGGTATAAGGAGAATTCCAGACTGGATGCTATCAGAGAAAAGGAATTTTGCGCAGGTTATGCATTTTCATACGAAGAAATTGTACAGTATATAATGACGATTATTCCACAGAAAGAGGTTATTGTAGACGCTACCAGGAAAGCTGTTGTCAGTTTCCCGGAAATAGCTATTCGTGAGCTGTTGGCGAATGTTATGATACATCAGGACCTTCAGCAAAGAGGGACAAATCCAATGGTGGAGGTGTTTAAAAACCGAATTGAGTTTTCTAATGCTGGTGCACCATTAGTAGCAATCGAAAGAATTGTAGACTCGGTGCCTATATCCAGAAATGAAAATATTGCCGGATTTATGCATAAATGTGGTATATGCGAGGAACGTGGCAGTGGTTATGATAAGATCATTGAAGCAACTGGTAAAAATGAGTTGCTTGCACCGAGGATTGAGAATCAAAATAATCAGTTTACAAAAGCCATATTGTTTGCCAAAGTACCATTTGAATTAACCACAAAAGAAGATCGGATGAGAACATGTTATATGCAAGCGTGTCTGGCATATGTGAATTTTGAGGGAATTTCTAATTCTGATATTCGAAAGATATTCGGATTGGGAGAAAAAGAGAAGGCAAAGGCTTCGCGGCTTCTTACCAGTGCTGTTGAAGGAGGATATATTAAAGTAATGGATCCTGATACTGCACCAAGGTATAAAAAGTATGTTCCTTATTGGGCATGATTTAAGTTTCGCTAAGTTTCAATCGAATAAACTGATAAGTTAAATTTAGATAGAATTGTATAGAAAAAGCACTGAAAACGGATTGATTTTGAGGTTTACAGTGCTTTTTTAGTGATAATATAATAGATTTTAAGTTTCGCTAAGTTTCAGAACTGTTTAGACGATATTTCCATTTATTGATGGAGTTTCTGTTTTAGTTTAGTTTCGCGTGTGCTATAATCAGATTGGTTAGTAACATCTAATTGGATGCATCTGCAACAAACAAATCTATTTCAAAGCGACCAGAGGAGGGACTTTTCATGATGAAGTATACCGATAAGTATTTCCGTGCGATGATGCCTTTTATAAAGATCAGTCTGAGGCGGCACTATGGGAGGGCATATACAAAGAGTCTGGTGAAAAAGACAGAAGTGGTGTATCGCGATATGCTGCAACGTGCCGATGATATCGGTGCCGATAATCCGATGGCATCAAATACATATTCCTGCCTGGTTTTCCTAGCATTGTGGAAAGCTGCGGACGGCAGGATCTCGATCAATGATCTGAGAAAGATTACGATGGAACTGATGTCGATTCCGGCTCTGAAGCTGGTGGGACTGTTCATCAATGGAAATAAGAAAAGCGGTATGAAACGACTTCGTGCGATGATGGAAAAAGATGCTGCATGGCTCGAAGAACATCCGCAGTATAAAGCAGTCTCATGGGATTTTAATTTTGACGAGACGAAGCATAAGGACGGATTCTATTATCATTTTACGCAGTGTCCGCTCAACACCTTTGCGAGAAGAGAGGGCTACGAGGAGGTGCTGCCGGTCATGTGCGATATTGACCATCTGACAGCAAAGCTCATGCATCTCAAATTGCACAGGGAACAGACATTAATCAGTGGGGGATCGGTGTGCGACTACTGGTTTGTCGGAGACAAAATGAAAAATCCGCGATAATCTGCGCATCGGAAAGGGAGAAAGCATCTGTCCTGGGTCAACCGGGACAGACGTGAAAGACACATGGAGAGAGATTTAACGACAGGCAGTGTGTTCAAAAATATCGTATATTTTTCATTGCCGTATCTATTGTCATACTTTTTGCAAACATTATATGGGCTGGCGGATCTGTTTATCACCGGGCAGTTTTACGGAGCTGATTGTATCACAGCGGTTTCCGTAGGCAGTCAGGTCATGCATATGGTCACAGTCATGATCGTGGGGCTGGCGATGGGTTCGACCGTGCTGATCGCGAGGGCAGTCGGAGGAAAAGATCTGCCACAGGCATCCCGTACTGTAGGAAATACGATCAGTCTGTTCATGGGAGTATCGATTGTGCTGACCGCATTGCTGCTCCTGCTTGTGAGGCCGATTGTGGCAGTCATGTCGACACCACAGGAGGCGGTCGCCGGCACGGTTACATATCTGACGATCTGTTTTATCGGAATTCCGTTTATTACGGCCTATAATATCATCAGCTCGATCTTTCGGGGACTGGGTGATTCGAAAAGCCCGATGTATTTTATCGCGATCGCCTGTGGTGCGAATATTTTGCTGGACTATGTGTTTATTGGAGGATTGCATCTGGGTGCCGCCGGGGCAGCACTCGGCACCACTTTGTCACAGACGCTCAGTGTCATCGTAGCACTCTGGGTGGTGATCAGGCGCAAGATCGGGATCACACCAGGCAGATCAGATTTCAGACCGCAGATGGACACAATACGACAGATATTAAAGATCGGTATGCCGGTGGCACTGCAGGACGGTTTCGTGCAGATTTCATTTATTGTGATCACCGTGATTGCCAATCGCAGAGGCCTGAGTGACGCTGCTGCGGTGGGCATCGTGGAGAAAATCATCAGTCTCGTATTTTTGGTGCCTTCGACCATGCTCTCTACGGTCTCTGCGCTCTCGGCACAAAATATCGGTGCCGGAAAGCATGACCGGGCAACAGCGACGCTGCGTTATGCGATCTGTATGGCGATCGGATTCGGACTGGTGATCGGCATCATCACACAGTTCGCCGGTGGTGATATGGTAGCTCTGTTTACTGCGGATGCGGCGGTGGTCGTGATGGGAGAGCAGTATATCAGATCGTATATCTGGGACTGTGCGATCGCTGGTATCCATTTCTGCTTTAGCGGATATTTCTGTGCGTATGGAATGTCGGGCATCCCGTTTTTATATACGATCTTATCGATTATATGTGTGCGTATTCCAGGTGCCTATTTTGCATCCTTGTATTTCCCGGATAATCTATATCCGATGGGACTGGCAGCGCCGGGCGGTTCGCTGCTGTCCGTTATCGTATGTCTCATTGCATTTGCAGTATTGAAAAAGAGGGGACATCTGAAATGACCGGAAACAATCCATACGAACTGGCAAAACATATCTTAGAGGCGGCCGCGTCATCAGATCATAATGGTACGCTGTCTGTGCCGGAGGGACGGTTCAACAGTATCGATCTCTACGGCGCGGCAGTTCATGAAAAATGTGATGGTACAATGTATAACCGTTTTCACCTCGAGAATGAGAGCGGTGTCGGAGACATTACACTCTATGAAGTGTTTCCGGGGATGGAGCTGGTCTATAACGATATGCATATGGCGTATTGCAATAAATCGCAGCAGCCCGCTTCCGGTGTGATGGAGATCAATTATTGTAAAGAGGGCAGATGTGAGTGTCTGTTTGGAGAGCATCAGTATTGTTATATGGCGGCAGGTGATCTGTCGTATTGTTCGCTGCAGGATCGCTCGCACCAGTCGGAGTTTCCGACCGCGCATTATCATGGGATTACGGTCACGATCGATTTTTCAGGGATCACGGATGATATGAGACATGTGCTGGAGTTGTTATCTGTAGATATCGACCGGATCAGGGAACTGGCAAATATGCGGGATTTTACGCTGGTTCGTGCAAACCAGACCGTGCAGCATATATTTTCGGAGTTGTATACTGTGCCGGAGCAGATCCGGGAGGGCTATATCCGTGTGAAAGTGCTGGAACTGCTGCTCATGCTCACCGGGCTGGATCCTGTCGGAGAGCGGTCGGAGCCGGTGCATTTTTCCGAGAATCAGATCGCAGCGGTCAAACGGATGCATGCGTTTCTGATCGAGCATTACAATGAACATTACACGATCGAGGAGCTGTCAGAGCGCTATGAACTTTCGCCCACCGTGCTAAAAAAGTGCTTTAAGGGTGTCTATGGAGACTCTGTCTATGCCTATATGAAGCTGTACCGGCTGCAGGTGGCGGAGCGGCTGTTGAGAGAAAGCACTCTGACGGTCGGTGAGATCGCCGCGCAGATCGGTTATCTGAATCCCAATAAATTCACATCGGCTTTTTCTACAGCGTATGGAATCACGCCGAGTGCATATCGCAGAAAACATCCAAATGAGAAGGTCTGACAGCAAATTGATTTTATAGAAAATGCTGCTTGAGAAACGTCAATCAAGAAGTCCGAATGGATAGAAAATAGCCTGTTCAGTCATTGTAATTTGAAATGGAATCCTTTAGAATGAGTGCCGTAGTTAGCGAGAACTAACTGCGGCATTTCTATTTTTGAGGAGGACATATCATGAAACAGAAAAAATTAGTAAATTTATTATTGGTAGCTGCGCTCAGTACTTCGATGCTGACCGCGTGTGGAAGTACAGCGACGGATACGCAGCCTGTGGCAGATCAAACTGCTGATACCGAGGCTACAGATACTGATGCAACAGATACCGGAGCAGAGAATCCCGAAACAAACGCAGAGGATACTGATGCGGACAATGCCG
>JBNMKT010000003.1:0-39299 GCA_050874485.1 bacterium
CTCTCGATCTGTTTGGGGGGCAGCTTCGCTTTGATGAGGTATGCGAGCGAATATAAACATAATATTTATGTGAGACCGCAGCTCCCGCAAGCATATCTGTTTTGCTTTCGTTGCACGAATCATTCCGATGAGCCTCCGCAAAACAAAATTGTGTCAGCAAAGGCTTCCACAATTTGGAGTCTCATCTCCATCGTGCAAAGGCAGCAAAATCAGACATGACTTTGCTCGCGCTGCGGCGGCAGTTGCAGTAGTTCTCGTCAGCTGCGACTTTTGTCCGGCGAAGTGCGAGCGATTTGATAACGCTCTTCCTGTCATATCTGAAAGCCGCAGGCTATGTGTGCGAAGGACACATAAGAGCCAAGGCTGAAGAGACAGCGAGACACCGCCGGGCAACCGGAGCAGCCTGATCGGGATACTACTGTGGCTGCCGCCTCACATAAATATTATATGTATTGGCATACCTCATCAAAGCGAAGCTGCCCCCCAAACAGATCGAGAGCGCTGCCGATCGTGACATTCACCCGGTCGTTTCCGAGTGTGCGCAGCTCATCGAGATCTGCAAAACTACTCACCCCGCCTGCGTAGGTCACCGGGATACCGTCCCAGCTGCCGAGCATAGTCACCAGTTCCTGCTCGATGCCATGCGCCTTGCCTTCGACATCCACCGCATGGATCAAGAACTCATCTGCATACCCAGACAGCCGATCAAACAGTTGCGGACAGACACGTTCCTCTGTCAGTCTCTGCCACCGGTCCGTCGCCACATAATAATCGCCATCGGGCTGTTTCCTGCAGCTCAGATCGAGTACCAGATGCTCCTTTCCGACTGCCTCTACTAGCCGCTCCAACCGGTCGAAGCGTATCCGTCCATCCGCAAATACATACGATGTGACGATCACATGGCTGGCTCCCGCTGCAATAAAATCAGCGGCATTGTCCGCCGTGATACCACCACCAATCTGCAATCCGCCCGGATATGCAGCCAGTGCCGCGAGTGCCTGTGCCTTGGTAACTGCATAATATTCGGAATTCACCGCATTGAGCAGAATCACATGTCCACCGCGCAGCCCCCTCGTCCGGTACAACGTGGCATAATCTGCCGCTGAGCGTTCGCTCACAAAATTTTCTGCCGCCGTATCGCCTGTATCACGCAGACTGCTGCCGACAATCTGTTTGACCTTGCCATTATGGATATCTATACAGGGTCGAAACTCCATTTTTTACCACCTTAGTTCATTCTGAATTTTTACTTTTTAGAGTGTAGCACAATTTCACGAAAAACAAAATATTTAACTCTCATTTTTTTACAATATTAAGTTTGTGCGTTCCATTGACATTGTTTTTCATTTTTTGTATCATAGATACATTAACGATACACTCATCTGATATCCGTAAAACACCCTGGGATGTCAGAATTATAAAAAATCGGATTCAAAGAATTCAAAATAAGAAAGCGAGGATAAAAACAAATGGGTACGATTATTGGTGAAGGCATTACATTTGACGATGTGCTGTTGGTTCCGCAGTATTCTGAAGTGACACCCGATATGATCACTTTGACTACAAAACTGACAAGCAAGATCACATTAAACATTCCTATGATGAGTGCTGCGATGGATACAGTCACAGAGCACCGCATGGCGATCGCAATGGCACGTCAGGGTGGTATCGGTATCATCCACAAAAATATGTCTATTCAGGCACAGGCAGAAGAAGTAGACAAAGTAAAACGTTCTGAAAACGGTGTCATCACTGATCCATTTTCTTTATCTGAAGAGCATACCTTACAGGATGCAGACGATCTCATGGCAAAATTCCGTATCTCCGGTGTACCGATCACCAGAGATGGCAAACTCGTCGGCATCATCACCAACCGTGATCTCAAGTTTGAGACTGATTTTTCGAAAAAAATCAAGGAGAGCATGACCTCTGAGAACCTGATCACAGCGCGTGAAGGTATCACTCTCGAAGAAGCCAAGAAAATCCTCGCGAAGGCTAGAAAAGAGAAGCTGCCGATCGTAGATGCGGACAACAATCTGAAAGGTCTGATCACGATCAAGGATATCGAAAAGCAGATCAAATACCCGCTCAGTGCCAAGGATGCACAGGGCAGACTGCTCTGCGGTGCTGGTGTCGGTATCACAGCAAATATGATGGACCGTGTCGCTGCACTGGTTGCCGCACATGTAGATGTCATCGTTGTTGACTCCGCTCACGGACATTCAAAAAATATTCTCGATGCAGTGAAAAAGATCAAGGGAACCTATCCCGATCTGCAGGTAATCGCAGGAAACATCGCCACCGGCGAAGCAACCCGTGCTCTGATCGAGGCAGGCGCAGATGCTGTCAAGGTCGGTATCGGACCCGGTTCGATCTGTACGACACGTGTAGTCGCAGGTATCGGTGTACCGCAGATCTCTGCAATCATGGATTGCTATGAGGTCGCTAAAGAATACAATATTCCGGTCATCGCAGATGGTGGTATCAAATACTCCGGAGATATGACCAAAGCTCTGGCAGCCGGTGCAAACGTATGTATGATGGGTAGTCTGTTCGCAGGCTGTGATGAGGCACCCGGTACATTCGAGCTGTATCAGGGAAGAAAATACAAGGTATACCGCGGCATGGGAAGTATCGCAGCCATGGAGAACGGATCAAAAGATCGTTATTTCCAGGAGAATGCGAGAAAGCTCGTTCCGGAAGGTGTCGAGGGACGTGTCGCTTACAAGGGTTCTCTCGAAGATACTGTCTTCCAGATGATCGGTGGTATCCGTTCCGGTATGGGATATTGCGGATGCCCGACAATCGAGACACTTCATCAGAACGGAAAATTCGTTAAGATTTCTGCCGCATCCCTGCGCGAGAGCCATCCTCACGATATTCATATCACCAAGGAAGCGCCCAACTACGCCAGTGAAGCCATCTAAAATCAAACAAAGAATGTATATAAAAAGCATATAAAAAGGAAAGCGAATCATCTTCGCTTTCCTTTTTTATACAATATAATCTCTGTGATTCTCTACATCAAATCAACGGCTTCCCGCACATTGCTCACACCGATCAGCCGGATGTTTCCACTATGCTGTAATCCATCGAGACAGACTTTCGGCAATATGCAGGTCTCAAACCCCAGCTTTGCGGCCTCTGCCACACGCTGCGCAGGCATACTGACTGCACGGACTTCACCACTGAGTCCCACTTCCCCGAAACAGATCGTCTTCTCGTCAATCGGCCGGTTTTTAAAGCTGGAAATGAGTGCCAGCACGATCCCCAGATCGATCGCAGGCTCGTTCATACGAATACCGCCCGCAATATTTACATAAGCATCACATTCTGACATCTTCAGATTCAAACGCTTTTCCAATACTGCCATGAGCAGATTGACGCGGTTAAAATCCGTACCTGCTGCTGTCCGCCTCGGAATTCCAAAATTGGAATGGCAGACCAATGCCTGTATCTCGATCAGAATCGGACGGCTGCCCTCCATCGAACACGCCACAACAGACCCGGAGGCATGCTCCGGTTTGCCACTCAGCATATATTCAGATGGATTCTCCACCTCACGCAGTCCATCCGCGCACATCTCAAACACACCGATCTCATTTGTTGAGCCGAAACGGTTCTTCACACCGCGTAAAATACGGTAAGAAGCATACCGATCTCCTTCAAAATACAACACGGTATCTACCATATGCTCCAGGACGCGCGGCCCCGCTACGACACCTTCCTTTGTCACATGTCCGACAATAAATACAGTCACTCCTCTGCCTTTTGCAATCTGCATGAGTGCAGCAGTCGCTTCCCGCACCTGCGACACAGAGCCGGGTGCCGAGCTGATTGCCTCGTCATACATCGTCTGAATGGAATCGATCACAACAATCTGTGGTTTGTCACTCTCGATCGTCTGTCTGATATCGTCCAGATTCGTCTCGCAAAACAGCTTCAAATGATCTGTAAAATCACCAATCCGTTGTGCACGGATCTTGATCTGCTGCAGCGACTCCTCCCCGGATACATACAGTACCTGTATGTTCTGATCCGCCAGATTCTTGCATACCTGCAACAGCAAGGTAGATTTACCGATACCCGGATCACCGCCTACGAGTATCATCGAACCGGGCACAATGCCTCCGCCCAGCACACGGTCGAGCTCAGGCATCCCACTTGAACACCGCTGCTCCTCGTGCAGTTCGATCGCACTGATTGGCTGTGGCTGAAGCCGCGTATGTGCCGCTGTTTTTGTCCCCGCTTTTGCCTGTGTACGCTTATCTACGATCTCCTCCACAAAGCTGTTCCACTCATGACAGCCGGGACATTGCCCCATCCATTTTGAGGACTCGTAACCGCAGGACTGACAAAAATATACGGTTGTCTTTCCTTTTGCCATCTATTCTCCGCTACCTTATGCTCTCTTGATCTCTACGGCTACCGGCTCTGCACCCAGTTCCACGCTGATTGTGAGCTTTCCACCCAGGCCTGTCGTCATTGTTCCGACATCTGTTCCACCGATCTTCACATCATAGGAAGTCTCTTCCTCCAGACCAATTGTGATCTCTGCATCTTCCGGTCCCTCTACGTTGAAAGACACACCACCATCTGCGGCACGCAGTCCGGTCACTGCTGTTCCGGGAACTGACTCATAGGCAAACACACCGCCCTTTTCGAGCTTGGTGATCTCTTTGAAAGTCTTTACCTTATACACGTCACCTGCATGTTTAAAATTGTCCAGTTTTGCCTTTGCTCCCAGTGTATAGTCACCAAAGCTGAGGCTTCCATCTGCCTCAGAACGGATTAATTCGCTTACTGTACTCATTGTTTTTGTTTTCCTCCTAAGTATTTTTTGTTTTTTCTTTTAGTTATTTTTTATATCGAAGGTCAATTCGCCTTTCCTGCATCCGACACGCACGGTATCGCCTTTTTTGACTTTTCCTGCAAGAATCTCTTCCGCGAGCTGATCCTCAATCTTTGACTGAATCATACGGCGCAGTGGTCGTGCACCATACTTCGGATCGTATGCTTTCTCCACAATATATGTCTTTGCCGGTTCTGTGATCACCAGCCTGATATCCATCTGCGACTGACAGCGTTCGATCAGTGTCTTCGACAAGATCGTGACAATCTGCTTCATATCATCCTTATTTAACATACGGAATACAATCGTCTCATCGATTCGATTGAGAAACTCCGGTTTGAAAATGCGGGATACATCCTCCATCACCAGAGATTTCATCCGTTCATAATCCTGTTTTTCATCATCCACCGAGGCAAAACCAAGCTTCTTCGGTGCCACGATCGACTGTGCGCCCGCATTACTCGTCATGATGATAATCGTATTTTTAAAATCGATCCGTCTTCCCTGTGAATCCGTGATGCGTCCATCATCCAACACCTGCAGTAAAATATTAAACACATCCGGATGTGCCTTCTCAATCTCGTCAAACAATATCACGGAATACGGATTGCGACGCACTTTCTCGCTGAGCTGTCCACCCTCATCGAATCCAACATATCCAGGGGGTGAACCGATCATTTTTGACACACTGTGCTTTTCCATATATTCAGACATATCCACACGGATCATCGCCTGCTCATCCCCAAAGATCGCCTCCGCGAGTGCTTTTGAGATCTCAGTCTTTCCGACACCGGTCGGCCCTAAAAACAGGAAAGAACCAATCGGCCGGTTTGGGTCTTTGAGTCCGACACGGCCACGGCGTACCGCACGCGCTACTGCACTGACGGCATCCTCCTGTCCGACCACACGCTTGTGCAGCGTTTTCTCCAGACGGCGCAGCCGGTCTGCCTCACCCTCTGTGAGCCGGCGGATCGGTATTTTCGTCCATTTGGAGACTACTTCTGCAATCTGATTCTCATCGACTACGAGTTTCTTACGATTTTTTGCCCGTTCCATGCGTTTTTTCTCTTTTTCGCATATCTCCTCAGCCTTCGCGCGTTCCTCCATATAATGCGAAGCCAGCTCCATATCTCCAACCGCAATCGCATCCACAAATGCCCGCTCCATATCTTTGCTCTTTTGCTGTTGGTCCAGCAATTCCTGCGGTGTCCGGCAGACGGACAAGCGCAGTCTGGCAGCTGCCTCATCAATCAGGTCGATTGCTTTGTCCGGCAGATAACGGTCATTGATATACCGCTGTGACAGACGTACTGCCGCCTCCACACCATCATCCGTGATCTGTACCTGATGATGCTCCTCATAACGGTTCTTGAGTCCCTGCAGGATGGCGATCGCCTGCTCCGTCGTGGGTTCCTCCACTGTCACAGGCTGGAATCTGCGCTCCAGCGCAGCATCTTTTTCAATATATTTGCGATATTCCTCGATCGTTGTCGCGCCGATCAGCTGCAGCTCGCCGCGCGCCAGCGAAGGTTTTAAAATATTTGACGCATCGATGGCACCTTCGGCGCCGCCCGCGCCTATAATCGTATGCAGCTCGTCAATAAATAAAATAATGTTTCCTGCCTGCTGCACCTCAGCGATCACGCGCTTGATACGCTCCTCAAATTCACCACGGTACTTGGAGCCTGCCACCATACCGGACAGATCCAGTGTCAGCAGACGTTTCCCAGCAACCGTATCCGGGACGACTCCGTTCACGATACGCTGCGCCAGTCCTTCTACGATCGCTGTCTTGCCGACACCCGGCTCACCGATCAGACAGGGATTATTCTTGCCTCTGCGGCTCAGAATCTGGATCACACGCTCGATCTCATCCTCTCTGCCAATCACAGGATCAAGTGCTCCATCTCTTGCCAGCTGTGTCAGATCACGCGAATAACCATCCAAGGTTGCAGTGGCATTCTTTGCTTTCTTGCCGGATCTGGCATTCTGCCACTCATCCCGGTACTGGGATGAATCTTCACCCATTGCCACTAAAATATCTATATACAGTTTTTGTCCGCTTACACCGAGCGTATTGAGCAGTCTGGATGCAGCACAATCGATCTCTTTGATGATCGCCAGCAGCAGATGTTCGGTTCCGATCTGCTCGCTGTGGAAATGCTCTGCCTCTGCTTCTGCACGCTCCAATACTTTTTGTGTCTTCGGTGAATAGCCATCACGGTCCATAACCAGGACATCAGAAGAAGGCGCAATCAGATCTTCAATCAATTGCACCAGTTTTTCTTCCTCTACACCATTACTCATAAGCACGCAGGCCGCCACGCCACTGCCCTCCCGCAGCAGTCCCAGCAGCAGATGCTCGGTTCCGATATAATTATGGTGCAGACTCCGTGATATTCTGCCTGCCAGGGTCAGTGCTTTCCTGGCCTTGGCTGTATAGGGTCTGTTCATAGTAGTATTAAATTCCTCTCTCTTTTTCCAATATTACAATATTACAAATCATTCAGATCCAGAATCTCCAGATCATCACTGTCCTGTTCTTCCTTATGAAATCTTGACGTTTTCTCCGGCTTTACAGTTTTTTGTACCTGAACTGCTTTTTCAGTTTGCTGTGTCTTTGCAGTTTTTACAGGTCTCGCGGAGTGCTCCGGCTCCACGATCACAGATTCCGGTATCTTCAAATCCGGTATCATATCCATCTGTGTCTCCGGTGTGGCAGACCGCTTATGTACCTTTCTATTCTCTGTTCTGGCGGCTTTCACTGGTTTGCCGTCGTCATCATCATCGATTGCGTTCAGTCCGAGTCTGGCATCCTGCTTGAGATCTCTCAGTTTCAGTGCCAGATTCAATAATACGCAGCATACGACCAGCAGCAATACCGCCAGTATAATAATGATCCGCGTATATTTTGATTTCTGTGACTGCGACTGCTCATACAGCTTATTGTACTTATCCAGCGATACATAATCACCTTCCGGCATCATGCTTGAAGGAATATAAGCATTGCCCTCATAGATCAGATACCCATTGTCATCAAATGTGACATCGGATGTCTGCCCGGGATCATTCTCTGCCTCATCCTCTGCCTCTGCATCGGACTCCGGAGTCGTGACCTCTCCCTCAACGACATCTGTTGTATCCGCTTCATTATCTGATGCAGTAGTATCTGCCGGTGTATTGGCTGATGCGGAAGCGCTGCCGCATGTAACGGTGATCGTATAAGTCGTTGTCGTACCGTTTTCTGCCGATACAACGACCTTTACCGTATTCGTACCCGGTGAGAGCGTCTTCGCCCCTGTCACGGATGCGATCACTGCCTTGCTGTCATTTGGTCTGGCTGCGACCGAAATAGCTGTCACGTTCGCATCTACCGTAGCGGTATACTCATGTGTGCCCGCCGAAAACGCAGGGCTGATGCTGCCCGGTGAGATACCCAGATGCGCCAGACTGCTGTCCGAAGATCTGGTAGTGCTCGTACCAGAGGTACTGCTTGCAGCGGTGCTGCTCCCTGAACTTGAGGAGCTGCTGCCCGAACTGGTGCTGCTACTGCCTGAGCTGGAACTGCTACTGCTGCCGGAAGAACTACTGCTGCCTCCATTATGTCCGCTGCTCGTATCCGTTCCGGCACCCGGGCCTGCCACAGTCTCCTGATCGCCGGCCTCGAACTCGTCATCCACGACATCCGTATCGGATGTCTGTGTCGCATAGACCGCTGTCGGAGCCACCAGACACACACTAAGCGACATCACCGCAACAGTCACAAGCAAGCCTCTTCTGATTCGTCTATTTTTCATAAGTAATCCTCTTTTCCTGTCATCTGTCGGTTGGCAAAGAAAATGAAGTTCTAACTAGCTGCCTTGTTTCTTTACTTATGTATATTGTAAATTTTCTCTGTGTGGCTGTCAACCTCTTACCATCTTTTTCACATCCTGTGTTGCTGCTCACGCCGCTCCCAGTAATTCTCCATCCGCTTGATGCCGATCAGATACAGCAGGCCGAGTAATGCCCATATGATGACCAGTTCCGGGTTCTGCTCTGCAAACAGATCCCGGTGCAGCACACGCGCGACCATTGCAATACTGCTGAATGATAAGATCATTGCTACCAGCACATACGATAAAAACTGTTTCATCATCCGATTCTCCTCTCTCGTCCACACCATTCCCACGGGCTTACGCTACGATCATCAATATAGATATCCGCATATATTTTTCTGGAATCACTGCCATAGCGCTCCGTGATCTGTGGCAGATTCTCATTGACCGCATCGAATGTCAGCCCCCATGCTTCACAAAACTGCAGCGCCTCCTCCAGCGCCTGTCCCTGTCTGCAGGTCCATAAAATCAGCCGGTCTCCGTTTTGCCGCATCTCTTTTAGAATACGGATCAGCCGGCTGTTTGCCTCCCCGATCTTCGGATAACAGTCCCTGCAAAGCGTTCCGTCAAAATCTACTGCTATCATACGTTCACTCATACACGCGCTCCTTTCTCTCATCCGTTTGCTGCCCTTAGCCTGTCTCCATCTTAGCCGATGCGCAGTCCAATAAAACGGATTTTATTAAATAAGCGCATAAAAAAGATGGAATCCATGATCTCTCATAGACTCCATCTGTTCTGAATCATGCCCCGGTCAATTGTCTGAGCAGCTGCAGCTGCTCCTGCACACCGTCATAGTCAAAGTTATCTACCGCTGTCTGCATCGTCTCCTTCACGGTCTTGAGCAGGTCTTTATTCTGAAGCTGTGCCACAAGACGGCGAATCTCCTCCATATCAAATTCATCGAGACTCGCCTGCAGTCTGGTGCAGAATTCCTTCAATTCGTCAAGCGACATCTCCTCCAGTTCCGCCTTCGTCTCCTGCATGCCAAGAGCCTCGATCGTCTTGGCAATGCTCTCATTCTGCTGTATAAAGCTCTCCATAAACGGTGCATGCTCTGCATGTACCAGTTCCTGATTGCCCGAACCGGCAGCCTCCTCCAGCGCACGGGCGAGATCCGACAATTCATTTGCACCGATCAGTTTCGAGGTACTCTTGACTGCATGCGCGATGATCTGATAATTTTCCAGATCATTCTGTGCATAAAACTGTTCGAGCTTTTGCTTCTTCTCCTCATACTCTGCCAGATACAGTTTCAGGTTATTCAGATATTCCTCCTGGTCACCACCCGCATAGCGCAAGCCGTCATCCGCTACGATGCCATCGATCGGAGGGATGCACAATTCCTCTACATAATCTACGCTCTCCGTCTCCGGAATCTTTAGATACTGCGGTGGCAGATACTGGCACAATAACTGCTCCAGGCGCTCGCCCTGAATCGGTTTTGCCAGATAATCATCAAATCCATGCTCCAGATAGAACTCCCTCGCACCACTGACTGCATTTGCCGTCAGCGCAATGACTTTCGTATTTTTATTCGGATAATCCTTCAATTCACGCATGCGCTCCAGGCACTGCACACCATCCATATTTGGCATCTTGTGATCCAGAAAGATCATGTCATACGGCTTTTTCATAATCATATTCAGACATTCCATGCCACTGTCAGCCGTATCGATCTGTATACGTGTCTTTTTGAGCAGGCCTTTACATACTTCCAGATTCATGCGCGTATCATCTACCACGAGAATCTTCGCATCTGGAGCCTGGAAGCTCTCCTGATAGTGTGCCGTATCCCTAAGTGCCCGCTCGTATACCGTCTTATAATCACCGATCGGTGAATCATCCACGATCTTTTGCTGCAGTCCAAAGAAAAATGCACTGCCGCGTCCGTACTCACTGTCTAGCATCAGCTTGGAGTTCATCAGCTCCAGCAGCTGTTTGGACAATGCCAGTCCAAGACCCGTGCCCTCGATGCCCCGGTTTGCCACTTCATCGACTCTCTGGAATGTTGCAAACAGTTTTTCCTGATCTTCCTTGCGGATACCGATTCCGGTGTCGACGACTGCCACATCCAGACGAACATAGGATGCATCCAGCAATCGCGTACTGCGGATCTTCAATGTGACGGATCCCTCCCGCGTATACTTCACTGCATTCGTCAGCAGATTGGTAATAATCTGGCGGATACGCACCTCATCACCATACAGCTCACACGGGATCTGCTCATCGATATCCAGCTTTAGTTCCAGACCTTTTTCCTGCGCCCGCGGCTGGATCATATTGATCAGGTCATTGAGCAGGGAACTGATCTGATAGGTCGTATCGATAATCTCCATCTTTCCGGACTCGACCTTGGAGAAATCGAGAATATCATTGATGAGCGCCAGCAGACTCTTGCTCGCGTTTTTAATATTTCCGGCGTAGCGCAGAATCCGGCGCTCCCTGCTCTCCCGAAGGATCATCTCGTTCATGCCGATGATCGCATTGATCGGTGTACGGATCTCATGTGACATATTCGCCAGGAAGCTGCTCTTGGCCTGGTTCGCAGCCTCAGCCGAGAGTTTTTCCTTCTGGCTCTCAAAATAGTGCTGCCGGATCTCTCTGCCGTGACGCACAACGAGTATCGCAAATATAGCCATAAACAGATACTCTATTGTATAACCGGCACCAAATGACAGAAAGAATTCCCACGGATTGTCAAAATTCGTATAACCGGCCTGTACAAAACCGACCGCACGCGGATATAAAAAAGCAATCATGCATACATATCCGGCGATCGAAGTCATTGTCGTGAGCAGCCAGTCCATATAGACGCACGACAACAGCGGAATCGCAAAATACGTCAGATAGATACCGATACTCGGGCTCACCGATGCTGCCGCTACCATCAGTTCCATATATAACAGCTGCATATATTTTGCTGTCGCGATATGCCCCCGCCGGATCAGAAACTCTACCACGATCCAGCATCCAATCAGATAAACGCCCCAGAATATGCACGCTTCTGTCGAAATAGTAAAAACATCCCATCGTGTAAGCAGGTACAATAGCGGCCCGATCAGAAACGTCAGCCTGACAACTTTATGAATGCCGATCGTCACCTGCATATCATGCTGATGCATGTATTCCTGTTCATATTGCTCATCCATCGATCTGTCCTCCAAGTTCGTTTTCTTTTATTTTTGCAATCATCCCAGCCAGCTGTGCGCTGATCTGCTCATAATCAAAATCCTCCACCGCACGCGTCAATTGCTCCCGTTCTTCCTTCAGGCTGTCACCCTGCGGGTAATAATTACAAAACATGCG
Organism: bacterium; assembly: GCA_050874485.1. GTDB lineage: Bacteria > Bacillota > Clostridia > Lachnospirales > Lachnospiraceae > W0P33-017. Next base: position 12,040 of record JBNMKT010000003.1, read on the forward strand.
AAGCTGCTCAAAATCCACCTCGTATTCTTCTACACCGTGTAAAAAGGTCTCCGCCTGTTCCACATAGATGTCACGCGGCTGCTCGATCTCGCTCGCAGCCGGAGCCATTTCATAGATCTCCGGCAGCGATAACAGATTTCTCAGGTCATCACATAACTGTACATGTTCCTGCAGCAATCCATCAAACTGGTCATAGATATACGCGGTATCCGCTTCCCCGGCAGCCATCTCCATCTTCTCCGCACAATATGCCATATGTACTGCCCCGACAACGCGGGATGTACTCTTGAGTGCGTGTACGAGAATCTTGAGATTCTTCCAGTCCTTCTGCTCATATGTCTGGCGCATACGTTCATCATTCTCCAGTGCCTCGTTCAGATATCCCCTGATATTTTCGAGTACATCACTCACCGTTCCGGAGGAATACTGCAGCGCATCCTCCAGTGCCAGTTCTGTCAGCCCTGCTTCATCAATCTTCTGCTGCAGCAGTTCCTGTCGTGCGCGCTCCTGCGCATCATCCTTTGCACTCGTCTGTGTCAGCTGCACCAGCTCTGCCGGCAGAAACTGCCGCAGCGTCTCTTCTAACAGTTGTCCCTGCACCGGTTTGGATAAAAATCCATCAAAGCCTTCATCCAGATATTGCTGCTTCATACCGGCTACTGCATTCGCTGTCAGTATAATGACCGGCGTATGATAATTGCAGCCACTTGCATCGGCACGCAGTTCTTTAAATGTCTCGACACCGTCCTTGTTCGGCATCAGATGATCCATAAATATAAGGTCATAATGCTGCGTCTGGCATTTTTGCAGACATTGTACACCATCCTCCGCGGTGTCTATCTGTACCTGCGTCTGTTTGAGCAGTGACTTTACAACAGTGCGGTTCATCGGGTTGTCATCGACAACCAGCACACGTGCCTGCGGTGCTGTAAAACTCTCTTTATACGTCTGTTCCTGTGCCAGCCGTTTCTGATACAGGTCATTCAGATTGCCCATCGGTTCCTCACTGACGACCTGCTGTTCCAGTTCAAATGAAAATAATGAACCTTTGCCATAGATGCTCTCCATCTCCAGTGTACTGTCCATCATCTCCAGCAATTGCTGCGTGATCGCCAGCCCAAGTCCGGTTCCTTCTATATGGTGGGCCTTGAGATCGCCTCCCCGCTGGAACGAGGCAAACAACACTTCCTTGCTCTCCCGAATTCCGATGCCTGTATCCTTGACTGCGACCTGCAGCATAATATGACGGGAATCCTTCTTTTTCATATGGACGCGCAGCGTCACACTTCCTTTTTCTGTATATTTCACTGCATTTGTCAGAATATTCGTAATAATCTGACGAATCCGGACTTCATCTCCGTACAGAATATTCGGAATATTTTCATCAATATCCAGCACCAACTGCAGGCTTTTCTTCTCGAGCCGTGGCTGAATCACCAGCAGGACATCATACAGCATGCTATTGAGTTCATATTTTTCTGGTACGACCTCCATCTTGCCGGACTCTATCTTGGAAATATCTAAAATATCATTGACGAGCGAGAGCAGCGCCGTACCTGCACTCTGTATGTTCTGCGCATAGCCCCTGATCTCCTCGTCCTGTTCTTCACGCAGGATCATCTCATTCATGCCGAGTACCGCATTGATCGGTGTACGGATCTCATGTGACATATTTGCCAGGAAGCTGCTCTTGGCCTCTGCCGCTGCCGTCGCATCCTCACATTTCATCTCCACGAGCTGAAGCAGATCGTCCAGACTCTTCTCATCTTCCTTTGCCACGCGCTCCGTAAACAGATCCTTCATCTGCATGAACAGCATCAGACCGCTGGCAATCAGCATCAGTATCAGTATAAATAAAAATTCAATGCGGCTGTACGTATGGTAGATCACATGTACACCACTCAATGCGAGTGTCAGGATGCTCACAAACACGTTCATTGCCGTGACAAACATGTTCAGCTGGAGATCCTTATACATCGTACATTCCACCATGACAAAAAACATACATGCTGGAAGCAGTCGGTCTGAGCCGCTTCCAATGGAGTAACTCATATACACGTACATCCCGCATGTGATCGTCACTGCTCCCTGCACAAAATCAGGACATTCCTTTGTATCGGCGACAGTCAGCAGGCGGGTGATGATCACCAGAACCGTGAACACTATCGCATTGATGATAACATACATCGGTCTCAGGGAGTAATTTGCACGCAGCGCATAGAGCACTGTCACACATTCCAGCACCAGAATATACCAGGTCAGGCGCCGTTCTTTTTGAAAATTTCTCATGGTAGTTCCACTCCTCTCGGCACGACAAAACGAACACTCGACGGACGCAGTTCTACCGTCCATTCTCCGGCAGCCGATACCATCTCTCCATCCAGGTTGGCGACAATCGGCATCCGGTCACTGCGTATGATCGACATCTTATCTGCAGTACCCACGCGGGTATGCCGCTGTATGTAATCGCCATTCTGCGCGATCAGATTCATCAGTATCCGGATAAACGCAAAATGTCCGCGGGAGGGAACGAGCACATAACTGCCCATGCCGTCCGCCGGCGAAAATCCCTTTGGCATGCACAGCGAACCGCCCAGCACGCAGCCGTTTGCCCAACAGATCTCATCATAGCAGCCGTTCATCTCTTTTCCATCCATACGGATCTTCAGATCCATCTTCTTCAACCGCAGCAACGCCTGAAATGTATACGCAGAATACGGAATCTGGATACCGACCGTGCGCACTGGATGCTGCCTGGCGATATAAGACATAATATCCGCATCCATGCCACAGGAAAACGTATTGAGCGCCCTGCCGTGATTCGTCAGGATCGAATCTACCACCAGTGTCTCTCCATAGATCAATTCTGCAATATCATAAAACCGCGTCCTGTCTTCCGGTGCAAAACACTTTAAAAAATCGTTGGTCATGCCACACGGATAGAAAGCCAGTTCGACATTCGGATGCTCACCGACACCCTCTAACACATTGCGCATCGTGCCTGAACCACCGCATGCATAGATACGCAGCGGTTCGTCTGGAAAGAAATCGATCGCCTTACGTGCCAGCTCTGTCTCATTGCCGGTGTATCTGGAATTGAATAAAAAGTACTCAAACCCTTTCATCTGTTCCAGCTGCTGTCTCAAATTGTTTGCGAACGTCATACTGCCCGCATATGGGTTTACTATAAAAATATGCTTCATACCTGATCTCCAATTACCTTTATTATAATGACTATCCAGCGGAAACACAATGAGAAATCATACGAAAAAACAATGTAAAAAAAGGAACTGCCTCTACAGCAGTTCCTTTAAAATCTGATTGACCATACCGGGATTCGCTTTTCCCTTCATCGCTTTCATCGTCTGTCCGACCAAAAAGCCGATCGCTTTTTCTTTTCCATTATGATAATCGTCCACAGACTGCGGATTGTCTTTGATCACCTGCTCGATCGTCTCGCGCAGGGCGCCCTCATCGTTTACCGTCTTTAAGCCGTGTTCCTCGACATACTGCTTCGGATCGGTATCATCTGCAAACATCTGCTCAAATACTTCCTTGGCAACTGTACTGTTGATCGTGCCTGCATCTGCCAATTCTACGAGTGTAGCCAGATGCTCCGGTGAGAATACAATATCCTCCGGCTCCATCTCACGCTCTTTGAGCAGACGCATCGTCTCGACCATGAGCCAGTTGGACACCTTTTTTGGCTTGCCACAGATCGCTACCGTCTGTTCGAAAATATCTGCCAGATGCTTGGACGATGTAATGATCTCTGCGTCATAGCGCGGGATCTCATATTCGCTCTCGTAGCGCGCCAGTTTCTCCGTGCGCAGCTCCGGCTGGCGGTTTCTCACCTCTTCGAGCCATTCATCCGAGATATGGATCGGCACCAGATCGGGCTCCGGGAAATAACGGTAATCCTGTGCATCCTCCTTTGAGCGCATCGCATGGGAACTCTCCTTCGCATCGTCCCAGCGGCGGGTCTCCTGTACGACCTTTTCGCCCGACTCGATCAGATCGATCTGCCGGTTTTTCTCGCCCTCGATCGCACGCGCGATCGCACGGAAGGAATTCAGATTCTTCATCTCTGTACGGGTGCCAAACTCCGCTGCTCCCACTTCCCGTACAGACAGATTCACGTCTGCACGCATGGAACCTTCGTTGAGCTTACAATCAGATGCACCGAGATACTGGATAATCAGACGCAACTTCTCCAGATATGCGATCACTTCCTCTGCGGAGCGCATATCCGGCTCAGACACGATCTCGATCAAAGGGACACCGGAACGGTTGAAATCTACGATCGATACGTCATCCCAGTCATCATGTACGAGTTTTCCGGCATCCTCCTCCATATGGATCTCATGGATACCGATCGCCTTTTTTGTGCCATCCGCAGTCTCAATCTCTACGGATCCGTTCCGGCAGATCGGCTCATAAAGCTGGGAGATCTGATAGTTCTGCGGGTTATCGGGATAAAAATAGTTCTTCCGGTCAAATTTGCAGTTCTGGTTGATCGTACAGTTTGTCGCCAGTCCGACTGCCATCGCATATTCTACCACCTGTTTATTGAGTACCGGAAGCGAGCCCGGCATACCGGTGCAGACCGGACAGGTGTGTGTATTCGGCGCGCCTCCGAATGCAGTAGAACAGCCGCAGAAGATCTTGGTCTTTGTCGCCAGCTCTACATGTACCTCCAGACCGATGACGGTCTCATATTCTCTGCTCATGACGCACCTCCGTTCTGCTCCTGCGCCAGTTTACTGTGCGCGTATTCTCTCGTCTGTTCAAATGCATATGCCGCACGGATGATCTTTTTCTCCTGGAAACAGTCTCCGATCAGCTGCAGGCCGACCGGCAGACCATGTCTGTCCAGCCCACACGGTAAGCTGATACCCGGCAGTCCTGCCAGATTCACGGATATCGTATAGATATCGCCCAGATACATCTGGATCGGGTCGGACAGCGACTCACCCAGCTTCGGTGCCGTCGTAGGCGCCGCCGGGCCTAAAATCACATCGTATTTTGCAAATGCATCATCGAATGCCTGCTTGATCAATGCCTTGACACGCAGCGCTTTCAGATAATAGGCATCGTAATAACCGGAACTGAGCACAAACGATCCGAGCATGATACGGCGCTTGACCTCTGCGCCAAAGCCTTCGGAGCGGCTTTTTTTGTACATCTGATGCAGTCCGTCATACTCCTCGGTACGATAGCCGTATTTCACGCCGTCAAAACGCGCCAGATTGCTGCTCGCCTCGGCACATGCGATCACATAATAGGCAGGGATCGCATATTTGACCAGTCCGAGATCAAAATGCTCTACGACCGCGCCCCGCTCCTCCAGTGCCTTTGCCGCAGCGAGTACCTGTTCACGCACATCCTCGTCCAGTCCTTCCCCGAAATAGTCATTCGGGATACCGATGCGCATGCCCTTCACATCATCCACAAGTGCCTGTGTAAAATCTGTATCCTCACGCTTTACCGAAGTCGAATCTTTCGGATCATGTGCGGCTATCGCCTCTAATATGGTCGCGCAGTCGGTCACATCCTTTGCGATCGGTCCGATCTGGTCGAGTGAGGAGCCGTATGCGATGAGTCCATATCTGGATACGGTTCCGTAAGTCGGCTTGATACCCGTCACGCCACAGAACGAACTCGGCTGGCGGATCGATCCACCGGTATCTGATCCAAGTGCATAGGAGCATTCCTCCGCAGCGACTGCAGCGCAGCTGCCGCCGGAAGATCCGCCGGGCACATGCTCTGTATTCCACGGATTTTTCGTCACTCCGTATGCGGAGGTCTCTGTCGTACTGCCCATCGCAAATTCATCCATATTGGTCTTTCCCAGAATGATTGCTCCGGCACGCTCTAACCGCAGCACAGCCTCCGAAGTATAGGTTGGAATAAAATTATACAGGATCTTCGAACTACAGGTCGTCTTTAATCCCTTTGTACACATATTATCCTTGATCGCTACCGGAACACCAGCGAGCGGTGATGTGAGTTTGCCGGATGCGATCTGCTCCTGTACTTCCTGTGCACGCTGCATCGCACGTTCCGCATCCACCGTCACAAAGCTATGCACCGATTGTTCACAGGCGTTAATCGCCGCCAGTGCTTCGCGTGTCGCATCTACTGCAGTCACTTCTTTTTTTTGTATCTGTTTACCCAGCTCTACGGCTGTCAGACTCATAAGCGACATGGTCTATCCCCTTCGTAACTGTTCAGTACCTTCACAGTTAACCCTTTCTTCATATTATACAATCGTCTTCGGTACTTCAAATCCGCCGTCTCTGCTCAGCGGTGCATTGGCCAGTGTATCCTCGCTGCCATCGCCGTTTGTCACTATATCCTCACGGAACACATTGTTTACCGGAAATACATGAGACATCGGCGCTACCTGTGAGGTATCCAGCTCGTTCAGCTGATCGATATAGTCCAGCATATCACCCATATCCTTTTTGGCTGCCTCCTTCTCCTCATCGGAGAGCTCGAGTTTCGCCAGAATACCTACATATTCGATCGTTTCATCACTAATGATATTTGCCATGTTTATCTCCTTTATCATTCACACACGGTCAGTCACGCACCTTGATATGCACCTCACGAAGCTGCTGCTCTGTGACGGTGTTCGGTGCCCCACACATCAGATCCTGTGCATTTCCGTTCATCGGGAACGGAATGATCTCACGGATATTCTCCTCATTACGCAACAGCATAATCATACGGTCGACACCCGGTGCCATGCCTGCATGCGGCGGTGCTCCGTACTGGAATGCATTGTACAGTGCACCGAATTTTTCTTTTAATACGGTCTCGTCGTAGCCCGCGATCTCAAATGCTTTGACCATGATGTCAAGGTCATGGTTTCTGACTGCACCGGAGGATAACTCGATGCCATTGCAGACGATATCATACTGATATGCCAGAATGTCGAGCGGATTCTGCTCCTGCAATGCCTGTAAGCCTCCCTGCGGCATAGAGAACGGATTGTGCGTAAATCCGATCTTCTTTGTCTCCGGGTCTTTCTCAAACATCGGAAAATCATTGACATAACAGAAACGATATGCGTTCTTTTCTATTAAATCCAGTTTCTCTCCGAGTTCGGTACGGATCGCACCGGCATAAGCGGCTGCCTTTGCCTCACGGTCTGCGATGAAGAAGATCGTATCTCCGACTTCGAGGGAAGCGAGCGTGCGCATCTCCTCCTTGCAGTCATCCGGGATGAATTTATCGATCGGTCCCTTGTAGCTGCCATCCTCCTGTACTTCCAGATAGCCAAGTCCGCCACAGCCTAAGCTCTGCGCGAATTTTAACAGCTTCTCATGGAAGCCCTTGGACATCTCAGCATGTACCTTGATCGCACGGACAGTCTTGCCATGGAATGGTTTAAAGCTACATTTCTGGAAGAACTCACTCAGATCAATGATCCGAAGCGGGTTTCTCAGATCCGGCTTGTCAGAACCGAACTCCAACATCGCCTGCTTGTAGCTGATGATCGGATACGGTGCCTTGGTGACTTCATATCCTTTGGGCGCAAATTTTTCAAATGCAGCGGTCAGCACTTCCTCGCCTACGCGGAATACATCCTCCTGCGTCGCAAAACTCATCTCGAAATCCAGCTGGTAAAATTCTCCGGGCGAGCGGTCGGCTCTCGCATCCTCATCGCGGAAACACGGTGCGATCTGGAAATATTTATCAAAGCCCGATACCATCAGAAGCTGCTTATACTGCTGCGGTGCCTGCGGCAGTGCATAGAATTTACCCTTAAACTTGCGGCTCGGCACGATATAGTCTCTGGCTCCCTCCGGAGAAGATGCACACAGGATCGGTGTCTGGATCTCTAAAAATCCCATCTCCGTCATCTTCTGGCGCAGGAATGCGATGACCTGTGACCGGAAGATCATGTTGTCACGTACCTTAGCATTTCTCAGATCGAGATACCGATATTGCAGACGCACATCCTCGCGTACCTCTTTGGATGTCATGATCTCAAACGGCAGCGCCTTCCGCACCTTGCCGAGGATCGTGATCTGTTTTGCTTCTAATTCAATCGTACCGGAAGGGATCTTCGGATTGTACGTTTCCTCATCCCTTTTTTCCATGATTCCCTGAATCGATGCACAGTCCTCACGACTGAGTCCTTTTAACAGTGTATCATCTCTGATGACGACCTGCAAGATACCATACATATCCCGGAGGTCAATAAATGACACACCACCGTGGTCACGGATATTTTCAATCCAGCCTGCCACACTTAACTGCCTGTCGATATCTGCTTCACTGATCTGGTTTAATGTCACGTCTCTGTACATAGTTCTGATCCCCTCTCTTGTTTTTTGTAATAAAGGTATAAAAAATCCCAGAATATAAAAATTATATTCTGGGACGAATTATCTGATCCGCGGTACCACCCGTTTTGAATGTTATGCATATGCATAAACCATTCCACTCTTCCGGCTTAACGCGCCTCTACGTGCTGACCTAATAAAGTGCTGACATCTTTCTATGATGACCATGTCTGCGTCTGTTTCGACCAGCCTGCTCCAGAGTGTTCCCATGATCTGCTCTCTCAAACAGCGCTCTCAGTCGGTGACGCTGTATTCCTGTCGATGTCTGCAAATATGAGTCTCCTTCACTGCATTTACAACTATTCCTCTGTTTTATGTTTACAGATATTAGCACTTCTTATGCATGCCCGCAAGAGATTTTGGCATTTTCCTAATTATATTAAGTGATTGCTGGTAGCAGTTCAATTTGTTTTTCTGTCTGTTCATATTCCCTGGAAATTTTCTGCAAAGCCTCAGCTAATTGCCCACAATAGTTTCCGCACCGGGCGATCTGTCGTTCCTGCATTGCCATTGCTGCCGCTAATGAAGCATAATGGAAACCAAGTTTATCATGTATGTCTGCTACCTGCTCCACCATCTGCGCACACAACTGCTGCTGATCCAGGATATTATCAGAGATTTTTTTCAATACTGTGTAATTCACCCAAAAATCGCAGAACCTGAATCCCCCATCAGCATTCTCATCTGGCCGATCAGGTACCTTGCGGTCTTCTCCGTTATCCTTAATCTGAATCTGATCCAGCTGTGTATTTACCGTGTGGATCATCTGGAGCAGTTTTTTTAGCTGTTCCTTATCCAATGTCACATGATAGTTTTCTTCAATGTAATTAGATAACCACTCTAAAATCCAATCCGGTATATTTCCACTCAGCCAATCGGCTGCATTCAAAACCTTGTCAAAATACTTGTTGTTCAGAATATTCTCGACAAGATTCACATATTTGATAAAATCCCCATATCCGGCAGCGTCCAATATATTTCTAATAGAATCTACCATTTCTGGATTTTGCTGTTCATATTTTATAAAATATGCCAGTAATTTGGCGGCTCTGTCTGTGTTATTACCTTCCGTGAAACTGGTCAAAATCTCATCCATGGTACTCCCCTGGTTTGCCAGCTCTACCATGGTTCCGATCAGATTCAGTGTATCTTTCCGCTCATTTTGAGGGATACTGCGAAGATAACTGTTCAGAAACTTATCCAGATTCTGTACATCCGGATTCTGGTCTGTCTCCACCATCGTAAAATTACCGTTTTTATCATATTTCATATATGTATTCGGACAGTGGTTCTCCAGGAATTTTCCATCTCCATAATTATAACCCTTATAATACGTTTTATCTCCGACATCATTCAGCAAAATATTTACATAATCTCCATCTACATTATGATTATGTATTTTGTGCTGGTTTTCGGCAATCTTGTCTTCATACTTATCTATAAATTCATCGGAAAATCCCTGTCCGTCAAATGCCAGGCACCGATCCACCGAGTCATCCATAATTGTGACATATTTTGCTTTATTTCCACCCTTGGAATGCCCAGATACCGTCACAGAATCGTAGCCGTCCAGATTCTGAGACTGATACCACTCCAATGCCCGCTCCTGCTGCAACGTAGAGACCCCGTCCGGCTGGTCAGTAACGCTTCCGCCCTGGAAATTATCCTTCCACTCAGCCGGTGAACCTGTTCCGCGATATACTACGACTGCCTCATTATCAGTTGTATTATGAAACAGAATAGACTTTCCACCATTCCCGTCATCATAACTGGACGCAATGACCGTGCTGCACAGTTTTTTATCCGAGCGTACAGATTGTATAATATTTTTCCATTCACGCCCATTGGTGAACGTTGTATAATCCGTTTCATCATTGAATTTACCGGTATCAATATCATCGACCAGATCACCTATCGTCTTACCCTGATAATCTGCCATATCCTTAAACGGCTCTTTGCTGTTCATATATATCAGATTATTCAACAGTAAAACCTCTTCTGTAGATAACTGCCCCATACCAATACCTTCTTTCAGTCAAAAACATTAAATTTTTGTTCCAATATCACATCCTGACTTTCCTGTTCCTGCACACAGGCCTTTAGTTCATCTCCCGAAGATGCACTGTCCGGATCAGAATTCAATACCTCAACGTAATAACTGCCGTAAATATTTTTTTCTGTGATCACGTCCTGCAGTGTCTCCACAAGTGTCTGTGCTTGTGATTCATCCGGCTGAACCACGTAAATATAGGTCGTATTGGAGATCTTATCATCTCCTTCCAGTATTTCCTGCCCGGTAAGCTGTTCTCCAAAATCAGCCCCCTGAACCGTATTGAAATCACAAGCAACACCTATGCACTCCGGAACACGCTCTTTTAAGAGCGATAGCAGCGCATCATTATAGCTATCCTTGATCAATGCTCCATAAAAATTATCTTCGCAGCGATATTCACCGTTGTCATCCACATACAAATAAAGTTCATAGCTGTCCACTCCCCCATCTGTCTCAAACCAGAAGGTTGAAAAATTCTCGTTTTTCCCTTTTGGATTGCAGGATGTGAAATGAAATGTATGAGAGGGATATTTTTGCTGCAAATACTCCATTGCATAATCATACTGATACAGCACTTCCCTCTGCCACTCATACAATTTTCCATCCTGCACACGTTCCTCATCCATCGACATGGCGGCTAAAAAATCCTTTTTCTCCTGTGTCAGATCCATTCTGTCTTCCATCTCACTCTCCCCCTGTTTTTCTTCAGAATCCGATCCGCTGCATCCTGTGATAACCAGCATACTACATAGCACCAGTAAAAAAATCGTCTTTTTCATGCTCTTCTCCATAGTAATATGAATATTCTTTTTAGAACATCATATTACCATTAAATATCAGTGTCAACAGCTACTAGCACCACAGCATTTCCCTTCTTTTTCTTCTGTTCGTGTACAGGCCGCATAAAACCTGCATTCCTGACAACGAAGCACTTTCGGTTCCAAAAGTGCCGATACTTCAGCCATCTACTTATAAGCGTAATACAGATAGGTCGCAATATCCGCTCTGGTACAGCCATAATCAGGATGGAACTGGTTGTCTGTACTGCCCGCAAACATTCCTTTCTTCTGCGCCCATGCTACCGCGTCTGAGTAGAAGACACTGTCTGTCACATCCGTAAATGTCGATTTGCCTGATACTGTCGGAGCCCCAACGCTCTTCCATACATAGTACAATGCATAACCACGCGGACACAGATCCTCACCGTGGAAGCTGCCATAATCGATGATATCTTTCGATTTTGCCCATAGCACTGCCTTGTAATAGAAATCACTGATCTTGACATCACTCCACCAGTTCTTACCTGATGCCGCCGGTGAACCGTTTGCCAGATACATATAGTTGAATACCTCGCCGCGGGTACAGGTCTGGTTCGGTGCAAACTCTGTCTGATTGATACCGGTCATGATCCGTTTGTTGACTGCCCATGCGACAGGCTTTGCATAAGATGCATCTGCGGGTACATCCGTAAAGGCACTCTGCTGTGCCTGCCCGATCTTCACCTTGATCGTCAGCTTGCTGTTGAGCTTCATCGTATATCCGCCTTTGACCTTTTTCATACATGCCGGGTCTAATGGCACATACGACTTCAGGCCACTCGAATCCTTGCAGATCAGATATGCCTTGCACATGGCTTCCTCATCTTCGAATGTCTTTTTACCGGTGCTGGTCGTCCATGAGGTGATCGGACTACTCTTCTTGGAGAAGATCTGTACGGACTGATTCTCGCAGACTCCGACTCCCATATAACTATAGCTGCTGCTCAGCATATTGGCGCGGTGGCCGGAGCTGTTCATCCATGCGTTGACCGCACGTTTTGCTACAACGTCTATCTTCGCCTCATGATACAGATTCTCGCCGAGACCGAATCTGCGGAATGTCCCCTGAACCGCTGTGCTAAACAGCGTACCATCCGGTCTAATATGTGCTTTCTGGGTATTACTAATATTCTCCTTTGCTCGCACATCGCAGGCTCTCTGCAGCTCCTTTGGCATCGTCAGCAGAGTTTTCCCATCTTTATAGCGCTCGATATTGGTCAGTCGCAGGATATCCCACTCCTCCTTGTTGATCGAGATGGCTTTCGTCGGCATCGTGCGCTTCAGCATCGGGATCGTATCATGCAGCCGCAGCTCGCTCGTCTCATTGTTTAATGTCAGCGTCAGGTAGCCCGTGATCTCGCCATCAGCCTCAAATGTCGCATTCTTCTTTGTGAACTTCGTCCACTTTGCGGTCGTGTTATACTTTTTCGCTGCCAGTGCGACCTGCAGCATCTCCTCTTTTGTCGTCTTGTTCGTATAGGTCATCGCGTGCATCGCCTTACTCATTGCGAGCCGGTCTTCTTCGAGCTGTGCCGTATTTCCCGCTACAGTCTGTGCAACAGATGCCCCCTGGCGCAGCGCAAACTGCTCCGTGCCACAGGTAAGTATCAGCGTACAGCTCATACTGCCATCACGCTCCGCGTTTGCCGGAACATCAATCTTAAAATCTCCCGCCGATGTCACGACTACTTTACTGCCTGTCGGGAGCGCTGCCTGTGCAGCCGCCACAAACTCCTGCTCCGTCGTCTCATTGGTGCCCTTAAACTGCCTCATTGCTGCCCCGATCGCCTTCTGCGCGGCAGCGATCTCCTGCTGATCATCGGTCAATGCATGTGCCGGTACTGCCGGAAGCAGTAACACCATCACAAGCAGCAGACAGAAAAACCGCCGAAACAATAACATCCCTTTGTTTTTTGTCATTTCCTACCACTCCTTTCCAATTCATACATCTGCCAGGCGTTTGCGAAACTATTTACACGGCTTTTTTGAAGCATGTGAGCACCATACCTCGTATTTGCAGCTCCCGCAAGCATGTCTGTTTTGCTCGCGCTGCATTCACAACGAATCGCACCTTGTGCTCACATGCTGCTTTATACTATGAATGGTTTTACAGCCGTTGCATAACATATGGCCTGCCGGCGGCAGTTGCGGTAGTTCCCGTCAGCTGCGACTTTTGTCCGGCGAAGTGCGAACGATACGTGAACGAACTTCATGTCATAACTGGAAGCCGCAGGCTATGTGTGTGAGCAAAGCGAAAGACACATCGAGCCAAGGCTGAAGAGACAGCGAGACACCGCCGGGCAACCGGAGCAGCCTGATCGGGATACTACCGTAACCGTTGCCGGCAATACGTTTTAAAATAATTTCACCATCACCTGCATATGTGTTTTATATAATATAGCATAACTTGAGGCTGCGCACCGCCTCCGGTGCGAATGGTAGGTCTGACGGTGCGAGTGGTAAGCATTCTATAGCGGTGCGGTCACCTCCGCCAGCCACTGCGCTTCATCGCCTGTAAAATAAGGCCGCAATGTCTCATAGACACGCGCATGATACGCATTGAGCTCATCCCGCTCCGGCTGTGTGAGCATCGCCACATCGATCGCCTCCCGGTCAAACGGCACCATCGTAAGCGGCTCAAACCGCAGAAACTGTCCGTACTCGTTTGCCTCATCTCTACGGCAGAGCAGCAGATTCTCATGGCGGATACCGAATTTACCCTCGATATACAGCCCCGGTTCATCGGAGACGATCATGCCCTCCTCAAACGGGATCACTTCCTGGCCGGGCCGCAATCTCCAATGAATCCGCTGCGGTCCCTCATGCACACTGAGCAGATAACCGACCCCGTGCCCGGTACCGTGGTTAAAGTCCAGTCCCTGCTTCCACAGCGGCATGCGCGCCAGAATATCGAGATTCTGTCCACAGACGCCCTCCGGGAAACGCGCGGCTGCCAGATTCAGATGTCCACGCAGCACGGTTGTATATGCGCGGATCTCCTCCTCAGTCAGCGCACCGAGCGCAATCGTGCGTGTGATATCCGTCGTGCCATCCAGATAATGCCCGCCGGTATCCATCAGACACAGTCCATGCGGTTCCAATGTGACGTTGGTCTGTGGTGTAGCATCATAGTGCACGATCGCGCCATGTGCCCCATATGCAATGATCGGCGCAAAGCTCTCGTACAGATAATCTTTCTGTTCACTGCGAAAATGCACGAGCTGCTCTGCCGCGTCCATCTCGGTAATCTGTCCGTTTCCAACCTCATGCTTGAGCCAGTAGATCAGCCGCGTCACTGCGATACCATCCCTCACATGCGCCATGCGCTCATGCTCCATCTCCTGAGGCGTCTTGACTGCCTTTCTGCGGGTGACCGGGCTCATGGCAGGTATACATGCCACATGCGCCGGTATACATTCCATCAGCCGCTCACTGATGCCCTGTGCATCGATCAACAGACGTAATCCCTCCGGGAGTGTCTGCAGCCGCTGCTCCACCGCTTCATAGGCATCGATCACCACGCCTGCCTGCTGCAGCTTACCGATGATCACATCCGACAGGATCTCCCGGTGCACGCACAGCGCCGCCCGTTCCGGCTCAACGATCATATAGGCCAGAAACACCGGTGTATAGGCGATATCCGCGCCACGCAGATTGAGCAGCCACGCAATCTCATCGAGTGCAGTGATCAGACACGCATCCGCTCCTGCCTCGCGCAGATCACCGCGAATCTGCGCGAGTTTTTCCTCCCGGCTCATGCCGGTATAGGTGGTATCCAGTTCATAGACCGGCTGCTTTGACATCGGCGGCCGGTCGGTCCAGACCAGATCTACGAGGTCATAATTGCCCTCATAACTGATCTGATGTCCGTCAAGCTCCTGGTGCAGCTGCTCCACAAAGCTGTGGCTGAGTGTCCTGCCGTCAAATCCGACCGTTGCCCCATCTGTCAGCTTTTCTGCCAGATACTGGGCGATCTTTGGTACACCCGGCTGACCACTTTTCATCAGTGTAATGCCACTGCCGTCAAGCTGGTCTGCCGCCTGCAGAAAATATCTGCCATCGGTCCAGAGTGCCGCCTCCTGCTCCAATACAACCAGCGTACCTGCCGATCCTGTGAATCCCGATAGATATTTTCTCGCCTTAAAATAATCTCCGACATATTCCGATGCATGATAATCATCCGTCGGTACAATATATGCCTGCATATGGTGCGCGCGCATCTGCGCTCGCAATGCATCCAGTTTTTCTCCTGTTGTCATATTCATCACTACCTCTGCTATATATTTTCGTATAAAAAACTATTTCAAGTGTAGCATTTACTGTTTCGCGTTGTCAATTCGCCAGATTATTGTTATAATGGGATAGTTAATGATTTACAATACTTACTACATATATACTTTTTGGAGGATCAGACAATGGAACAATCAATTTTCCCCGAAGGTTATGTATCCGAATTAAATCTGCATGATACGCAGATCGCGATCAAAACCGTCAAGGATTTTTTTCAGAAGCACCTCGCACAAAACTTAAATCTGGCACGTGTGTCCGCACCACTGTTCGTTCTGCCCGAATCCGGACTGAATGACAACTTAAACGGTGTGGAGCGTCCGGTCTCTTTTGGCATCAAGGAGCAGGGCGATAAAATGGCAGAAGTCGTTCATTCACTCGCTAAATGGAAACGTTTCGCACTGGATAAGTACGGCTTCGAGGTCGGAGAAGGATTATACACGGATATGAATGCCATCCGTCGTGATGAAGATACCGATAATATCCATTCGATCTTTGTCGATCAGTGGGACTGGGAAAAGATCATCACAAAAGAGATGCGCACGATCGATACATTCAAGACCACAGTCAGCGCAGTATATAAGACGCTGCAGCAGACTGAGAAATACATGTCTATCGAGTATGACTATATCGGAGAGATGCTACCCAAGGATATCACATTCATCACTTCCCAGAAGCTGCTGGAAAAATATCCCGGACTAAGCCCCAAGGAACGTGAATATGAGATTGCCAAAGAGTGCGGTGCTGTCTGCATCATGCAGATCGGTGACAAGCTCAGCAATGGCGAGCCGCATGACGGACGCGCTCCTGATTACGATGACTGGGCATTAAACGGCGATATCTTTGTATACTATCCCGTTCTGGACATCGCACTCGAGCTGTCATCCATGGGTATCCGCGTTGACGAGCATTCCCTGGTTGAGCAGCTTGATAAGGCAGGCTGCCCGGAGCGTGCCAAGCTGCCGTTCCAGAAAGCGATCATCGACAGACAGCTGCCGTATACCATCGGTGGCGGTATCGGTCAGTCACGTATCTGCATGTTCTTCCTGCGCAAAGCGCATATCGGTGAGGTGCAGAGCTCTATCTGGCGTGAAGATACCATCCAGGCTGCAAAAGAAGCCGGTGTACGTCTGCTGTAGTCAGCATGAATACAAAAGCCGTGTGTACTTCGTAAAAGGAAATACACACGGCTTTTATTTTTTATAAAACAATTCAATTACCAGGTCAGACGATCCTGCATCGCCTGGATACCTCCGTCAATACCATTCTCATAATTGCCGGCACCGAATCCGTTGAACACTTCATTCCAGTTTTTCGTGACACCGACATGTACTGTGCCATCATTCAAAAAGCTCTCCTGCACATGCTGCGGGTTGTAGATCGCCTCATAGCGCTCATCCTCACTCTGTTTTGCTGCAGAAGGCATACCCTTGACATTCGCCATGGTGTTGAGCTGATCCTCCGTCATGAGGAAACGGATAAACTCTACGGCATAGTCCAGATTGTCACTGTCCTTATTTACAGAGAATCCGTACCACGGCTGCTGATACTCGAAGCAGCCCTCGTCTCCAACCGGTGCATACATGAACTGGTACTCGAACGGCTGCGCACTGAATGTCTCCGACTTGGACTCACGTTTTTTCATTCCGCTGACACACTCCGTCGAACATACCCAGAACGGCACATCGCCTTCGAAAAATTTCAGGATTGCCTCGTCATAATTATCCGGCGGATAGGTATCATTGACTTCCCGATCTGTATAGCCCTTCTCGATCAGTTCATCCATGCGTTCATACACCGGCCGCAGCGCATCTATGTGTTCTGCATTGCCATCATTGAGCTCTGCTGCCAGCTCTGTGTCATGACCGATCATATTAAATGCCATATTATCGAACAATTCTGCATATACGTGGCTCGAAGATCCCTGGATCGGCGTATAGCCCTTATCCTTTAACGCCTCACAGACTTCCTCAAACTGTGCAAAATTCTCAGGCACCTTCAATCCTTCGTTCTCGAGCAATGTCCGGTTCACGACAATGCCGTATGTATTCATCGCAAGCGGTACACGCACAAGTGATCCGTCTACCTTACAGTCCTCGATCAGCTCATCCCTGACTGCACTGAAATCAATATCCTCCTGTGACAGATCCAGACAAAGATCACCGGCATACTGGTCACCCCAGTCTGCATAGCGGACATTCGTCTCATCTGTCATGAAAATATCTGTATATGTATTATTCTGCAAATACTCACGCAATAATTCCAGTCCATTCTGATTGTAGGTCACAGTCACATTCGGATAATACTCGTTAAAATTGTTCACGACCTGATCCAGGGCCTCGAAGTTGCCCATATAACCAGCGATATCCAACGATATCTCCGCATCTGTATCCAGTGACGGGGTGAATGCCGCCTCTTTTGCACCTAACTGTCCGTTCGTACTGCTGCTGTCTGAACTGCATCCTGTCAGACTCCCAGCCAGCATAGCCGCCACTGCACACCATGCAGCGGCCTTTTTCATTCCAGATCTACGATTCATTTTTTATTCCCCTTTCTCCTCTGTATATTCTGGCGTGTGATGTTTTTTCTGAATCTCCTTCAACACATCCAGTACTTTATTGATATCTATCGGTTTTGAAATATGTCCGTTCATTCCCGCCTGTATACATGCCTGCTGGTCTTCCGCAAATGCATCTGCAGTCATCGCATAGATCGGAATATTGCGCACATCGCGGGGAGCATTCAGCCGGATCCGGCGCGTTGCCTCCCTGCCGTTCATCACCGGCATCTGTATATCCATCAGAATCAGATCATACGTCGAGGCATCAGCCTGCATCACCATCTCCACACACTGCTGTCCATTCTCTGCGCGGTCACAGGTCAGACCATATTCTTCCAGAAATGCCTGTATGATCTCCCAGTTGAGATCATTGTCTTCTGCGATCAGCACACGAATACCGCTATAGTCGTTCTCCGGCTGTGGCTCGTGCACAATCTGTATCTGTCCGTCAGGCACACCGGCACCGTTATGTTCTTCATGCACGACTGCGTCCAGATCAATCGACACGGTAAATGTCGTTCCCTTGCCGAGCGCACTCTCACAGACGATCGTACCGCCCATCATATCAACCATCTGCTTGGCGATCGCCAGTCCCAGACCAGAACCCTGTGTCTTATCTATGCGGCTGTCGCGCTCCCTGGCAAACGAATCATACATATTCTTCTGGAATTCCTCTGACATACCGATTCCATTATCAGAGATCACACCGATCAGGCGCACCCTGTCATGTCTGCCATTTAACCATTCCTCACGCAATTCCAGAGATACCGTTCCTCCCGGATCTGTATACTTGATCGCGTTCGTCAGCAGATTGATATAGATCTGATTCAGCCGCAGCTCATCCACGATCAGATAACGACAATACATCTCCTTCGCATTGACGTTAAAGGTCAGCTGTTTGCTCTCTGCCTGTGAGCGGATAATCTCCACCAGATGGTTTACAAACTTATCCATGCTCACGGTTGTCGGATTGAGCGCCATATTTCCACTCTCAACCTTGGAGATGTCCAGGATATCATTGATCAGCGTCAGCAGATGTTCACTTGACAGTGACACCTTTTTCAGACAGTTCGCAACATATTCCGGATCATCCATATGTCTTCTGGCGAGATCCGTCATACCGATCACCGCATTCATCGGTGTACGGATATCATGTGACATAGATGACAGGAACCGTGTTTTGGCGCGGCTCGCTTCTTCTGCCTGTACTGCTGCATCGCGCAGCCTGCGGTTGACGCGCAGCATATGCGTGCCATCGATCAATACCAGCATAAAAAATACCACGCACAGCAGGATCACGTTCGTCAGATTTGAATCATGCTGTTCGAGTGCATCTGCCTGGATATATCCTAAAATATCGATTCCGCTATCCTGATCAAATGCGGAATAATACCAGTAGCAGTCCTGATTCTTAGAATTCTTATATTCCAACAGGCCATGCTCTGTCTGCTCCAGCCTGGTGACCAGCTCCTCACGTCTGTTATAGTCATCCTCAAAATTGTATCCCCTGATAAATTCTGGAAATGATACCGATTTCATCGCATTGGACTGGATGACATAATCACCGCTCTTGGTAATCAGCCCGATCTGCGCCGCCGCATACTGCGTCGGAAATACCCAGATATTACGCATACTCTCAACCGGGATCACCCGCAGCAGCAGATAGTCCTTGTCCTGTCCATCACCGGTTCTCAATGTCACCCTGGTACCTACACTGATGACACCCATCTGCATCTCCTTGACCGAGTATTTTCCGAGTACCGTCATGCCATCCGCTTTCCCCTGAAACATCTTCTCCATGTTTTTGATGAATATCAGATCCGTCTGACTGCCCTGATTTTTGAAGAAACGATAGCAGCTCACTTCATTGCAGCCGTTTCTCTCGTAGGTAGAATACGCATACATCGTATCCATATCAACGATATGCGCGTACCGGTCAGCCTGACTGTTTGTATCACGGATATATTGCAGCGCCTCATTCATCGTCATATGCTCACGCTCGATATACTGTACCCAGTCTCTGGCATAGCCTCGCTCCGTCTCCAGATAGTTTTCCGAAATACGCTTCATCGATTCGACCGCACTACAGAACGAGTCGATCTCCATCTGCGTCTGCTCTTGTTTTATATAGTTTGAATATACCAGCGTGGATATCACTGCAAAAACAACCAACAGTACATTGATCGCTGCCAGCATGCCCTTGCTCACAATACCCAGCCTATTATCCCCTTTATTTTTCATTTGTATAGTTCCATTCGTATCGTCCCCATTACACGAAGCAGCCTTTTCTACAATGCTTCCACCAGAAGACCGGTGCGATAAGCACGCAGCAGTGACTCCAATGCCTGTATTTCTTCTTTGATCTGTGCACCCCGGTCCGTATCTGCCACAGTCAGGCGTCTGCCGGTAGCAGACACCACCGCATTATGGGAATGAATATCCGTTCCATTCACCACCGCACTCTCGACAGACTCAAACGGTTCATGTGCTGCCAGAAACAGGCCATAAGAATCATAGATCAGCGTATAGCCTGCAATACCGGTCTTGGAACGATACGCACGTGAAAATCCGCCATCGATAATGAGCAGCTTGCCGTTACACTTCATCGGCGACTCCCCAATCGTTGTCTCCACCGGAATATGCCCATTAATAATATGCGCGTCCGCATCATCCAGTCCAAACTCCTGCAAGATCTTCGCCACGGTCTCTTCATTCTCTACGAGCCGGTAGTAGGGATTCTTCTGCTCGATGTGTGTCTGCTTATCAGCGACAAAATACCGCTCAAATGTCGTCATCTTCTCTTTTCCGAATACCGGAGAATTCTTATTCTCCCAGATGAACCAGAAGATATCCTCTCCCTGTTTCTTCTCTGCCGGATCTATGGAATAATACCCCAGTCGCACATAATGCTCGAGCACATCGTAGAGCTGTCTGCCTGCATAGGCATGTCCGAACAGTTCCACCTTTTTAAAACTGCCGTCCTCATTGAGCGGGACACAGCCGTGATAGAGCAGATTACCATTGTATACCTTATACAGACTGCCTTTATTCAACAAAAAGCGTACATGCTTCTGCAGCTTCTCACAGTTCGCAAACGCGGTCGTCAGACGCGCTACGACTTCCTGTTCTTCTGAAGACAGTTCATACGGGTGCTGCGGGTCGATCGTCGGAAAATGCGTATCACGCAGCGGATAAGTCACACCCTCGATCTCCACGGTACCGTGTTCGAGATCCATGCGGTGGAGCAGTCTGCGTGACTCCATATCAAACTCCGGATGCTCCTCGATCAGCTGTCCCTCGAGTTTGAACTGGATGACTGCGATCGCCTTATGCATCTTCTCGTCCAATTGCGCATCCTTGACATTATACTGATCCTCATCATACTCTACCTTGAACGCCTGACACGGATCATCATGATATGTCATCATCGCAAACCGTGCTAACGGTACGAGATTGATCCCATAACCATCCTCTAAGATATCCAGATTTCCGTACTTTGCAGAAATGCGCAGCACATTTGCGATGCATGCCTGGTTGCCCGCTGCCGCGCCCATCCACAGCACATCGTGATTGCCCCACTGGATATCAACGGAATGATAGTCCATCAGCGTATCCATGATCAGATGCGGATACGGTCCACGGTCAAAAATATCCCCGACAACATGCAGATGATCCACAACCAGACGGCGGATCAGATTACAAAGTGCGATGATCAGCTCCGGTGCACGGCCGGTCTCGATCACGGAATTGATGATCTCGTTATAATAATCCTCCTGATCCGACTGATCCGGTCTGCCGGTCAGCAGTTCCTCGATGACATAGGCAAAATCCTTCGGCAGTGCCTTGCGCACCTTCGAGCGCGTATACTTCGAGGAAGCATTTTTACAGATCGGAATGAGACGGTACATCGTCACCCGGTACCAGTCCTCCATATTTTCCTCATGCCGCATGACCTCCTCGAGCTTGAGCTCCGGATAATAGATCAATGCCGCTATATTTTTCTTTTCCGCCTTGCCGAATGTCGTGCCAAATTCCTGCTCGATCTTGCGCTTGACTGCTCCGGAGCCGTTTCGCATAATATGCTGAAACTGGTCATATTCACCGTGTACATCCGTGATAAAATGCTCCGTTCCTTTCGGCAGACTGAGGATCGCACGCAGATTAATGATCTCCGTCGCTGCTGATGCGATTGTCGGATACTGTCTCGCCAGACTTTTGAGGTAACGCAGTTCCATCTCTCCCATATTGATTCTCCTATCCGAGAAATAGCAGAAGCCTAAGCTTCTGCTATCACATCCTGCATATTATAGAGTCCTGCAGATTTTCCATCCAGAAACTTTGCCGCCTCTATCGCGCCTTTTCCAAATACGGCACGAGAGTACGCGGTGTGCTTGAATTCGATCACCTCATCGGTTCCCGCAAAGATCACTTCGTGTTCTCCCACGATCGTACCTCCGCGTACCGCTGATATTCCGAGTTCCTTTGCATCGCGTTTCTGTCTGCGATCACTGCGGTCGTATACATATTCATATTGTCCGTCCATTGCCTCGTTCATGGCATCTGCCAGGGCAATTGCGGTTCCGCTCGGTGCATCCAGCTTCTGGTTATGATGCTTTTCTACGATCTCTACATCAAATCCCGCCGGAGCAAAGATCTTCACTGCCTTCTGCAGCAGATCCATCAGTGTGTTGATACCGAGTGACATATTCGCTGACTTGAGGACAGCGACCTTTTCACTGGTTTTCTTTACTTTTTCCAGCTGTTCTTCCGACAAACCGGTCGAACAGAGCACAACCGGAACCTGCTTCTCCACACACCAGTCGAGCAATCCGTCGACTGCTGCCGCATTGGAAAAATCGATCACGGCATCTGCCTGCACATCGCACTGTGCGATCGTCTCATAGACCGGAAAAGCATTCTTCTTTTCCGTATAGGTATCTACACCTGCAACGATCGTGATATCCGGATCGTTCTCACACAGCCCGGCGATCATCTGACCCATACGGCCGTTGCATCCATGCATGATTACATTTGTCATTTTCTACCTCGTATCTTAAACTGTTATTCTACTACCTTTAATCCATAGTCCTTCATTACCTGAATGAGCTTTGCAGCATT
This sequence comes from bacterium, assembly GCA_050874485.1. GTDB lineage: Bacteria > Bacillota > Clostridia > Lachnospirales > Lachnospiraceae > W0P33-017. The sequence continues at coordinate 35,233 of JBNMKT010000003.1, forward strand.
CTCCTCACTCATCTCGGTGAGCGGTGAACGCAGTGATCCGACTTCAAATCCCATCGCGTTGAGTGCCCGCTTTACCGGAATCGGATTGACCTCTGAGAATAATGCATCTACAAGTGCACGACCCTTGAGCTGAATCTGTGCTGCCTTTTTATAATCACCATCCAGCGCATACATACACATATCGTGAACATCCTTCGGTGCCACGTTAGACCATACAGAGATCACACCCAGCGCACCGATCGACATGAGCGGTACCACGAGTCCGTCTTCTCCGGAATACATATCGATCTTGCCATCGCACAGATCCATGGTCGTCACTGCCTGTGCCACATTACCGGTCGCTTCCTTCAGACCGACGATATTGTCATATTCCTTTACGAGTGTCGCTGCTGTCTGCGGTAAAATGTTGCAGCCGGTACGGCCCGGTACATTGTACATAATGATCGGCAGCTTGGTAGATGCAGCAATCTGTCCGTAATGGCTGAGCAATCCGGCCTGTGTAGCCTTATTGTAATAAGGTGTCACAACCAGTGCTCCCTCACAGCCTGCTTCATACGCATCATTGGTCAGCTCGATCGCTGTCTTGGTACAGTTTGATCCCGTTCCTGCTACAACCGGAATCCGGTGTTTTGTCATCTCTACAGCCGCACGGATCACATCCGCATGCTCTTCCATCGTGAGCGTAGAGCTCTCGCCTGTCGTTCCTGTGATTACAATACAGTCTGTTCCATTGTCTATCTGATACTGGATCATTTCATCCAGCTTGTCGTAATTTACCTCAAGATTTTCTTTCATGGGTGTGATAATTGCCACGCCGGCACCTTTGAAAATTGCCATCTTTGTATCTTCCTCCTGCCTGTGTAATGTCGCAGCCATATGCGAGGCTACGAATTGTCTTTCTATACTATATTCGAATTTTTGCAAAATGTAAAGTGCCCACCGGCTTGCAGGGGCACTTTTTTTGTTTAAATAGGAAATTTCTGTTTATCTTTTCATTTTATTCCTACTTTTCTGATTTGATTTTATAGATTTCATCCGCATATTCGCGGATGGATGCATCCATATTGCGTCCTGTCAGGATCAGATCCATGCCGCCTGAACGCGATTTTAAGAGATTCTCCAGTTCCTCATTCTGTAACAGCCCTGCATCCACGAGCCCTAATACCTCGTCGAGAATGAGCAGATCACATTCTCCCGTCAGCAGCACTTTTCTGGCAAAGTTCACACCGTTTTTGATATTGAGCGAAGCTTCCTTTTTCTCCTCCGCCGACAAATCCTCATAACAGGCATCGGTCTTTTCAAACTGGAAGACTTTGATCTCCGGCTCCAGCTTTTTCATAAACTGTGCCTCTTCCTCCATGCGTCCTTTCAGATAATGGATGATGAACACACTCTTGCCCTCACTGGCAGCCTGCAGCGCACGCCCCATTGCCGCCGTGGATTTTCCGTGTCCTTCTCCATAAAATATTCGTACAATTCCTGTAGCCATTTTCATTGCCTCCTGTCTGTGCGATCCATCGATCCGTCCGATCGCAGTCCACAAATCTCACAAAGGATAGCACATTTTCCTGAAATTGTCAAAAATACGCTGCTTTGCGCATGCATTTAATCCTCTATACAATCGATCTTGCTGACAGATACCTCATAGGCGATGCGCTTTTCTGTCTCAAATTCATTCAGCTTTTTCACATACTCACGGCTCTGTATCCGTCCCCAGATCTGTACATGCTCACCCACCGCAAATCCTGCGGCATATCTCGCATTTCTCCCCCAGCAGATACTCGGTATGTAGTCTGATTTGCCGTAAGAGCGGTTGACCGCGATGAGTAAATCCGCGATCTCTCTGCCGAGCGGGGTCTTGCGGTAGATCGGTTCCTTGCAGATATATCCGTCCAGAAAGATCTGGTTGCTCTTGACATCCTCTCCCGGTTCTCCTGTAAATTCGATCTCTCTCGCAAACACAGACAACACCAGACGGTTCTTCTTCTCCTCGTGACGGTTGTAGGAGCGGAACTGTCCGACAACGCTGATATACTGCCCCTCATAGTTCTCCGTCACATCAATCAGGCGCTCCGATACCATGACCGGTATGTAATCCGCATAATTGCTCAGCCGGTTGACCGCTACCTCCACCATGTAGAACCCTTCTCCGTATACTTCATGGCTGTACGTAAATCCGGATACGATCTCTCCCGCAATGATGACCTGATTATTCTCAAATACTTTGTCCCCCGCCTTGTCTGCTGTTTTGTTTCCCATAGTAGTTCTCCTTCCGTTTTTGTTTTTTATAAGTGATTTTTTAATCATTCCGTGTTGTGACTGATGAAATCATAACAGCATGTAAGCGCGAAGTACGCTGATTTATGTCGACAAAACAAATTTTTTCAAAAATTTTATATATGCACTTGCATAATTCAAGAATTATGGTATGATAATAGGCGGCAAATTGAGAAGAAGAGACATTTATCTAAGGAAAGAAGGAAAAAACAATTTATGCAGACTACTAGAGACGACATTCGTAACATTGCAATCATCGCCCATGTCGATCATGGTAAAACCACACTGGTAGACGAGCTGTTGAAGCAGTCCGGTGTGTTCCGTGCCAACCAGGAAGTTCAGGAGCGTGTCATGGACTCCGGTGACATCGAGCGTGAGCGTGGTATCACAATCCTTTCAAAAAATACCGCTGTTTTTTATAAAGATGTAAAGATCAATATCATTGACACTCCCGGTCACGCCGATTTCGGTGGTGAGGTCGAGCGTGTACTGAAAATGGTAAACGGCGTCGTACTGGTCGTAGATGCCTTCGAAGGTGCTATGCCCCAGACAAAGTTCGTGCTCATGAAAGCATTGGATCTAAACCTCCCGGTTATCGTATGTATCAACAAAATCGACCGCCCGGAGGCGCGCCCTGCCGAGGTCATCGATGAAGTACTGGAGCTGTTCATGGATCTGGACGCTTCCGATGAGCAGCTTGACTGCCCGTTTGTCTATGCCTCAGCCAGAGACGGCTATGCAATGCTGGATCTGAATGACGAACCGAAGGATATGACTCCGTTATTCGAGACGATCATCAACTATATCCCCGCGCCGACCGGTGATCCGGATGCCAATACCCAGGTACTCATCAGCACGATTGACTACAACGAGTATGTCGGACGTATCGGTGTCGGCAAGGTTGATAACGGTGTGCTCCGCGTCAATCAGGATGCAGTCGTTGTCAACCACCACGAACCCGACAAGATGAAAAAAGTGCGTATCAGCAAGCTCTATGAGTTTGACGGCCTGAACAAGGTCGATGTGACAGAAGCCGGTATCGGATCGATCGTAGCGATCTCCGGCATCGCGGATATCCATATCGGAGATACGATCTGTGCACCGGAAAATCCGGTCGCGATTCCGTTCCAGAAGATCTCAGAGCCGACACTGGCGATGAACTTTATCGTCAATGACTCACCGCTCGCCGGACAGGAAGGAAAGTATATCACTTCGCGTCATCTGCGCGACCGCCTGTTCCGTGAGCTGAATACAGATGTTTCCCTGCGTGTGGAGGAGACCGAGGATGCCGATACTTACAAAGTATCCGGCCGTGGTGAGCTGCATCTGTCCGTTTTGATCGAGAACATGCGCCGCGAGGGATATGAATTTGCAGTCAGCAAGGCTGAAGTGCTCTATCACACCGATGAAAACGGCAAGAAAACCGAGCCGATGGAGCTGGCCTATGTAGATGTGCCCGATGAATTCACCGGTGTTGTCATCGATAAGCTCAGCCAGCGTAAGGGTTCTCTGCTCAACATGGGATCCATCAGCGGTGGCTATACGAGACTGGAGTTCCGCATCCCTTCCCGTGGTCTGATCGGTTATCGCAACGATTTCATGACCGACACCAAGGGAAACGGTATTTTGAATACGATCTTTGACGGCTATGACCAGTACTGCGGTGATATCCAGTACCGCAAGACCGGCTCTCTGATCGCATTCGAGAGCGGCGAGAGTGTCACCTACGGTCTGTTCTCCGCACAGGACCGCGGTACACTGTTTATCGGACCCGGCGAGAAAGTATACGC
>JBNMKT010000004.1:0-36648 GCA_050874485.1 bacterium
AGCTGACAGGAAGCGTCTGGTTCACTCCCTGGTCGCTCTGGCAATGTCTTCGGTAGCCGACCGATGTGTGATTCCGATGCAGGATTATCTCTGCCTGGGAAACGAGGCTCGTATGAACGAGCCTTCGACCCTCGGCAAAAATTGGAAATGGCGTATGGGTGCGGGTAAGACGACAGATGCACTCGCAAAGGAGATCTATGAGATGAGCGTCATCTACGGGCGCACAAAGCGTAGAAAGCCTGCGAAACAGCAGACTGAGTCAGTAGAGATAAAGAGCGAAGCATAGAAGCATAAGAATAAAACAAAACGGTTGCTGTGAACGTAGTGGACAGTAACATGAAACTGGGGCAGCTTGAGAGGTTGCCCTTTTTTCATTGATGTGCTATATTTTTATATGTAAAAATCTGCGCAGCAATGAGACGATGAGTAGCAGTTGTATATGGCAGACAGATCGTGGAGCAAAAAATGGCTGGATTTACAATTAAGGATGTAGCGCGCATATGCGGTGTCGGTGTAAGCACGGTATCTCGCGCGATTAACAACCATCCGGATATCAATCCGGAGACAAAAGAGAAGATTATGAAAGTGATTGAGGAGAATCACTATATACCGAATAACAGTGCACGCAATCTTAAACGTACCGAATCGAATACGATTGCGATACTGATCAAAGGAATTGATAACCCATTTTTCCTTGCAATGTTTAAGATATTTGAGCAGGAACTGGGTTATCAGGATTACACTTTTATGCTGCAGCGTGTGCAGCAGGAGGAAGATGAGCTGGCTGTTGCCCAGGAGCTGGCCAAGGAGAAACGCCTCAAAGGAATTATATTTCTCGGTGGACGTGTAGACCGGGAGGCAAAGGAGTTCCGGGCACTGGGAATCCCCTATGTGCTCTGTACGTTTGCACCGGATAGAACTATGCTGACTCCGGAGGTAAACTACGTCTCTATCGACGATGAGGAGGAGAGTTACCGGATCGTGGATTACCTGTGTAGTCTCGGACACAAAAAGATCGCGATTATCCGCCCGACCTATTCTGATCGTGGTATTGGAAGAACACGGTATTCCGGTTATGTACGGGCTCTGAAAAAGAATGGCATAGAGGTCGATCCGGGTCTTGTGCTGTACATGAAGGACGATATAGAAGCCTTTACTCCGGCAAACGGATATGCAGTGACAAAGGAGCTGCTAGAGACAGGCAGGGAGTTTACGGCATTATTTACAATGTCTGATACGACGGCAATCGGTGCCTGCAAGGCACTTTTAGAAGCTGGAAAGCGTGTGCCGGAGGATTATTCCGTTGTCGGGTTTGATGGAATAGAGATGGCAATGTACTATCATCCTTCGCTGACAACGATCTGTCAGCCCAAGGAGGAGATGGCACGTGCCTCAATCAAAATGTTACTGGATCTGATCGAAGAGCATCCGGTGAAAAATAACCAGCAGATATTTAAGGCAGAGCTCCGGCCGGGGGAATCGACCCAGAAAATATAAGGAAATGCAGGTGGTAAAATGGCAGGATTTATAAGAAAACATAAAGTACTTACAGCGATAGCGGCAGCGACACTATTGATACTGATCGGTTTTGGCTGTTTCTTCTATGCCAGAGTCAGGTATTATCGGACTCATTTCTTTCCGGGAACAGTCATGAGCGGTGTCGATGTGTCGGAGCTGACGGCAGAAGAAGCCAATGAGAAGGTGGCGCGTTTTGTGGCAGATTATCTGCTGACAATCGATTGCAGAGAGGATCAGAAATACAACATTACCGGGCCATCGATCGATTATGCATACGTTCCCAATGGTGAAATAGAGCAGGTTCTGGCACAGCAGGATGCGACAGACTGGATTAAACAGCGGAAAACACAAAAATCACAGGATATCCGACTGGATACGACATTTGATGAAAAGCTATTAGAGCAGGAGCTGAAGAATCTCCCGTGTATGCAGGCAGATCAGATGGTCGCACCGGAGGATGCGAAAATTGACTGGGTAGATGACGGGTATCAGCTCGTTCCGGAAGTTATGGGAACGACGCTTGTATTTGATCAGGTGCTGCCGGCGGTCACACAGGCTGTCAGGGATGGCGAGACGGAACTGGATCTGGAAGAATACTATGAGAATCCGACTGTGTACAGTGATGATGCGGCGCTCAATGCGTGTATGGATACAATCGAAAAATATTATGGTTCGAGCATTACATATACGTTTGGCAAACAGGAGCCCTATGAGCTGACGAACGAAGTCATACAGTCATGGCTGGATGTGGATGATGATTATCAGGTGAGTGTCGACGATGAAAAAGTGACGAATTTTGTCCAGATGATGGCATCTACCTATAATACCTACGGAGACAGGCGTGAATTCAAGACCTCGCTCGGAGATACGCTCCAGGTTGGCGGTGGAGATTACGGCTGGGTCATTGATAAGGAGAAAGAAAAGGAACAGATTTATGAAGATCTGGCAGCAGGTGGACATATTGAGCGGGAGCCGGTTTATCAGCAGGTCGCAAAAAAACACGGTGCAAATGACATCGGTTCCACCTATGTGGAGATCGATTATACGAACCAGCATCTGTGGTATTACAAAAATGGTGAACTCGTGATCGATACTGATATTGTATCGGGCAATCTCAGCAGGAATAACGGCTCACCGGACGGCGTGTTCAAGATCGTATACAAGCAGCGGAATGCAACACTGGTAGGAGAGGGTTATTCTTCGCCGGTGGACTATTTCATGCCGTATGCATACAATGTCGGTATCCATGATGCGTCATGGCGCAGCAAATTTGGAGACCAGATCTATCTGACATCCGGATCACACGGTTGTATCAATGTGCCGCCGGAGATCGCCAAGAAATTGTATGAAGTGCTCGAAGTCGGTACACCGGTCGTGACTTATTACCGTGATAAAGTCTATCTGACAGCGGAGAATGCGCGCATTTCCAACGCATATTCCTATATCAGTGAGGATGATTATAAAGAATTGTTAAAAGAAGATCCTACCGCAGTGAATCCGAAACCTGGAAAAACAAGTCAGTAAGCTATCATGCTTTTTGGTAAATGTCCGATATGTATAATAGCGGATATGACAAAGGAGGCATAGGTTTTATGAAGGTAAGCGGAATCAACAGTGCGAACCTGGCAAGTGCATTGTATGAGTATACGTCAACGGATAATAAAACGGATCAGGACAGCGGCTCGATTGAGAATTTACTGTCATCCAACATGGCGGCAAATAACAAGGCGCTGACAGCTTTATCAGGAAAGTCAAAAAGCACAGCCAGTTATCAGAAGACCTTAAAGGCGGCGGATCAGGCAAATGCATTGCTGCAGAAACTGACCGATCAGAAAAAAAGTGTGTTTGTAAAAGCAAAAAATGCCGAGGATGCCGAAAAAAAGGCTGGCTACGAGGCAGATGCAAGAAGTGAGGTCTCCTCGTTTGTGAGCAGCTACAATACACTGATTACCAATCTGGCGCAGACTGGCGGCAAGACGAATAAGAACTTTCTCAGTGACCTGAATCAGCTCGTGGCGGATCATGAGAAGGAACTGGCAGGGGCCGGCGTGACCAGACAGGAGGATGGCACACTGGCATTGGATGCAGCTGTATTGGCAGATGCAGATGTGGACACGATCGCTGGTGTTTTCGGACCGGACGCATCGTTTGCAGGGGCACTGGGAGAGCAGGTACATGCGATCGCGGAGCGCACGGCGACGACGGTCGATACGCTGCAGATCTACAGCACTGCTTATAGCAACAGCGGCAGCTACAGCCAGTATGAATACATCAAAGGATTGTATGATTCACAAGCATAAAAAAATAAAGAGCCGCATATGCGGCTCTTTATTTTTATGCTTCTTAGAATAATCCGGTGATTTTTCCGTCTGGTGTGACATCGATACCATAAGCAGCCGGTGTCTTGCCGAGTCCCGGCATCGTCATGATCGCGCCGGTGATGGCAACGACAAAGCCCGCTCCGGCATTGACATATACATCGCGGACATTGATGGTGAATCCGCTCGGTCTGCCCAGTTTTGTCTGGTCATCAGACAGAGAGTACTGTGTCTTTGCGATGCAGACAGGCAGATTGCCGAAACCGAGATCTGTGAGCTTTTTCAGTGTGCGCGCAGCGGCAGGTGCATAGGTGACACCGTCTGCTCCATAGATTTCTTTTGCAATCGTTTCGATCTTATCTGTGAGCGGGAGCTCATCCGGATAGAGCGGTGCAAAATCAGATTTTTTCTCGTCTAATGTCTGTAATACCTTTTCGGCCAGGGCAACACCGCCCTCGGCACCTTTTTCCCATACTTCGGACAGTGCGAATTCACAGCCACGTTCCTCACAGAAGTTTTTGATAAATTCATATTCGGCCTCTGTATCAGTGACAAAAGAATTGAGCGTCACTACGATCGGAACGTGGTATTTCTGAAGGTTTTCAATGTGCTTTTCGAGGTTACAGATACCCTTTTTTAAAGCATCCAGATTCTCCTCGGCAAGATCAGCTTTAGCAACACCACCATTGTATTTGAGTGCGCGGACGGTAGCGACGAGTACGACTGCATCGGGTTTTAAACCGGCCATGCGGCACTTGATATCAAAGAATTTCTCGGCACCGAGATCTGCGCCGAATCCGGCTTCTGTGATGACGATGTCGGCGAGCTTCAAAGCTGCTTTTGTAGCGCGCACGCTGTTGCAGCCGTGTGCGATATTGGCGAACGGGCCGCCGTGTACGAGTGCGCCGGTATGTGTCAGTGTCTGGATCATATTCGGTTTGATCGCGTCCTTTAACAGGGCAGCCATGGCACCTACCGCCTTTAACTGGCCGGCTGTGACCGGGTTGCCGTCATAATCATAGGCAACGATGATTCTGGACAGACGTGCCTTTAAATCTTTCATATCATTTGCCAGACATAAAATAGCCATGATCTCGGTTGCGACTGTGATCACAAAGTGGTCTTCACGGACAAAGCCATCAGTTTTGGCGCCGAGACCGACGACAATATTGCGCAGAACACGGTCATTCATGTCGAGACAACGCTTCCATACGATCTGGCGTGTATCGATATTCAGTTCATTGCCCTGCTGGATATGGTTGTCGAGCAAAGCGGCGAGCAGATTGTTCGCAGAAGTGATGGCATGAAAATCACCGGTAAAATGCAGATTCAGATCTTCCATCGGAACGACCTGTGCATATCCACCGCCTGCGGCACCACCCTTGATACCGAAGCACGGTCCGAGTGAGGGCTCGCGCAGCGCGAGCAGCGCTTTTTTGCCCATATAGCCAAAGGCTTCGCCGAGTCCTACGCTGGTGGTTGTTTTTCCCTCGCCTGCGGGCGTAGGATTGATTGCGGTTACAAGGACGAGCTTGCCATCGGGACGGTCTTTGATCCTGGCTAACAGCTCATCTGATAGCTTGGCTTTATATTTTCCGTATAATTCCAGATCATCCTCGTTGATGCCGTAGGGCTTTGCGACGTCGCGGATGTGGAACATCTCTGCTTCCTGTGCGATTTCAATATCTGTTTTCATAACAAATACCTCCTTTGTTTGTATGAATGTCAAAATCAGACATGATGATACCGGCGAAAAAAAGGCAGCCTCTCAAACACATTGAAAAGCTGCCCAGACGGTCGGCATAAATAAACGATCAGCCACACTGTGTCAGTTCACGTATCCGTCAGTGACTGTCTGATAATAGAAATATCACATTTGACAGGTAACTGTCAAGTTATTGTTGCAAAATCCGTTTTATTGGACTGCATATCCGGTAGGATAGAGACATCAGATGGCGTGCAATGCAGTCACTTTTGCAGGAGGAACGGATGATGGGAAAAGGATATTATGTAGCGAGTGGTTATATGGGATATGTCGATGGCTCTTATATGTTATTTGCAGATGAACATGATTATCTGGAGTATTTGGAGGCAGCATAGGGCTGCCGCATAGAAAAATCAAAGACAGCGGTTGAAATTCTATATCTGGTATGTCATAATTAAATTTATATAGCTATGTAGTATGCTTAGGAAAGAAGGTTTAAAAAATGGATACCAGAGTAGATGTTTACAAACCGGAGAAAATCAAGATGAAGCCCTATGAGCATCATGTGAAATATTATGAGACAGACCAGATGCGCATCGTACATCATTCGAATTATATCCGCTGGATGGAAGAAGCGCGTATGGACATGATGGAACAGATGGGATTTGGATATGACAAAATGGAAGAACTGGAGATCATCAGCCCGGTTCTGTCCGTGAATTGTGAGTATAAGAGCATGGTACGCTTTGGCGATACCGTTGTGATCAGCGCGAAGGTTGTCCACTATAATGGTGTCAAGCTGAAGATGGTTTATGAGATGACGGATAAAAAGACCGGTGAACTGCGTGCAGTCGCACAGAGCAGCCATTGTTTCCTTACCATGTCTGGCAAGCCGTTGACGCTCAAACGTTCGTATCCCGAGCTTGACACAAAATTTTTCACACTGGTTGAGGACGAATAGATGAGAGAGAAGATAGTCCTGATTGACGGACACAGCATATTGAACCGGGCATTTTACGGAATCCCGGATCTCACAAATGCAAAGGGACAGCACACGAATGCCGTATATGGATTTTTAAATATTTTGTTTAAGATACTGGAGGAGGAACAGCCCCAGTATCTGACCGTTGCATTTGATGTGAGTGCGCCGACATTCCGCCATCAGATGTACGATGCCTATAAGGGTACGCGTAAACCGATGCTGCCGGAATTAAAGGAACAGGTGCCGCTCATGAAGCAGATGCTCACTGCGATGGGCGTGAAGATCATCGAACAGGCGGGACTGGAAGCTGATGATCTGCTTGGCACGCTGTCGTGCATGGGTGAGCGTGCCGGTATGGATGTCGCGATCGTGTCCGGAGACCGTGATCTGCTGCAGCTTGCGACAGAACATGTCAAGATCCGTATTCCAAAGACGAAAAAGACCGGAACTGAGATCGAGGACTATTATGCGGCGGATGTGCAGGCGCGGTATCAGGTCACACCGAAGGAGTTTATCGATGTGAAGGCACTCATGGGTGACAGTTCGGATAATATACCGGGTGTGCCGGGGATCGGCGAGAAGGGTGCGACAAAGCTGATTGTGGAATACCACTGCATCGAGAATGCGTATGCGCATATAGATGAGATCAAACAGACGCGTGTGCGTGAGGCACTGCGTGAACATTATGATATGGCACAGATGAGCAAAGACTTGGCAACGATCAAACTGGACTGTGAACTGCCATTTACATTCCCGGAAGCGAGGCTGGACAATCTGTTCACGCCGGAGGCTTACACGATGTGCCGTGAACTGGAATTTAAAAACATGCTGTCACGGTTTTCCGGGGCACAGAGAGAATCATCTGCTGAGGTTTCTGCAAAAAAAAGTCAGTTGAAAGTGATGACGCAGACAGATGAGATACAGGCTGCTTTGCACGCACTCGGAGCACAGGTGGCTTTTAAGCTGTATCTGGATCAGAATGAAGTGCTTGGACTCGCTTTCTGCGGAGCTGATGATACAGTCTGCTGGATTGCCTGCGATGATCAGCATACAGCGGAAGAACTGACCGGTATCGTGCGGCAGTGGGTGCAGGAGAAAAAACAGCTTCGGACAATCGGGCTCAAGCCACAGATCAAATTGCTGTATCCGCAAGGGGCAGAGATGACATGCCGCGCACAATTCGATGATGCAGAGATCATGGCATATCTGCTGAGTCCACTCCGGCATGAATATCCGTATGAGGATCTGGCAAAGGATTATCTGGATCAGATGTGTCCGACAAAGGCAGATTTGATTGGTAAGATGACCTTGAAAAAGGCTTTGGAAGATGAGGACGCGCAAACTGGTGCGTACCAGATGATTTTGGATGAACTGGTGACGGTTTACAGAGTTTTTGAGCCGATGCGCATACAGCTGGAGCAGCAGGGAATGAAGGCACTCTATGAGCAGATTGAACGTCCGCTTATTTTTGTACTGGCTGATATGGAACTGACTGGCATGATCGCCGATGCGCAGGCGTTAAAAGACTATGCAGATCAGCTGACCGGACGTATTGATGAACTGGAGCAGGAGATCTATGCAAAAGCTGGTGAACAGTTCAATATTAATTCACCGAAGCAGTTAGGTGTGATCCTATTCGAAAAACTGGGTATGCCCTATGGGAAAAAGACAAAGACCGGCTATTCTACGGCGGCAGATGTATTGGACAAGCTGGCACCGGAATATCCGATTGTCGCACAGATTTTGGAATACCGCCAGCTCACAAAACTGCGGTCAACCTATGCGGAGGGACTGGCTGGCTGTATTCAGGCTGATGGACGCATCCATACGACGTTTCAGCAGACGATCACGGCGACCGGGCGGCTGAGCAGTACCGAGCCAAATCTGCAGAACATACCGATTCGTATGGAACTGGGCAGGCTGATCCGCAAGGTATTTTTACCGGCTGAGCATCATGTATTTGTAGATGCGGACTATTCACAGATTGAGCTGCGTGTACTCGCGCATATGTCCGGTGACCAGACGCTGATTGATGCGTATCGCCAGGCACAGGATATTCACAGAATTACCGCATCACAGGTGTTCCATATACCGTTTGATGAGGTGACGGATCTGCAGCGGAGAAATGCGAAAGCGGTGAATTTTGGTATCGTATACGGCATCAGTTCCTTTGGCCTGGGAGAAGATCTCGGTATTACCAGACAGGAGGCAGCAGAGTACATCAAGCAGTATTTTGCTACTTATCCCAAGATCAAGGAGTTTCTGGACCAGATGGTGAAACAGGCAAAGGAGACAGGCTATGCAGTCACGCTGTTTGGCAGACGCAGACCGGTGCCGGAGTTGACATCCAGCAACTTTATGCAGCGTTCTTTTGGCGAGCGTGTCGCAATGAACTCGCCGATTCAGGGAACTGCGGCGGACATTATCAAGATCGCCATGATCCGTGTGCATGACCGTCTGGCAGAAGAAGGACTGTCTTCCAGACTGATTCTGCAGGTGCATGACGAATTGTTGATCGAGACGGAATTGTCTGAGCAGGAGCAGGTCAGACAGATTCTGGAGCAGGAGATGCAGCATGCGGCTGATCTGGCTGTTACGTTAGAGATTGATATGCATACCGGACATAACTGGTACGAAGCAAAATAACGGGGATAACATATATGAGATTTATCGGACTGACCGGCGGAGTAGGAGCCGGAAAAACGACGGTGTTAAAAGCGATGAAGCAGCTATACCGTGTGCGGATTCTGATCGCGGATGAGATCGCACATGAGCAGATGGAGCCGGGGACGCCGTGCTATAAAAAACTGCATGAACTGTTTGCAGCAGACAATATCTGGCGCAGTGATGGGAGTATTGACCGTCCGGCACTGGCAAAAATATTGTTTTCTGACGAAGGAAAACGAAAACAGTTAAATGAAATCGTTCATCCGGCGGTGAGACAATATATACTCGGCGAGGTGGAAAAGGAGCGGCAGGCCGGTAACTATGATTACGTGATCGTGGAGGCTGCCCTGCTGATCGAGGAACACTATGATGAAGTATGCGATGAGTTGTGGTATGTATATGCTTCGGAAGAGACACGGAAACAACGTCTGATGACTGATCGTGGCTATAGTGCACAGAAGGTCGATCAGATATTTGCAGCGCAGCTGCCGGAAGAAGTGTATAGACAACACTGTGCGGTAGTGATCGATAATGACCAGGATATGGATCATGTGCTGCAACAGATAACGAAGCTTTATGCGAATGAGGAGAAGTGAGATGGACGCACGTACAGTAGAAGATCAGAGACTGGTATTCGGTCTGGATATCGGAACGCGCAATGTCGTCGGGACGGTCGGTTACCGGGATGAGGATGAGACGTTTCATGTGATCGCGCAGTACAGCACAGAGCATGGAACACGCTCAATGCTCGATGGACAGATCCATGATATCGGAAAAGTCGGAAAGACGATACAGAAAGTCAAGAGCAGACTCGAAGAGATGATAGAGCAGCCGTTGACAGACGTATGTATTGCAGCGGCAGGCCGTGTGCTGAAGACTGTGACAACGCATGTGGATTATGAGTATCCGGAAGAAACTGTTGTGACAGGGGAGATGATCCACACGTTGGAACTGCTCGGAGTCGAACAGGCGCAGAACATTCTGCGTGAACAAAACGATACAAAATACCGTTTTTATTGCGTGGGCTATTCGGTTGTCAAGTACTATATCAACGATGAGGTCTATTCCAATCTGGAGGGACACAAGGCTGAGGTGATTTCAGCAGATATTATCGTGACTTTCCTGCCGGAGGATGTCATTGACGGCTTGTATGCGGCAGTCGCGATTGCGGGTCTGGAGGTAGCCAATCTGACATTGGAGCCTATCGCGGCGATCAATGTTGCGATCCCGGAGCATTTCCGTATGTTGAATATTGCACTCGTTGATGTGGGTGCGGGTACATCGGATATCTGTATTACAAAGGACGGCAGCATTGTCGCTTACGGCATGATTCCATTTGCCGGAGATGAGATCACAGAAGTGATCGTACAGCATTATCTGGTGGATTTTAACATGGCCGAACATATCAAACGCTCATCAACAGTAGAAGATGAAGTCGAATTTGAGGATATCATGAGCATTACGCACCGCGTACCTGCAAAGGAAGTGTGGGAACTGGTAGCGCCGGTAGTCGAAAAGATCGCTTCGGGTGTAGCTTCGAAGATCATTGAACTCAACGGCGACAAGACAGTCAGTGCAACATTTGTGGTCGGCGGAGGCGGAAAAGTACATGGATTTGTCGAGCATCTGTCTGAGGATCTGAATATTCCGCAGGAGCGTGTGGCGCTGCGTGGCGAGGAAGTGCTCAAGACGATTGACTTCATGCAGCCGGATATAGAGAAGGATCCGTTGATCGTGACACCGGTCGGCATCTGTCTGAATTATTATGATCAGAAAAACAGCTTTATCATGGTACGTTTTAACGGTGAGCGCATTAAGCTGTATGATAATAACCGTCTGACGATCGTGGATGCTGCGCTGCAGGCTGGCTTCCCGAATGATTATCTGTTCCCGCGCAGGGGACATGCGATCAACTTTACTGTGAATGGCAAGCAGCGTATGGTTCGAGGAGAAGCAGGAGAGTCCTCTGTTGTCAGAATGAATGGAAGGGATGTCAATATCAATACACCACTGGAGCCAAACTGTGAGATTGAGATTATACCTTCTACGGTCGGGGAAGATGCGGAATATACCATTGAGCGTCTGGAGGAGTATACATCGGCGACACTCAGCTTCGAAGTCAATCATAAGACGGTGACATGTCCCAGGTTTGTGCTGGTCAATGGCAAGCTGGAACCGCCCACCTATGAAGTGCAGGATGGTGACAATATCAATATCAGCAACTACTATACGGTCGCACAGCTTGCAGAGTTCATGGATGTGGAGGTCGATCCGGAGAGGGATATACTGGTCAATAACCGTGTGGAGAATATGGATGCGCAGATTTATGAGAATTTCAGCGTGGATTGGACGGTACTGAATTACCGTACCGCAAAGGAAGATATGATACAGGAACCGGTACAGACACCGGAGGAGCCAGCATCTGCCACGGATGAAAATGAGCAGCAGACAGCTGCGCCGGATGAAACAGTATCAGCTGGGGAGCACGGACAGGCACAAGAGTTGTCAGAGCCGGGAGAGAAAAAGACCGAAGACAAGACAGCGGAGCAGACAGAAGAAAAGACAGAAGAAAAATCCGAAGAAAAGGCCGAAAAAAAGACAGAGATCTATACAGAAGAGGATGAACTACAGCCCAAGTCAGAACCGGTGGACTGCGCCGTGTTTGTGAACGGTGATGTGATTGTGCTTCGTGGAAAACCGGAGTATGTATTCATCGATGTGTTTGACTATATCGACTTTGATCTGTCAGATTCGCGTGGCAGGGCGATCATCACAAAAGTGAATGATAAGGATGCTTTTTATACACAGACATTAAATGAGGGTGACGAAATCGTGATCCGCTGGTCGGAAGATTAGGAGCGGATGGAAGATGAGATTATGTAGTATTGCCAGCGGAAGCAGTGGCAACTGTATTCTGGCTGGCTCGGATAACAGCCACATACTGATTGATGCAGGAATCAGCGGCAAACGTATCCGGGAAGGAATGGAAGAATTTGGATTAAAGCCCGAGGATGTCAGTGGTATTTTTATTACTCATGAGCATATGGATCATATTCAGGGACTTGGTGTGATGGCAAGACGGCACGGGCTGCCGATCTACGGCACCGAGGGAACACTGCAGGCAGTCCGCAGATGCGCATCACTCGGAAAGATTGACGAGGAACTGTTTCATGTGATACGTGCAGATGAACCGCTTTCGGTCGGCGATCTGATGATCGAACCGATTCATGTATCCCATGACGCGGCAGATCCAGTCATGTATGTGATTCGTCATGGGGAACGCTCCGCGGCGGTCGTCACAGATCTTGGAAAATATGATCAATATTTGATAGACAAACTGAGGGGTATTCATGTATTATTGTTAGAGGCCAATCATGATGTGCGCATGCTTGAGATGGGCAGCTATCCATATCCGCTCAAACAGCGCATTTTAGGAGAGCGGGGACATTTATCGAATGAGACTTCGGGCAGATTGCTCGGTATGCTGCTCCATGATCATTTTGAGGCAGTCGTCCTTGGACATCTGTCCAAAGAAAACAATTATGAAAAGCTGGCATATGAGACGGTGCGTTTGGAAGTGACACTGGGAGACAATCCATATAAGGGATCGGATTTTCCGATGTATGTTGCAAAACGGGATACTCCGTCGCAGGAGATTTACTGGTAATCAATAGGAGATACTCCTATTTTGATACGATACAGGAGGATAAGAAAATGGAAAATTCAGGAAACAAGACGATCATTACGGTACTTGGACATGATACTGTAGGTATTATTGCAAAGGTATGTACCTATCTGGCAGAGAACAGCATCAATGTACTCGATATTTCACAGACGATCGTCTCCGGTTACTTCAACATGATGATGATCGTGGACATGACACAATCAAAGGTTCCGTTTGCGGATTGTGCAGCTGCACTGGATCAGATCGGCGAGGAGATCGGCGTAGCGATCAAATGCCAGAAAGAAGAGATCTTTGAGAAAATGCACCGCATCTAAGAACGTATCTGGAATTTACCGAAAAAGGAGATAGATCATGATCAATATCTGGGAGGTCGAAGAGACCAATAAAATGATCGAGCAGGAGAATCTGGATGTCCGCACGATCACGCTCGGAATCAGTCTGATGGACTGTATCACTTCCGATCTGGAACAGTTAAATAAAAATATCTATGAGAAAATCACAACGACAGCAAGAGATCTGGTCGCTACCGGCGAGCAGATTGAAAAGGAATACTGTATTCCGATCGTAAATAAACGTATTTCGGTGACACCGATTGCACTGGTAGGCTCTGCTGCATGTAAGACACCGGAGGACTATGTCACGATCGCAAAGACACTCGACCGTGCGGCGAAGGAGGTCGGCGTCAATTTCCTCGGCGGTTATTCTGCGCTGGTGAGCAAGGGCATGACACGCGGAGAAGAACTTCTGATCCGTTCGATCCCGCAGGCACTCGCACAGACGGATCTCGTCTGCAGTTCTGTCAATGTCGGATCGACAAAGACCGGTATCAATATGGATGCTGTCCGTCTGATGGGTGAGATGATCACTGCGACTGCGGAGGCGACAAAGGATGCAGAGGTCAATGGCTGTGCAAAGCTGGTTGTATTTTGTAATGCACCGGATGATAACCCGTTCATGGCAGGCGCATTTCACGGTGTGACAGAGGCAGATGCGATCATCAATGTAGGTGTCAGTGGCCCAGGTGTTATGAGAAAGGCACTGGAGAGCGTGCGTGGTGCAGATTTTGAGACCTTATGTGAGACGATCAAAAAGACAGCATTCAAGATCACACGTGTTGGCCAGCTCGTGGCGCAGGAGGCATCCAGAAGACTCCATATTCCGTTTGGTATTATCGATCTGTCCCTCGCACCGACACCGGCAATCGGAGACAGTGTAGCTGATATTTTACATGAGATCGGACTGGAGTACGCAGGTGCACCCGGAACAACAGCGGCACTTGCAATGCTCAACGATCAGGTGAAAAAGGGCGGCGTCATGGCTTCTTCCTATGTGGGAGGACTCAGCGGCGCATTTATTCCGGTCAGCGAGGACCAGGGCATGATCAATGCAGCAAAGGCAGGTGCGCTCACGATCGAAAAACTCGAGGCAATGACCTGTGTCTGCTCGGTCGGACTGGATATGATTGCAATCCCCGGAGATACGAAGTCTACGACGATCGCAGGAATCATCGCGGATGAGATGGCGATCGGAATGGTCAACCAGAAGACGACAGCGGCGAGACTGATCCCCTGCCCCGGCAAGAAGGTAGGAGATTCTGTTGAGTTTGGCGGACTGCTCGGATATGCACCGGTCATGCCGGTCAATCCGTATTCCTGTGACGCGTTTGTTAATCGTACCGGGCGTATTCCGGCACCGATTCATTCATTTAAAAACTAAATAAAGGAGGCAATTATGCAGATCGAGGCATTAAGCAGCAAATTATCAGAAAACAGTTATCCCGGCAGAGGTATCGTTATCGGACGTTCCGCTGACGGTAAGCATGCAGTGACCGCATATTTTATCATGGGACGCAGTGTGAACAGCAGGAACCGTGTCTTTGTAGAGGACGGCGAGGGTATCCGCACACAGGCATTCGATCCGTCAAAACTGAGTGATCCGAGCCTGATCATCTATGCACCGGTGCGTGTGTTAGGAAACAAGACGATTGTGACAAACGGGGATCAGACAGATACCGTTTATGAATTGATGGACAAACAGCAGACATTTGAGCAGTCTCTGCGTACCAGGGAATTTGAGCCGGATGGACCGAATTACACACCGCGTATTTCTGGTATTATGCATGTGGAAAATGGTAAATATAACTATGCGATGTCCATTTTAAAGAGCAATAACGGTGATCCGGATAGCTGCAACCGCTATACATTTGCATATGAGAATCCGAAGGCAGGAGAGGGTCGTTTCATCCATACCTATATGAGTGATGGAGATCCACTGCCGAGTTTTGAGGGTGAGCCGGAATGGATAAAGATCGAAGGAGATATTGATAGTTTCACAAAGATGATCTGGGACAATCTCAATGAGGATAATAAGGTATCGTTGTTTGTCAGATATATTGATATCGAGACAGGTACCTATGAGACGAGAATTGTTAATAAAAATTGTTAATAGCATCCGAAAACAAACGAATCAAAGGAGATAACGATCATGAATGAACTGGAGTTAAAATATGGATGTAATCCGAATCAGAAGCCGTCACGCATTTATATGGAGGATGGATCTGATCTGCCGATCACGGTATTAAATGGCAGACCCGGTTATATCAATTTTCTTGACGCATTTAACGGCTGGCAGCTTGTGAAGGAACTCAAGCGTGCGACCGGTCTGCCGGCAGCGACCTCTTTTAAGCATGTGTCGCCTGCTGGTGCAGCGGTCGGACAGCCACTCAGCGACGTAGAGCGCAAGATCTATTGGGTCGATGATATGGATAGGGAGTTCACACCGCTTGCGAATGCCTATGCGAGAGCCAGAGGCGCGGATCGTATGTCCTCATTTGGTGATTTTATTGCGTTGTCGGATGTGTGTGATGTGGCGACTGCCAGCATCATTAAAAGAGAGGTCTCAGATGGCGTGATCGCACCCGGATACGAGCCGGAGGCACTCGAGATCTTAAAGGCCAAGAAAAAGGGCAATTATAATGTCATCCAGATCGATGCGGATTATGAGCCCAAGGCACTCGAGCGCAAGGAAGTATACGGTATTACGTTTGAACAGGGCAGAAATGAACTGGTGATCGATGATGACTTTTTTGCAAATATCGTGACAGAGAATAAAGATCTTCCCGAGCAGGCGAAGATCGATCTGGCGATTTCTATGATCACACTCAAATATACACAGTCCAATTCTGTCTGCTATGTCAAGGGCGGACAGGCGATCGGCATCGGAGCCGGACAGCAGTCACGTATCCACTGTACAAGACTGGCCGGACAGAAGGCTGACAACTGGTGGCTGCGTCAGAATCCGAAGGTGTTAAACCTGCCGTTTAAGGATTCGATCGGACGTGCAGACCGTGACAATGCGATCGATCTGTACATTGGTGATGAATATATGGATCTGCTTGCAGACGGTGTGTGGGAGAATACCTTTACTGAGAAGCCGGAAGTATTTACCGCAGAAGAGAAACGTGCATGGCTTGATAAAAATACAGATGTAGCACTCGGCTCGGATGCATTTTTCCCGTTCGGTGATAACATTGAGCGCGCGCATAAGAGCGGTGTGAAATATGTGGCAGAGCCGGGTGGATCCATCCGTGACGATCATGTGATCGCTACATGTAATAAATATGGCATGGTGATGAGCTTTACAGGTATCCGTCTGTTCCATCACTAATCGCTATCAGTAATCAGAGAGTTATTTCAGAGGGAATTAGAATGTATGAATTGTTGAAAGAAGAAGGACGCGCCAAGCGTGGCGTATTTCATACGGTGCACGGCGATATACAGACTCCGGTATTTATGAATGTCGGCACGGCAGGTGCGATCAAGGGCGCTGTATCGACGGAGGATCTGAAACAGTTAAAAACGCAGGTACAGCTGTCCAACACGTATCACCTGCATGTGCGCACCGGTGATGAGACGATCAAAGAACTTGGTGGACTGCATAAGTTCATGGTATGGGATCGCCCGATTCTGACAGACAGCGGCGGATTTCAGGTGTTTTCACTAGCCGGGCTGCGCAAGATCAAAGAAGAAGGGGTGCATTTTCATTCGCATGTAGACGGCCGTAAGATATTCATGGGTCCGGAGGAGAGTATGCAGATCCAGTCCAATCTCGGATCAACGATCGCGATGGCGTTTGACGAATGTCCGCCGGCACTCGCAGAGCGTGGTTATGTAGAAGATTCTGTGGCGCGCACGACCCGATGGCTCGAGCGCTGCAAGCGCAAGATGGCAGAACTCAATGCACGTGAAGATACAATCAACAGACACCAGATGCTGTTTGGTATTAATCAGGGAGCGATCCTGGAGGATATCCGTATCGATCATGCGAAACGGATATCAGAACTGGATCTGGATGGCTACGCGGTCGGAGGATTGGCGGTCGGAGAGAGTCATGATCAGATGTACCATATTCTGGATGTGACTGTACCGCATCTGCCGCGAAAAAAGCCCACGTATCTGATGGGAGTCGGCACACCTGCCAATATTTTAGAGGGTGTCGAGCGCGGCATCGACTTTTTTGACTGTGTGTATCCGACGAGAAATGGACGCCATGGACACGCATATACGAATGAGGGCAAGATCAATCTGCTCAATCAGAAATTTGAGAAGGATATGCGCCCGATCGAGGAAGGCTGTGGATGCCCTGTGTGCCAGAAGTATTCTAGGGCGTATGTCAGACACCTGCTCAAGGCAAAGGAGATGCTTGGCATGCGGTTCCTTGTCATGCACAATCTCTACTTTTATAACAATATGATGGAAGAGATCCGTGATGCGCTTGATGAGGGCAGATTTGCTTCATACAAGGCTGAAAAACTGTATGCGATGAGTCAGAATGAGATCCATCATAAAATTAATACTTGATGTTATCAGTACTTTCATGTATTATTGTGATAGTGTTTTTTTAAAACAAATGGAAATTAGGAGGAATTTATAATGATTTTAGCAAGTCAGGCAGGCGGTGCAGTCGGAATGGTACTGTGGATTGTGATCTTGGTCGCATTTATGTACTTCTTCATGATTCGCCCCCAGAAGAAAGAACAGCAGCAGAAGAATGCAATGCTTCAGGCATTAGAGATCGGAGATACAGTACTGACAACCAGTGGTTTCTACGGCACAGTGATTGATATGTCAGAGGACACCGTTATCATCGAGTTTGGTAATAACAAAAACTGCCGTATTCCGATGCAGCGGGCAGCTATCTCAGCGGTTGAAAAGCCGGAGGATGCAGCAAAGGCTGTAGAGGAAAAAGATAAAAAAGACAAAAAATAAGTAAATAAATATTGCAGGGGCGTATACGAAACAAGCGGTATACGCCTTGTCTGCATATATGCGAAAGGGAAAAAAGATGAATTATCATGTAGGTGTGATCGCCGGCGATGGTATCGGACCGGAGATTGTAGCAGAAGCAAAAAAAGTATTGGATACCGTAGGAAAAAAGTATGGGCACAGCTTCGAATATGAAGCGATCCTGATGGGTGGTTGTTCGATTGATGCGACAGGAGTTCCTTTGACAGACGAGGCGATTGCGCAGGCAAAGGGCAGTGATGCAGTGCTGATGGGATCGATCGGAGGAAATACTGCGACATCACCGTGGTATCAGCTGCCGCCGCAGCTTCGACCGGAGGCAGGTCTGCTGAAACTTCGAAAGTCGCTGAACTTATTTGCGAATCTGCGTCCTGCATATCTGTATACAGAACTCAAGGAGGCATGTCCGCTGCGCGATGATATCATTGGTGACGGATTTGATATGATGATCATGCGTGAATTGACCGGAGGATTGTATTTCGGTGACCGTGTGACCGAGGAGCGCGATGGTGTGATGACCGCTGTCGATACACTTACATATAATGAGAATGAGATCCGCCGTATTGCGATCAGGGGATTCGATATTGCAATGAAACGCCGCAAAAAAGTGACGAGTGTCGATAAGGCAAATGTATTGGATTCCTCCAGACTCTGGAGAAAGATCGTAGAGGAGGTCGCTAAGGATTATCCGGAAGTGACCTATGAGCACATGCTCGTTGATAACTGTGCGATGCAGTTAGTGAAAGATCCGAAACAGTTTGATGTGATTTTGACCGAGAATATGTTTGGCGATATTTTATCGGATGAGGCAAGTATGGTGACTGGTTCCATCGGAATGTTATCGTCTGCCAGCTTGAATGATACAAAGTTTGGTCTGTATGAGCCCAGTGGCGGTTCTGCACCGGATATTGCAGGCAAGGGTATTGCCAATCCGATCGCGACGATTCTCAGTGCAGCGATGATGCTCCGTTACAGTTTTGATCTGGATGCAGAGGCTGATGCGGTGGAAGCAGCCGTAAAGCAGGTGTTAAAAGACGGCTATCGCACGATCGACATCATGCCGCAGGAGAATGACAAGAAGGCATCCGTGACACAGGTCGGAACTGCCAGGATGGGTGATCTGATCTGTGAACGCATTTAAAAATATAGAAAAGAGGTACATGTAATGATTAGTGATAATGCACGCGCCGGCATGCAGCAGGCACCGGCGAGAAGTTTATTTAATGCTCTGGGATTTACCGCTGAAGAACTGAAAAAACCGATGGTAGGTATCGTCAGCTCATATAATGAGATCGTACCCGGTCATATGAATATTGACAAGATTGTAGACGCAGTAAAACTCGGCGTCGCTGAAGCAGGCGGTGTGCCTGTTGTATTTCCGGCAATCGCTGTCTGTGATGGTATCGCAATGGGTCATGTCGGCATGAAATATTCGCTCGTGACACGTGATCTGATCGCGGATTCTACAGAGTGTATGGCGATCGCACACCAGTTTGATGCACTCGTTATGGTGCCCAACTGTGATAAAAATGTACCGGGTCTGCTCATGGCAGCGGCACGGTTGAACATTCCTACCGTATTTGTATCCGGTGGCCCGATGTTAGCAGGACATGTCAAGGGACAGAAGCGAAGCCTGTCCTCTATGTTCGAGGCAGTCGGCAGCTACGCAGCAGGTACGATGACCGAGGAGGATGTGACAGAGTTTGAGAACAAAGTATGTCCGACCTGTGGTTCCTGCTCAGGTATGTATACTGCGAATTCCATGAACTGCCTGACAGAAGCACTCGGTATGGGTCTTGGTGGCAACGGCACGATCCCTGCTGTCTATTCTGAGAGACTCAAGCTCGCAAAACATGCAGGAATGGCTGTGATGGAACTTGTCCGTAAAAATATCCGTCCGCGTGACATCATGACAAAAGAGTCTATCATCAATGCATTGACTGTAGATATGGCACTCGGATGTTCTACGAACAGTATGCTTCACCTCCCGGCGATCGCTCATGAGATCGGTTTTGATTTCGATATTTCCTATGCAAACCCGATCAGCGAAAAGACTCCGAACCTGTGCCATCTGGCACCGGCAGGCCCTACCTACATGGAGGATCTGAACGAGGCAGGCGGTGTCTATGCCGTGATGAAAGAACTGGCAGACATCGGACTGTTAAATACGGATTGCATGACAGTGACCGGACAGACGATCGGAGAAAATATTAAAAACGCTGTGAACCGTAATCCGGAAGTTATCCGTACCGTAGACAATCCGTACAGCAAGACTGGCGGACTGGCAGTACTCAAAGGTAATCTGGCACCGGACGGATCAGTTGTCAAGCGCTCCGCAGTTGTGGAGGAGATGCTCGTCCATGAAGGACCTGCACGTGTCTTTGATTGTGAGGAAGATGCGATCGCAGCGATCAAGGGTGGTCAGATCGTCAGCGGAGACGTCGTTGTCATCCGCTATGAGGGACCCAAAGGCGGCCCTGGTATGAGAGAGATGTTAAATCCTACTTCTGCGATTGCAGGTATGGGACTTGGATCTTCCGTAGCACTTATCACTGATGGACGTTTCTCCGGTGCGAGCCGTGGAGCTTCGATCGGTCATGTATCACCGGAAGCAGCAGTCGGTGGCCCGATCGCATTTGTCGAGGAGGGCGATATCATCAGTATCAACATTCCGGAAATGACGTTGGAATTAAAGGTATCTGACGAAGAACTGGCAGCGCGTAAGGCAAAGTGGCAGCCGAAGGAGCCGAAGGTGACGACCGGATATCTGGCACGCTACGCGAAGATGGTTACTTCCGGAAACAGAGGAGCTATATTAGAGCTCAAGTAATACATAGCAAAGGGGAAAAAACATGCAGCTCACAGGCGCAGAGATCATCATCGAATGTTTGAAGGAGCAGGGCGTGGATACCGTATTTGGTTATCCGGGTGGTGCAATCCTGAACGTATACGATGAATTATATAAGCATAGTGATGAGATCAGGCATATCCTGACCTCACATGAACAGGGTGCGAGCCATGCAGCGGATGGATATGCGAGAAGTACCGGCAAGGTCGGTGTCTGTCTCGCGACTTCGGGACCGGGTGCGACAAATCTGGTCACCGGTATTGCGACTGCCTATATGGATTCCGTTCCCATGGTGGCGATCACCTGCAATGTAGGTGTCTCGTTACTCGGTAAAGACAGCTTTCAGGAGATCGATATTACCGGTGTGACGATGCCGATCACAAAACACAATTTTATTGTCAAGGATGTCACGCAGCTTGCGGATACGATCCGCAGGGCATTTGCGATTGCAAAAAAGGGAAGACCCGGCCCGGTGCTTGTTGATGTGACCAAGGATGTCACGGCAAACAAGACGGATTATGAGGCGATTGTCCCTGCGCATACACCGCGCAGTGCACATCCGATCTCGGAGGACGAGATCAATGAGGCACTCAGTCTGATCAAAAAGGCGAAAAAACCGTATGTGTTTGTCGGTGGTGGTGCAGTGATCTCGGAAGCATCAGGTGAGTTGAAACAGTTTGTATCACTTCTTCAGGCTCCGGTCTGTGATTCACTCATGGGCAAAGGTGCATTTGATGGAACGGATCCCCTGTATACGGGCATGCTCGGTATGCATGGCACGAAAGTATCGAATTTTGGTGTGAGTGAATGTGATCTGCTCGTTGTAGTAGGTGCACGTTTCTCGGATCGTGTGATCGGAAACGCAAGCAAATTTGCGCGTAAGGCCAAGATCGTACAGATCGATATTGATCCGGCTGAGGTCAATAAGAATATCGTGGTGACCGCAAGTGTAATCGGAGATGCAGCGACAGTACTCGCGCAGCTGAATGCACAGCTAGAGCAGCAGAACCATGATGAATGGCTGGCTCATATTGCTGATTTAAAAGAGAAATATCCGCTGACCTATGCGTCAGAGGGACTGAGCGGCCCTTACATGATGGAACAGATCTATGAACAGACACATGGAGATGCGATCATCGTCACAGAGGTCGGACAGCATCAGATGTGGGCGGCACAGTATTATAAGTATAGCAGGCCGCGCACGCTGCTGACATCCGGTGGACTGGGCACGATGGGTTATGGCTTAGGTGCTGCGATCGGTGCGCAGGTAGGCAATCCGGATAAGCAGGTAGTCAACTTTGCAGGAGACGGATGTTTCCGCATGAATATGAACGAGATCGCTACGGCGGCGAGACAGAAGCTGCCGCTCATCGAAGTGATTGTGAACAATCATGTACTTGGAATGGTACGTCAGTGGCAGGATCTGTTCTACAATCAGCATTACTCGGCGACTGTTCTGGATGATGGTGTCGATTATGTGAAATTATCAGAGGCGATGGGTGCGACTGCATTCCGTGTGACAACACGTGAAGAATTTGATCAGGCATTTGCGAAGGCACTGGAGATCAACGGACCGGTTGTGATCGATGCGATTATTGACTGTGACGATAAGGTATGGCCGATGGTAGCGCCCGGTGCACCGATCAGTGAGGCATTTACCGATGAAGATTTAAAGAACAAAAACAACTAGGTGTGTTTATAATGAGGAGGATATAACAATGAGCAGAGTATATAATTTTTCTGCAGGACCCGCAGTATTACCGGAGGAGGTATTAAAGGAAGCCGCAGATGAGATGTTGGATTACAGAGGATGTGGAATGTCTGTAATGGAAATGTCACATCGTTCCAAGGTATATGACCAGATCATCAAAGAGGCTGAGGCAGATATCCGTGATCTGATGAATATTCCCGACAATTATAAGGTTCTGTTTTTGCAGGGTGGCGCATCCCAGCAGTTTGCAGCGATCCCGATGAACCTGATGAAGAATAAGAAAGCCGGATATATCATTACCGGACAGTGGGCAAAAAAGGCATTCCAGGAAGCAAAGATGTACGGAGAGGCAGTGGAACTCGCATCTTCCGCAGATGAGACATTCTCATATATTCCGGATTGCTCTGATCTGCCGATCACAGACGACATGGACTATGTATATATCTGTGAGAATAATACGATCTATGGTACAAAATATAAGACACTGCCGAACACCAAGGGTGTGGATCTCGTCGCAGATGTATCTTCCTGCTTCTTATCAGAGCCGGTTGATGTGACCAAATATGGTGTGATCTATGGTGGTGTGCAGAAGAATGTCGGACCTGCGGGTGTCGTAATCGTGATCATCCGTGAGGATCTGATCCGCGATGATGTGCTGCCTGGCACACCGACCATGTTAAAATACAAGACACAGGCAGATAATGACAGCCTGTACAATACACCTCCCTGCTATGGTATCTATATCTGCGGCAAGGTATTCAAGTGGATCAAGAAGATGGGTGGTCTGCAGGCGATGAAGGAGCACAATGAGAAGAAGGCAAAGATCTTATACGATTTCCTTGACCAGAGCAAGCTGTTCAAAGGAACCGTGCGCAAGGAAGACCGTTCACTCATGAATGTACCGTTTGTCACAGGCGATGCAGATCTGGATGCAAAGTTTGTCGCAGAGTCAAAAGCAGCAGGTTTTGAGAACCTGAAGGGACATCGTACCGTTGGCGGTATGCGTGCATCTATCTACAATGCAATGCCGATCGAAGGTGTAGAGAAGCTGGTAGAGTTTATGAAGAAGTTTGAAGAGGAGAATGCATAAAATGTTTAATTATACTTGTTTAAATCCGATTGCGAATGTAGGACTGGACTTACTGGATGACCAGTACACGAAAGTAGAAGAACTCGCAGATGCACAGGCAGTGCTTGTGCGTTCTGCCGCAATGCATGATCTGGAACTGCCGGATGGTCTGGAGGCTGTAGCCAGGGCAGGAGCCGGAGTCAACAATATTCCGCTCGATAAATGTGCTGAGAAGGGTATCGTTGTATTCAATACACCCGGTGCCAATGCCAACGGTGTAAAGGAACTCGTATTTGCAGGCATGCTGCCCGCAGCCAGAGACGTGGTCGGCGGCATCAACTGGTGTACATCAGAGACTGGAAACGCAGATATCGCAAAACTTGCTGAGAAGCAGAAGAAAAACTTCGCTGGAACAGAGCTCGCCGGCAAGAAACTCGGAGTCATCGGACTCGGTGCGATCGGCATCAAGGTTGCAAATACGGCCAGACATTTTGGCATGGAAGTATATGGCTATGATCCTTTTATTTCTGTCAATGCAGCATGGAGCCTGTCACGCGATGTAAAGCATATCAGTGATCTGGAGACCATATATAAAGAGTGCGATTATATTACCGTGCATGTACCGTTGATGGACAGCACGAAAAAGATGATCAGTGCAGAAGCAATCGCTATGATGAAACCGACGGCAGTTGTGCTGAATTTTGCACGTGATCTGCTCGTAGATGAGGAGGCAATTGTAAAGGCACTTGCAGAAGGCAAGCTGCGCAAGTATGTATCCGATTTCCCGAATCCGACGACTGTAGGACAGCCGGGGTGTATCGTCAGCCCCCATTTAGGAGCATCCACAGAGGAATCTGAAGATAACTGTGCAGTCATGGCAGTCAAAGAGATCCGCGATTATATGGAAAACGGAAATATCAAAAATTCAGTCAATTATCCGAACTGTGATATGGGTGTCTGCCAGACGACCGGCCGTGTAGCACTCCTTCACAAGAATGAAAAGGGCGCGATCGGAAACTTTACCGCTGTTTTGGCAGATGCAGGAGTCAACATCGATAACATGTCAAACAAGAGTAAAGGTGATTATGCCTATACGATGATGGATGTAGATGCAGCTGTATCTGATGATGTGGTTGCAAAGCTGGGTGCACTGCCCGAAGTATTCAAGGTAAGGGTGATTAAATAATGGCAAATATCAGACCATTCCGGGCAATCCGCCCGATAGAGGACAAAGCAGCGGCAATCGCTGCTTTGCCTTATGATGTATATAACAGGCAGGAAGCAAAGGCAGTCGTAGCAGACAATCCGGATTCATTCCTGAACATTGACCGTGCAGAGACACAGTTTGATGATTCTGTCGATACCTATGCAGAGTGCGTGTATCAGAAAGCACATGATCTGCTCTGGGAAAAGATTGACCGTGGGGATTTTATCCGGGAAGAGGCACCCTGTTATTATATCTATGAATTGACGATGGACGGCCGTGTGCAGACTGGTATTGTCGCATGTGCTTCCATCGATGATTATGAGAACCAGGTCATAAAAAAACATGAAAATACACGTGCTGATAAAGAGGCAGACCGTATCCATCATGTAGACAGCTGTAATGCACAGACCGGACCGATCTTTCTGGCATACCGGGCAAATGCAGTGATCCGGGAAATCGTTGCAAAGACAAAACAGACGGATACAGTGTACGATTTTACGTCCGAGGATGGCATCCGCCACCGCGTATGGGTGATTGCGGATACGACAGATATCGAAGCGATACGCAGTGCATTTGATGGAATTGGTGAGATTTATATTGCTGACGGACATCACCGCGCCGCATCTGCGGTCAAGGTGGGATTGAAGCGCCGTGCAGAGCATCCGGAGTATGATGGTAGTGAAGAATTCAATTATTTCCTGTCTGTCCTGTTTCCTGATGAGGAACTCATGATCATGGATTATAACCGTGTAGTAAAAGATCTGAATGGTCTTACGGAGGATGAATTCCTGAAAAAAGTGCAGGATCTGTTCGATGTGGAGCCGGTCGGAAAAGCGGAACGTAAACCACAGAAAAAAGGCGATTTTTCGATGTATTTAGGTGGACAGTGGTATCTGTGCACAATTCGTGAGGCAGACCGCAGTAGTGATCCGGTCAAGGGACTGGATGTATCATTGCTTCAGGAACTGCTGCTCACCCCGGTTCTGGGTATTGGAGATCCCAAGACAGACAAGCGGATTGACTTTGTCGGTGGGATTCGCGGACTGGATGAACTTGAGCGCCGCTGCAGTGCAGATGGGGACAGTGTGGTCGCATTTGCAATGTATGCGACAGATATCAGCGAGCTGTTTGCTGTAGCAGATGCGGGATTACTCATGCCGCCAAAGTCGACATGGTTTGAGCCGAAGCTGCGTAGTGGGTTGTTTATTCACGAGATCTGACAGGCAGCGGATGAGCCTTCATACATGGCAGATGCAGCAGATCGTGTGATACGAAATATGTGAATGGAGCAGACAGATGGAACAGCTCGAGCAATTACAACAACTGGAATCTGATGGAATCGGACTCCAGATCGAAGATTTATCGGTTTTTCAGAAATATTTGCAGGATGCACTGCCGACAGTGATCAGCTTTGCGCTGTCGGTCGTCGGTGCAGTGATCGTCTATGTGATCGGAGCACGCATCATCAAGCTGCTGCGGCGGCTGTTAAAACGTATGCTGCAAAGGCACAGTGTAGACGAGGGTGTCCAGCAGTTTTTAGATGCGATTGCAAAATTTGCGGGTTATTTTGTCCTCGTATTGATGATCTTAGGATTTTTCGGGATCACGACCGCATCTGTCGTAGCAGTGCTCGGATCAGCGGGACTGACACTTGGACTCGCCCTGCAGGGGAGTTTGTCAAACTTTGCGGGTGGTGTACTGATTCTCATGCTCAAACCGTTTCTCGTCGGAGATTATATTATCGAGGAGACCGGAAAAAATGAGGGCTATGTGCATGAGATCTCGATCTTTTATACGACGCTGCGGACATTTGATGGTACACTGATCGTCATTCCAAATGGAACGCTCGCGAACAACAGTATTACGAACCTGACGAAG
Source organism: bacterium (assembly GCA_050874485.1). Lineage (GTDB taxonomy): Bacteria > Bacillota > Clostridia > Lachnospirales > Lachnospiraceae > W0P33-017. The sequence continues at coordinate 26,892 of JBNMKT010000004.1, forward strand.
AGTGGAAAACGCAGACTGGATATTATAGTCGATGTGGCATACGGTGCAGATCTTATGCTGGCAAAGCAGATCCTGTTGAATATTGCCAGGCAGTCATCCTGCCGGATGGAAGAACCTGAGCCGTCTGTTGTCGTATCAGAGCTGGCAGAGAGCAGTGTCAAACTGCGTGTGTTTGTCTGGACAACACCGGAGGAGTACTGGAAGGAACTGTGGCAGCTCAATGAGCAGATCAAGCTGGAATTTGACAAGGCAGGCATAGAGATTGCATTTCCACAGTTGGATGTACATGTTCGATAAAAATGGGTGTTTTTTACTGAAAAGAATTGACAAAATTGCTCAAATGTGCTAATTTGAATCTAACGTTGAAAAAGCTGCACCAAAGAGGCGTGGAATTTCAAGCAATATCTAATTGAGTTTAGGAGGAAGTATTATGCAGCAGGGAACTGTAAAGTGGTTTAATGCAAAAAAAGGCTACGGATTTATTTCTGATGAAGCCGGCAACGAAGTATTTGTTCATTTCTCAGCATTGAATATGGACGGCTTCAAGGAATTGAAGGATGGCGAGAAGGTTGAGTTCGAAGTTGTAGAGGGAGAAAAAGGACCTCAGGCAGCAAACGTTACCAGAATCTAATTCGTCACAATATGTTGTTTTGCACACAGAAAACAGTCATCTGATTCGGATGGCTGTTTTTTTCTCCTTTTTTTCAGTACATAAACGTGTTATACTATTGAAGTTAGTTGGAAATAATAGCTATAAAAGTAAGTGAAATCATAAGAGAGATAGTTGGAGGAATTTAAGATTGAATAGCACACAGATATCACAGTTGGCAGCTTATGAAGTGATCCGCGAAGAGAATCTGATGGATCTCGGATCAAAAGGAACGCTGTTACGGCACAAAAAGAGTGGTGCGCGGATCGCACTCGTGGAAAATGATGATGAAAATAAAGTATTCTACATTGCATTCCGGACACCAGTGGATGATTCGACGGGCGTGCCGCATATCATTGAGCATACCGTATTGTGCGGATCGGATGATTTCCCGGTCAAGGATCCGTTTGTAGAACTCGCCAAGGGATCACTCAACACATTCCTGAATGCAATGACCTATCCGGATAAGACGATCTATCCGGTGGCGAGCTGCAATGATAAGGATTTTCAGAATCTGATGCATGTGTATCTGGATGCGGTATTCCATCCGAATATTTATAAGCATAAAGAGATCTTTTTGCAGGAAGGCTGGCATTATGAGCTGGAGGACATCGATGCATCGATCACATTAAATGGTGTCGTATACAATGAGATGAAGGGTGCATTTTCTTCTCCGGAAGGCGTACTTGACCGTGTGGTACTCAACTCGCTGTTTCCGGACACGACCTACGCCAATGAGTCGGGTGGAGATCCGGAGGTGATTCCGGAGCTGACCTATGAGCAGTATCTGGATTTCCACAGACGTTATTATCATCCGTCCAATTCCTACATCTATCTGTACGGTGATATGGACATGGCACAGAAGCTGCAGTGGATGGATGAACATTACCTCTCACATTATGAGAAACAGCCGGTTGATTCTGTGATCGGCAGACAGATGCCGTTTGCGAAGCCTGTAGAGATCACAAAGGATTATCCGGTGGCGAGCAGCGAGCCGTTGGAGGACAATGCTTATCTGGCTTACAATATGGTGATCGACACAGTATTAAACAAAGCGTTTTATCTGGCATTTGATGTGCTCGATTATGCGCTGCTCGGCGCACCTGGAGCACCACTCAAGCAGGCATTATTAGATGCGGGTATCGGAAAAGATATCATGAGTTCATACGATAATTCGACCTATCAGCCTGTTTTTTCAATTGTGGCTAAAAATGCAAATGCAAAGGATCAGGAGCGTTTTGTACAGACAATCCGTGAGACATTGAGCGGTATCGTAGAGAATGGAATCAATAAACAGGCACTGCTTGCTGGAATTAATAGTGCAGAATTCAAATACCGCGAGGCAGATTTTGGTGCATATCCGAAGGGGCTGATCTACGGATTGCAGTGTATGGATAGCTGGTTGTATGATGAGGCAGAGCCGTTTATGCACCTTGAGGCAGGCGAGACATTTGCTTATCTGCGCGCGCAGGCAGAACAGGAGACCGGATATTTTGAAAATCTGATCCGGACATGGATGCTGGATAACAACCATGCATCGATCGTGACGATCAATCCGAAGCGTGGACTGACTGCCGAGAACGACCGTGCGTTAGAGCAGAAGCTGGCAGCGTATAAGGCGACACTGAGTGCGGACGAACTGGAGAAGCTGGTGGCCGACACGACACATCTCAAAGAGTATCAGGCAGAGCCTTCGTCCAAAGAGGATCTGGAGAAGATTCCGCTTCTGACGCGCGCGGATATGAAGCAGGAGGCTCCGCTGTTTTATAATGAGGAGTGCGAGATGGCAGGCATTCCTGTGGTACACCATGACATCCATACCAATGGTATTTACTATATTGACCTGTTATTTGGACTGAATCATCTGCGTGAGGAGGATTTGCCGTATCTGGGTATCTTAAAGGCTGTACTCGGCTATATGGATACGAAAAATTACACTTACAGCGAGCTGGCAAATGAGATCAATCTGGCGACCGGAGGCATCTCATCCACACTGAATCTGTTTGTTGATGCGGCTGATGAACATAAATGGGATGCGCGTTTTGAGGTATGTGTCAAAGTGCTCGATTCACAATTGTCGCGTGCAATGGAACTGGTTTCCGAGATCCTCTGTAGTACGGATCTCTCAGATGAGAAGCGGCTGCATGAGATTTTATCACAGGTAAAATCGCGTCTGGAGATGAGCATGACGACCTCCGGACATGGAGTGTCTGCGGTACGCGCAATGTCTTATTTCTCACCGTCAGGAGCATTCAGCGATGCGGTAGGAGGTATCGGACTGTATCGTCTGATAGCAGAGATTGAACGTGATTTTGATGCGCATGCAGCCGCGTTACAGACGCGCCTGTCGACGTTGATCCGACAGATCTTTGTGCGTGACGGTCTGCTTGTCAGCGAGACGATCGATGCGGGAGGAAGAGATGCACTGGCACCGGAACTGGAGAGACTGTGCGCTGTATTGCCGGAGCATGCGAACGGGGATATGGCTGATGATCAGGTGCTCACGTTTACATGTGAGAAGAAAAACGAGGGCTTTAAAGATGCTGCGCAGATCCAGTATGTATCGAGAAGCGGTAATTTTAAAAAGTCAGGATTTGCATATACCGGAGCATTAAATATTTTGAAGGTCATCATGAATTATGAGTATCTGTGGCTGAATATCCGTGTGCAGGGTGGTGCTTACGGTTGTATGAGCGGATTTGCGAGAAACGGAGACTCCTATCTGTCATCTTACCGTGATCCGAATCTGCGTAAGACAAATGAAATCTTTGAAGGGATTCCGGCATATCTGCATGAGTTCGATGTGGATGAACGGGATATGACCAAATTTATTATCGGAACGATGAGCATGCTCGATACGCCGCTTCCGCCTGCAGCAAAAGGACAGCGGGCTATGAGCGCCTATCTGTCCGGGCTGACCCAGGATGTGGTACAGAAAAACAGAGATGAAGTGCTGCAGGCGACACCGGCTGATATCCGTGCGTTAGAGCCGCTTGTGGCGAGTGTGTTGGCGGAAGATTGTCTGTGTGTCATCGGAAATGAAGACACGCTGGAAAAGGAAAAAGATATATTTATGAATGTGGAGGATCTGTTTGCATGAATCAGACAAAAGAAAAATTAAAATCGGGCTTTGTGACGATTATCGGAAGACCGAATGTAGGAAAATCAACGCTGATGAATTATCTGATCGGACAGAAGATTGCGATCACTTCCAACAAACCGCAGACAACGCGCAACCGGATACAGACGGTCTATACTGATCCGGAGCGTGGTCAGGTTGTATTCTTAGATACGCCCGGTATCCATAAGGCAAAAAATAAGCTGGGCGAATATATGGTCAATGTCGCAGAACATACGCTCAGCGAAGTAGATCTGATCCTGTGGCTTGTAGAGCCGACAAATTATATCGGTGCCGGGGAACAGCATATTGCCGAGGTATTGAAAAAGGTCAAGACACCGGTGATCCTTGTCATTAACAAGATCGATACCGTGGAGAAAAAAGAGCAGCTGCTTGAATACATAGATACTTATCGTAAGATCTATGATTTTGCCGAGATCATTCCGGCATGTGCGCTGCGTGGACAGGGCATGGATGACGTGCGGGATACTATTTTTAAATATCTGCCGTATGGGCCGATGTTTTATGATGAGGATACGATTACAGATCAGCCGGAGCGCCAGATTGTGGCAGAACTGATTCGTGAAAAGGCATTGCATGCGCTGAGTGATGAGATTCCGCACGGTATTGCTGTCACGATCGAGCGGATGAAGGATCGTCCGGGACAGAATCTGGTGGATATCGATGCAACGATCATCTGTGAGCGTGATTCACACAAAGGCATCATCATCGGCAAGGGCGGCAGCATGCTCAAAAAGATTGGCACAAATGCACGTTATGAGATCGAGCGGTTGTTAGATTGCCGGGTCAACCTGAAATTATGGGTCAAGGTAAAAAAGGACTGGCGTGACAGTGACATCCTGCTCAAAAATTTTGGTTATAAGGAAGACAATTAAATACCGATTTTCCACTTTTTATCTTGTATGGATCATCTGACAGACGCATACCCTAGTAATAAGCGATAGCTTCCGAAATCGAAAGAATAGGGGGAAAGGTACATGTCAGAGGAAAAATGGAATCGGTTTGCAGCGACTGGGAGTGTGCGGGATTATTTGGAATATCGTGCGGACAGACCGCAGAATATGTGTGATGCGGCTAGCGTGAAAAACAGTCAGACTGCAAGAGAGGAACGAGCGCATGGGGCAGACGATTCTGCTGAATGGAATGGTGCTCTCTGCAATGCCCATTGGGGATTATGACAAGAGGCTGGTCGTGCTCACGAGAGAGCGGGGAAAGATCACTGTGTTTGCACGCGGTGCGCGGCGTCCCAACAGTTCACTTTTAGCATCGACCAACCCATTTGCATTTGGAGAGTTTGAATTATTTGAGGGAAAAACTGCATACAATGCCTGCAGGATCAGTGTCAAAAATTATTTTCGGGAATTGACAGAAGATGTAGAGACGGCATATTATGGCTTTTATTTTCTCGAACTGGCAGATTATTATGCGGTGGAGAATATAGAGGCGAAGGACATGTGCAATCTGCTCTATGCATCACTGCGGGCGCTTACAAAGCCGGTCTTTTCAAACCGGCTTGTACGTCGTATCTATGAATTGCGTATGTTTGTGCTGGCAGGTGAATATCCCAATTTATTCAATTGTGTATCATGTGGGACAAAAGAAGATTTACATACGTTTCATATCGCACGGGGTGGTATGTTATGCAGGGGATGTGCTGCAGTGGCTGGTGGTGGGATCGATGTAGATGCATCGACGCTGTACACCATGCAGTATATTGTCGCAACACCGCTTGCAAGGCTGTACAGTTTTCAGGTCACGGAAGAAGTGCTGACGACACTGGAGCGGATTTTAAATATGTGCCTGCACCGGTATACGGACAGAGAATTCCATTCGCTCCAGTTAATAGACAGTTTATGTTGAAATAGAACGTAAGAAATAGTATAATAAAGCGTATTTGAGATATAGTTGGAGGAAATGATATGAGACGAAAGATACGCGTCGGAGTGCTGCTTGTATTGACGATAGCAGCTCTGACCGGATGTGGAAAGAAATTTTCTGCGGATACGGATACGGTTTATGTGCAGAAGAAGGGAACGATCAAGGGCGCCAATGTAGCAGCTTTTGATAAGGAGTATTATGACCAGCTTGAACTGGCAGGTTTTATCGAAGATGCCGTGAATACATATGTAGAAAAAGCTGGAGATGGAACGGTCTCTTCCTCAGAATTCGGGGTAGAAGACGGCATTGCACATGTCTATCTGGATTATGCGAGTGCAGAGGACTATGCTGATTTCAACGGAGTTGATTTCTATGCCGGAACGGTGCTCGATGCACAGGCAGAAGGGTATGACATACCGGATGCATTCACTGCGGTGACAGATAAAGATACAACGTGGGATGCGGAAGGTAACAAAATCGTGATTGTCGGACAGCAGACGCAGGTAAGAGTGGACGGAACAATTCTGTTTGTGTCATCAAATGTAAATGTGTCCGATAAGAATACGGCAGATGTGACCTATGATATTCTGGATGAAGAGGCACAGCCGGCATATATCGTATATAAATAATAGTTATCAAAAGCCATGTAAGAAATGTCACACTTGACGAGTCATTTTTTAATCATGAATAAGAATAAAAAAAGAGAGGATAAATGAACATGGAAAAGACAATGGACAAAATCGTTGCACTGGCAAAGGCAAGAGGCTTTGTATATCCCGGCTCAGAGATCTACGGCGGCCTCGCAAACACATGGGATTACGGAAATCTCGGTGTTGAACTGAAAAACAATGTAAAAAAAGCCTGGTGGCAGAAGTTCGTACAGGAGAATCCCTACAATGTAGGTGTGGACTGTGCGATTTTAATGAATCCCCAGACATGGGTTGCTTCCGGACATCTCGGCGGTTTTTCAGATCCTTTGATGGATTGCAAGGAGTGTCATGAGCGTTTCCGTGCAGACAAGATTATTGAAGATTTTGCAGAGGAAAATGGTATTACCTTAGAGGATTCCGTAGACGGCTGGTCACAGGAGAAGATGATGAACTTCATCGAGGAGCACAACGTTCCCTGTCCGACCTGCGGCAAGCACAACTTTACTGAGATCCGCCAGTTCAACCTGATGTTCAAAACATTCCAGGGTGTGACGGAAGATGCAAAAAATACCGTATATTTACGTCCTGAGACTGCACAGGGTATTTTTGTGAACTTTAAGAATGTACAGCGTACCTCACGCAAGAAAGTACCGTTTGGTATCGCACAGATCGGAAAATCTTTCCGAAACGAGATTACACCTGGTAACTTTACATTCCGTACCAGAGAGTTCGAGCAGATGGAGTTAGAATTCTTCTGCGAGCCCGGCACAGATCTGGAATGGTTCCAGTATTGGAGAAATTTCTGCCACGAGTGGTTATTAAGTCTTGGCATGAAAGATGAAGAACTGCGTCTGCGTGATCATGATCCTGCGGAACTTGCATTCTACAGCAAGGCAACGACAGACTTTGAGTTCCTGTTCCCGTTCGGCTGGGGTGAACTGTGGGGTGTTGCAGATCGTACCGATTATGACCTGACACAGCATCAGAATACATCCGGTCAGGATATGAGTTATTTTGATGATACAAAGAATGAGAAATACATTCCGTATGTCATCGAGCCTTCACTCGGTGCAGACCGTGTTGTTCTCGCATTCTTATGTGCTGCATACGACGAGGAAAATATCGGAACCGAAGAAAAACCCGATATGCGTACTGTACTTCATTTCCATCCGGCACTTGCTCCGGTCAAGATCGGTGTGCTGCCGCTGTCAAAGAAGTTAAACGAGGGCGCTGAGAAGGTATTTGCACAGTTGTCAAAGAAGTATAATTGTGAGTTTGATGACCGTGGAAACATCGGAAAGCGTTATCGTCGTCAGGATGAGATCGGAACACCGTTCTGTGTAACTTACGACTTCGACTCTGAAGAGGACGGTGCAGTGACCGTGCGTTTCCGTGATTCCATGGAGCAGGAGCGTGTGAAGATCGACGAGCTGGAGGCATATTTCGCAGATAAATTTGAGTTCTAAATGTCTATTTTATACTTGCGAAATACAAAATATATGGTAAAATAATTTATGTGCGACCTTTTTTGTGTTTTATAAGTCAGAAAAGGTCCGCTCAATGCGTGTTGTAGCGGTTGTCTTAGGACAAGCCGCATGACATATTTTCACACTCAATATTATATTTTAGGAGGAATGTCAAAATGGCAAACAAATGGGTTTACATGTTCAGCGAAGGCGACATGAGCATGCGTAATCTTCTTGGTGGAAAAGGTGCAAACCTTGCCGAGATGACAAGCATCGGACTCCCTGTTCCTCAGGGATTTACGATCACAACCGAGGCTTGTACACAGTACTATGAGGATGGACGCAAGATTAACGACGAGATCATGGCACAGGCTATGGAAGGCGTTAAGAAGATGGAAGAGATCAACGGCAAGAAGTTCGGAGATCTGAAGAATCCTTTATTAGTATCTGTACGTTCCGGCGCAAGAGCTTCTATGCCCGGTATGATGGACACCATCTTGAACCTTGGTTTGAACGACGAGGTTGTTGCAGCTATGATCGCTGGTAACCCTGATCCCAAGTTCGAGCGTTTCGTATATGATTCTTATAGACGTTTCATCCAGATGTTCTCTGATGTCGTAATGGAAGTTGGTAAGAAGTATTTCGAGCAGTTAATCGACCAGATGAAAGAGAAGAAGGGTGTTCAGTTCGACGTAGAGCTGACCGCTGCTGATCTGAAAGAGTTGGCTGAGCAGTTCAAGGCTGAGTACAAGAAGCAGTTGGGAGAGGACTTCCCTTCAGATCCTGTACAGCAGTTGAAGCTGGCTATCGAGGCCGTATTCCGTTCATGGGACAACCCTCGTGCAAATGTATATCGTCGTGACAACGATATCCCTTATTCTTGGGGAACCGCTGTTAACGTAATGCCGATGGTATTCGGTAACTTAAATGATGAGTCTGGTACAGGTGTTGCATTTACACGTGATCCTGCAACCGGAGAGAAGAAGCTGATGGGTGAGTTCCTGATCAACGCACAGGGCGAGGACGTAGTAGCAGGTGTTCGTACACCTATGCCGATCGCCCAGATGGAGCAGGAGTTCCCTGAGGCATATGCAGATTTCATCAAGGTATGTGATATTCTTGAGAACCACTACCATGATATGCAGGATATGGAGTTCACCGTAGAGAACAAGAAGCTGTTCATGCTTCAGTGCCGTAACGGTAAGAGAACTGCTCCCGCTGCATTAAAGATTGCTTGTGACCTGGTAGATGAAGGACACAAGACTGAGGAAGAAGCAGTAGCAATGATCGATCCTCGTAACTTAGATACATTATTACATCCCCAGTTCGATGCTACAGCATTAAAGTCTGCTACACCGATCGGAAAGGGACTTGGCGCTTCTCCGGGAGCTGCTTGTGGTAAAGTTGTATTTACTGCTGATGACGCAGTTGCTTGGAACGAGCGTGGTGAGAAGGTCGTACTTGTTCGTCTTGAGACTTCTCCTGAAGATATCACCGGTATGAAGGCTGCTCAGGGTATCCTGACTGTTCGTGGTGGTATGACTTCTCACGCAGCCGTAGTTGCACGTGGTATGGGAACATGCTGTGTATCCGGATGTGGAGGTATCGCTATGGATGAGGAGAACAAGCAGTTCACCTTAGCTGGACAGAAGTTCACAGAAGGATCTGAGATCTCTATCGATGGTACAACTGGTAACATCTATGGCGGACTGATCCCAACCGTTGATGCTTCTATCGCTGGTGAGTTCGGACGTGTTATGGCATGGGCTGATGAGTTCAGAACTCTTAAGGTTCGTACAAACGCTGATACCCCGGCTGATGCTAAGAAGGCTCGTGAGCTGGGTGCTGAGGGTATCGGACTTTGCCGTACCGAGCATATGTTCTTCGAGGAAGACAGAATCGCAGCATTCCGTGAGATGATCTGTTCTGACACTGTAGAAGAGCGTGAAGCAGCATTAGAGAAGATCCTTCCTTA
>JBNMKT010000005.1:0-33620 GCA_050874485.1 bacterium
ATATAATACTCGTCCCCGTCCTTTACGATCGACGGATCATGTACCGCCACACCCGAGGACACGTCCCCGGTCGCGATGCCGTCATAGGTCATCTTAAATACATATTCCGGCTGCGCATCGGCCGTCTCCTGCGCTGCGGTATCCGTATCTGTGCCATCCGTGCCTGAATCCGGATCAGCAGCCGATGGTGACGCATTGCCACAGCCTGCCAGTCCGAGCGCCATTGTCACGACGAGTGCGCCAGACAGCAGCCGCTTTCCATAGTCCTGTACCTTCATAAAAAAATTCCCCCATCTCTCCATGATCCGGTCATAAGGTGGATGTTCCGTCTGCCCGGATCAAAATCATAATCGTAAGTACAATATATCAGATTCATCGTGGCAATACAATCACTATTTTACTTTTTTATAAAATATTTTACATTTACTCAAAATTCATATAAAATGTGGCATGCTGCGCCTGCGCCGCCTCCGTCACATCACTGAGCACCAGCGCGCCATCCTCGAGCGTCAGATACTGTCCGGGGATGCGCACACTCTCAAACGATACCCCCTCAGCATCTGCCAGTCCTGTCACACTGCGAAACGTCTGCGCCTGTGCAAATGCATCCGAACCACTAATGTCCTGGGATAATTCGATCCCGCCATCCTTTTTGACCGTCACATACAGTCCCGGCTTGTTCTCCGACTGGATCGACACGTAACATGCATTGTTCTGATCCAGCTTTCCGGGCACGAGCACCCACTGACCGTCTGTCTCAAACTTGCCGATCCCGCTGCCGAGCGCTACATGCCGCAGCGGATAATCTGCATCTGCCGTCGAATTGACAAACGCCTCATGCTCGAGTCTCGTTCCGTCCGCTAATGCCAGTTCGACACGCATGCCACCGAGTCCTGCTGCCGTCTCGTCAAACAGATCGATGCTGCCGTCGTCGTTAAAATGCAGCCTGGTGATGCACGCACTGCGCCGGTAACCGTTGCCGCCAGGCAGTGATCCGTTGTGGTAGACAAAATACGTTTCTCCCTTGAAATCAAACACTGCCATATGGTTTGTATTCGAAGTCGCCGTCGGGTACATGATGACGCCTCCCTTTTTCCATGCACCGCTCTCCAGATCATCTGTTGTCGCATACGCCATACACTCACGCCAGCCATATGCATAGAACAGATAATAATCACCATACGGCTCTCCCTGTTCATTGGTTCTGCGGTACAGCCAGGGTGCTTCGGTATAGCTTTCCAGTCCCATCTTCTGCCACATGATATCTGCATCCTCGAACGATGATCCACTCGTGATCTGTCCATCCCGGTTCATATCCTTGACAGAGATCATATCCTCATTCAGTTCACACACAAAAAACATGCCGTTGCCCCATGCGAGATACCGGTGTTCCTCGCCGGACGCATCCGTATCGATCCATACAGTCGGATCGATATCATTAAACGTCGACAACTGCGGCTTTGTGACGGATCCGCGCACCAGCGGCTCGCCGATATCTACAAATGGCCCGGTCGGCTGATCCGATACAGCGACACCGATCGACTGTTTGCCACTCTTATCCCACGTGCAGTAATACAGATAATAGTGATCGTTATATTTTGCGACCTGCGCCGCCCACGCTGACTGGTCATCCTTTGCCCAGGATACGGTATCCATCGTCATCACCGTGCCCTCCGGTGTCCAGTTCAGCAGATCCGTCGATGAATAACAGACATATTCCGGTATCGCGTATATGGATTTTTCTACCTGTTCATCCGTCGATGCATCGACACCAGTATAGAGATACACGGTGTCTCCATCCACAAGCACCGAAGGATCTCCGCCATAGCTGATACCGTCCATGCCAGCTCCTACCATCGGATTCGTACCTGTTGCCTTTTCGAGTGCAACCTCTGTCACTGCGCCTTTTCCTGTATTGGATGAGTACGCACCGGCCGCGAGTACACAGGCCAGAGCTGCTACGGCAGCCGTCTCGATGATTACCTGTTTTTCTTTACCCATTTTTGTCCCCTCTCCTGTCCGGGACGCATACCTTCCGACGCCCCACATATATGTGTTTCATCGTACAACTTGTATGTGTATCTGCGCAAGTTGTTTCTCACTGATATCCCTGCATATATTGGGAGTTTTGACTAGAGATTTTGCCTTTCAAGATGCTATTTTTGGCGCTATTTTTTTATTCTTTATATTGTTTTCAAAAAATGCATGTGCTAATATATCTTTGTTATGTTGAATATTAAAGGAGACTTTCAGATGAAACGAATGAATTTCAAAGAACTCTTTTGGAAACACCGTTATCTTCTGTTGCAGGCATACTGGCTCATCTACTTGCCCTGGTTTGCCTACCTTGAAAAGACGGTGACGAACCATTTTCATGTGATCCATATGGAGCTGGATGATAAAATTCCGTTTATATCCGCATTTGCGATCCCCTATTTCCTGTGGTTTGGATATGTAGCCATCGCATTCCTTTATACATATCTGCACGACAGACAGGAATATTTGCGCGCGTGTGGCTTTTTATTTACAGGCATGACGGTCTTTCTCATCATATCCACGGTCTATCCGAACGGACATTACATGCGCTATGGTGTGACACTCGGCAGCGGCGTATTCGACCAGCTCGTCCGCTGGCTGTGGGAGACAGATACCGCAACGAACCTGTTTCCGAGCATTCATGTATTCAATTCGATCGGTGCTCATCTTGCACTGACCCGAAGCGAAAACCTGCGCGACAACAAACTTGTAAAATACACATCTTTCACACTGATGTGCAGCATTATTTTAGCAACTGTATTTATCAAGCAGCATTCTGTATTTGATGTAATGACCGCACTGCTCATGGCATTGGTGCTCTATCCGATCGCCTATGGCAAAGCACCGGAAAATGCAATCGAGCGCTTCCGTGCAGCCAGAGAAGCACGGCGCTTACGCAAAAAGTATAAGGATGTTTCCTGGTAGGATCTGACAACCCAGCGCTACATGCATATACAAAAGGACATCTGATGAAATATCAGATGTCCTTTTTTGCTGCTATTATAATTTCAAATCTTATCGCACTATGCCGTGATCTTCGCATACTCTGCCTGCGCAGCCTTTAGCAGATCAGCCGGAGCCAGTTCGATCTGCGAACCGATTCTGCCACCGCTGACAATGATTGTGTCGAGCACCGCTGCAGACTCGTCTACGCGTGTCACGTACTGCTTTTTCATGCCAATCGCTGTACAACCGCCGCGGATATATCCGGTGATCTGGTTGATCTCCTTGACATGGATCATCGCTACCGACTTTTCTCCGACCGAACGCGCCGCGGCCTTCAGATCCAGCTCTGCCTCGATCGGTATAACGAATACAAAATAATTCTTGCTCGCCCCGACTGTGACGAGTGTCTTATATACTTTCTCATGCGGCAGCCCTAGCATATCTGCAATCTGGATACCGTCCTCAAATTCCTTACACTCATACGTCAGATGTGTAAACGGAATCTTCATGCGCTCCAGGATGCGCATTGCGTTTGTCTTTACTTCCTTTTGTTTTGCCATATTTTTCACCTTTCATCTGTAATTATATCAGGCATTTGCGAAACTATTGTATCAGATCAGGCTGTTTGACTGCAGCCTCCATGACACGCACCGGATACTCCTCCGCGCCCGCATAGCAGACAGCGATCGCATATTCATCCAGCTGCAGATCCGAAAAATGCCGCCCAGCGACCAGATCACGACGCGATCCGCCCTCCACGACTGAAAAGCTCCGCAGATCCTCTGTCATCCCTCTGCCGTCACATTTGATCCAGCTCTCCTTGCGCGCCCAGAGCTGATAAAAGCTCATCCCATCAGCGAATGCTGCCTGTTCCTGCGGTGTAAAAAAACGTGCCGCGAGCTGATCCTCTCTGCCGGTTTTCTCCATGCGTTGGATATCACAGCCGACCTCAAACGGGGCCAGCACTGCCAGCACATAATCACCGGAATGTGACAGGTTGAACTGTATGTCCGTCCGACCCACCACATATGGTTTGCGATGTGCGCCAATGGCAATCATCAGATCCCTTTCATGGACACCCGCATGTTCGGCCAGGAGCCGGTCAAATAATGTCCACGCACCGAGTGACTGCCGTTTCGCCGCTTCTGTCCGCAATTCCTCTATTTTTTGTTGTCTTTGTTCTGATAACTCACATAGAAAATGCCGGAACAGATCCTCCTGCTCCAGCATTTTAATGTTTGCATAAAGTCCATGAATCTCATTCATGGGTCTAGTGTATCACGGAAAGTCCTTTTTTTCCAGCCATATTTTATAGCATATGTGCACGCAGTTCCTCTCCGGATAACGGGCTCAGATAAGCCGGAGCGATATCGAATACCGTCTTGCAGCCACTCACGCCCTCATTCGAGAGACGGTTGATCGCACGCGCAAATGCCAGAATCACAGAAGATGTAAATTCCGGATTGGAATCCAGCTTCAGGCTGTATTCTACGACATGCTTATGCTCCTTCTCCAGTCCTGTCACACCGGTACGGAACACGAATCCGCCGTGCGGGATCTCTGCGTGATCTCTCGCAAACTCCTCTTCGGAGATAAAATGTACCGTCGTGTCATACTCATCAAAGTAATTCGGCATCGTCTTGATGTCCTGCTCGATCTGCGCCAGATCTGCGCCTTCTTCAGCGACTACAAAACATTCTCTCACATGCTTCTGTCTTGTGGTCAGTTCCGGATTGGCACCGCTTCTGACTGCCTCCAATGCTGCCTCTACCGGAATCGTGTACTGCTTGCCATTTTTCACGCCGGGCACTCTGCGGATCGCATCGGAGTGACCCTGGCTCACACCCTTGCCCCAGAACGTATAATCTTTTCCTTCCGGCAGGATCGCAGAACCGTACAGTCTCATGATTGAGAACATGCCCGGATCCCATCCACAGGAGATCATTGCGACATGTCCGTGTTCTTTTGCCACCTGATCAACATTGGCAAAATGCTCCGGGATTCTCGCATGTGTGTCAAAGCTGTCGATGACATTAAAATATTTTGCATATTCCGGTGTCTGCTCGGGCAGATCTGTTGCTGAACCGCCACACAATACGAGTACATCGATCTTTCCCTGCATTTTTTCGATATCATTTACCGAATATACAGCCACTCCCTCTGTCGCCGGATGCACAGAGGCCGGCTCTCTGCGTGTAAATATGCATACCAGCTCCATGTCATCATTCTGACGCACGGCGCTCTCGACACCTCTTCCGAGGTTTCCATAACCTAAAATACCAATTTTCATGATCTTTCTATCCCCTTTTTTATTTTGTTTATTTCTTTATTTGTTCCTGCTTATTTCTCTATTTGTCTGTGTTCCTGATCCAGCCAGTCCCGCATGTCTATCGATCTTCTACCGAGGTGTAGTCCCTATGCGTACCGACATAACGGTATGCCGGACGGATGATCTTTCCATTGTTGACCAGCTCCTCCAACCGGTGTGCACTCCAGCCTGAAATACGCGAAATCGCAAAGATCGGCGTAAACAACTCAGTCGGTATGCCAAGCATCGTATAGACAAATCCACTGTAAAAATCGACATTTGCACAGATCGGTTTGAACAGATGCCTGCGCTCTGCGATCAGCTTGGACGCAATGCGCTCTACCGTATCATACAGTTCAAACTCGCGCTCCATGCCCTTGGCCTGTGACAGCAACCTGGCATATTTTTTCAGCATCACCTCACGCGGATCAGAATCTGTATAGACTGCATGCCCGACACCGTAGATCAGTCCTGCATGGTCAAATGCCTTTTTATCCAGAATCGCTGTCAGATATTCGGTCAGTGAATCCTCATCAGATGTGTTACAATTAGCACGCAGATCTTCAAACATCTGCATGACTTTCAGGTTCGCGCCACCATGTCTGGGGCCTTTTAAGGATGACATCGATGCAGCGACTGCAGAATAAGTATCTGTGCCGGAAGATGTCACGACATGGTTCGTAAACGTCGAGTTATTACCTCCTCCATGCTCTGCGTGCAGTACCAGTGCCACATCGAGTACGCGTGCCTCCAGATCGGTAAATGAACCGTCTTTTCTAAGCATATACAGGATATTCTCTGCCGTAGACAATTCCTTTTTGGGCGGACGCACAAGCAGCGTCTTTTCCAATCTGAAATGGCGGTACGCATAATAAGAATACACTGCCATGAGCGGCATCTTCGCAATGAGCTGCAACGACTGGCGCAGCACATTATCTACTGATATATTATCCGGATCTGAATCATAGGAATACAGCAGGACGATACATTTCTGCAATGCATTCATCAGATTCGCCGGCGGTGCTTTCATGATGACATCTCTGACGAAGTCACTTGACAGTTCACGCAGACTTCCCAGTATGCGGACAAAGCTCTCCAGCTCTTCTTCCTTGGGCAGCTTACCAAATAGCAACAGATACGTTGCCTCCTCAAACATGAACCGCTTTCTCGCATTTCCACCGATCAGATCTACGACATTGATACCCTGAAAATACAGTTCACCGTCGATCGGGTGCGAAGTCCCATCCTCATCTACTTTCGTTGCCAGCACATCCGAGATCTCTGTGAGACCGGTCAGCACACCTTTTCCGTTTGCGTCACGAAGTCCCCTTTTTACATCATATTTCTGATAAAGTCCCTGATCGATTGCACCTGAGATCAGGCAATTCTGAACAAGTTCATCAAACTGCTGATCGAGTTCATCTCCCAGTTCCATCATCTCATGGTAATCCATACTTCCACTCCCAACTTGCATTTTTCATCCGCGAAACTTGCAAAATATGGTTTACAAGTTTCACTTCTCAATCGCATTCATGGTTTATTTCCCATGTTTTTGCTGCTTTTGCTATCATACAACATTTCCTATGAGAATGCAAGTCTCGCCTTGGAATTATTCATATCAGGTATATGAGATAACCGATATAACATGCCAACATGACTGCCCCGCATGCTCTCGATAACCGTTGTCTGCGTGCGGCACCAGCGAGCAGCAATACACCTGCTGCGAATGCAATCCACGCATCCGGAATAAATACCTGTTCAAATGAGATCGGAGTGATCAGTGCTGCCGTGCCGATCACGAACAGGATATTGAATATATTGCTGCCTACGATATTGCCGATCGCGATATCGGCATGTTTCTTTTTCGCTGCAACAAGTGACGTCACCAGCTCCGGCAGACTCGTGCCGCATGCAACAATGGTCAGTCCAATCACACGCTCACTGATCCCTGCCATCTGCGCCAGTCCGCATGCACCATCAACCGTGAAACGGCTGCCAGCCACGATCAGCACGACACCAACTACGAGTAATATCACACATTTTAACACGGTCGTCTGTTCCTGTGTATCTGGCTGCTCCTCCTTGTTTTTTCTGACCATCCACCACAGATAACCGAGATAGACGATAAACAATCCCCACAGCACCGCACCATCCACACGACTGATACATGCACCACTCACACCGAACCCAAGTAATGCGATTGTCACAAACAGCATATATGGAATCTCCACAAGCATGGTCGACCGCTGCAGTGGCAGCGCCGCAATCAGAGCTGTCACGCCGAGAATCACGAGCACATTAAAGATATTGCTGCCGAGCACATTTCCGACTGCGATCCCTGCAGTCCCTTTCCATGCACCCTGGATACTGACTGCTGCCTCCGGCAGACTCGTTCCCATCGCCACGATCGTCAGTCCGATCACAAGCTGTGGGATGCCAAAACGCCCGGCGAGTTTCGCTGCGCCCTCCACGAACCAGTCCGCACCCTTGATCAGCGCTACAAATCCGATGACTAATAAACATACATTCCACATAAAAAAATCCTCCTTTTTTATATTTAACAGAGGATCTCGTCTCATTTACCACGTCTGAATATATAAAAAAGGCGAGACCTCTGCCGTATACACAGCATAAAGTCTCGCCATTTACACATGTTCCGGGTTCTGCCTGTGTCAGAACCGTACTGACGGAAGATGTACACCGTTTTTATCAGTGCCGGCTACTCCCTTTTTATATAATTTCTGATTTGTTGTAAACATTATATGTCAGACAGACAAAAAAATGCAAGCAT
The DNA here is from genome assembly GCA_050874485.1 of bacterium. GTDB lineage: Bacteria > Bacillota > Clostridia > Lachnospirales > Lachnospiraceae > W0P33-017. The sequence continues at coordinate 8,082 of JBNMKT010000005.1, forward strand.
AAATTATAATACCTTGGATAAAAATTCCTTGGTACGCTCGTTGTGCGGATCATCGAAGATCTGCTGTGGTGTGCCCTGCTCCATGATGTTACCCTCATCCATGAACAGTACACGTGTAGCGACCTCTTTGGCAAAACCCATCTCATGGGTCACGACTGCCATCGTCATGCCATCATCTGCCAGCCCTTTCATGACGCCGAGTACTTCTCCGACCATCTCAGGATCGAGCGCAGAAGTCGGCTCATCAAACAGCATCATCTTCGGCTTCATCATCAGTGAACGCACGATCGCGATACGCTGTTTCTGTCCACCGGATAGCTGTCCGGGATAGGTATCTGCCTTTTCTGATAAGTTCACGAGTTTTAACAGGCTCAGTGCCTCCTCGTTTGCTTGTTCCTTTGACATCAGTTTTAATTGAACCGGCGCTAATGTCAGATTCTCCATAATTGACAGATGCGGGAACAGATTAAAGTGCTGGAATACCATACCCATCTGCTGACGGATCTTGTTGATATCCACACCTTTTTCCGTGATATCCACCCCATCAAAGATGATCTGTCCGCTCGTCGGCTGCTCTAACAGGTTCATACAACGTAAAAATGTGGATTTTCCAGAACCGGAGGGGCCGATAATAACGACCTTTTCGCCCGGTACGATATGCTCATTGATATCGCACAGTACCTCATGGTCTCCAAAACTTTTGTGTAAATGATTAACGGTTATCACTCTCGCGCAACCTCCTCTCCAGTTTGCTCATCACCCATGTAAAGAACATGACAATGATCAGATAGATCGCTGCCACCGCAAGGAGCGGCAGTAATGCCTCAAATGTATTACCTCGGATAATATCTCCGCCACGTGTCAGCTCGTTTAATCCAATATATCCACAGATAGATGTCTCCTTTAATAAAGTAATCATCTCATTGACAAGCGCCGGTAATACATTTTTGATCGCCTGTGGCAGAATAATCTTCTGCATGGTCACCGGATAGCTCAGTCCAAGTGAACGTCCGGCCTCCATCTGTCCCTTGTCAATCGACATAATACCGGAACGGAAAATCTCGGCAACATATGCACCGGAATTGATACCAAATGTAAGGATTGCAACCAGTACTTTATTGTTGCTGCTCGCCAAAAATACGAAGAACATGAGTAACAACTGTACCATCGTCGGTGTTCCACGGATCACCGTCAGATATAACCGGCAGATCGCATTCAAAATATTTAACAGGACACCGGTGATACCACCCTTGCGTGACTCTGCCATCTGATCGTGCGCCGTGCGGATCACTGCCACAATAATACCGATGAGCAGTCCGAGCAGCAGCGCAAACAGCGTAACGATGATCGTAGTCTGCAGACCTTTGACGATATACAGATACCGCTGTTTTTCCACAAATACAAATATGAGTTTATCAATAAATTTCTGTAGCCAATCCATTTACATTTACCCTTTCCGTAACTGTTTCGTACCTTCTCTATATTCCGATGCAATCTAATGCAAAAAGGAGACCGGGAATCTGATCATACCCAGCCTCCTGATGTGCGTCTGTTTTATTCTGCTGTAATATACTTGTCGATGATCTGCTGCAGTGTGCCATCTTCCTTCAGCTCTGCAAGAGCACCATTGACTGCATCTAACAGCTCCGTGTTGTCCTTGTTCAGGGCAGCCGCATAATCCTCTGTCACATACTCGGTATCGAGAAGCTTGAGTCCCTCGTTTGCCTCAACAAAGTTCTTTGCAGGCTCTTTGTCGATGATGACTGCATCTACCTTGCCCTGCTTTAATGCCATGACAGCATCTGCACCCTTGTTATACTCCTCGACATTCTCCTCACCGAAATCATCCTTGGAATAAATATCACCAGTCGTAGCTAACTGTACACCGATCTTCTTGCCAGCGAGGTCATCTACTGTAGCGATATCAGAATCTTCAGTCACGATAATCGCCTGGATACCGGTTGCGTAAGAATCAGAGAAGTTGACAGACTGCTTTCTCTCATCTGTGACTGTCATACCGGCGAGTCCCATATCAGCCTTTCCGGTCTGTACAGCAGTGATGATAGAATCAAACTCCATATCTTCGATCTCGAGCTCTAATCCAAGCTTGTCTGCGATCGCCTGTGCGATATCTGCATCGATACCGACAACCTGATCTCCTTCATAATACTCATAAGGCGGGAAATATGCATTTGTCGCCATTGTAAGTACACCGTCATTTACAGTCATACCTGTGGATTCCTTCTTGCCGCAGGCACTGAACATCGTAGCTACCATCATCGCTACGAGAGCCATTGAAAGTAATTTCTTCTTCATAATCATTTCCTCCCTTGCGCGTCACGCGCTGTCTCACTAACTATATTCTTGAGTATTATACAGTAGCCGTTCTGAAAATACAATGGTAGAAACGCATGAAAATGCATTTATTTGCAAGATTTCTGAATAAAAAATGACTAAAATCTATCCTTGAATTTCTCTGTCCGATATTATATGATAAGAAAAATACAAAAACGCTAGGAGGAATTATCATGCGTCATCTCATGAGTCCGTTGGACTTGTCGGTCGAAGAGACAGAAGCATTGTTGTCTCTCGCCAACGATATTGAACAGCACCCTGAAAAATACGCTCATGCCTGTGAAGGGAAAAAGCTCGCCACCTGTTTCTACGAGCCCAGTACCCGTACCCGACTCAGTTTTGAAGCTGCCATGCTCAATCTCGGCGGCAGTGTTCTCGGTTTTCACAGTGCAGACAGCAGTTCCGCGTCAAAAGGCGAAAGTGTTTCCGATACCATTCGCGTCATTTCCTGTTATGCAGACATCTGTGCGATCCGTCACCCGAAGGAGGGTGCCGCACTTGTTGCCTCTCAAAAATCCCGTATTCCCGTGATCAATGCCGGCGACGGCGGTCATCAGCATCCCACCCAGACACTTACCGATTTACTTACCATCTATAGTCTGAAGGGGCATTTTGACCATTTAAAGATCGGTCTGTGCGGTGATCTGAAGTTTGGACGAACGGTACACTCCCTGATCAATGCACTGATCCGCTATCCTGGTGTAGAATTTGTACTCGTCTCACCGGAGGAACTGCGCGTACCGAGTTATATCCGAACCGATGTACTCGAGGCAAACCACGTGCCCTACCGCGAGATGGAGCGTCTGGAAGATGCGATCGGCGATCTGGACATTCTCTACATGACCCGTGTACAGAGAGAGCGTTTCTTCAACGAAGAAGATTATGTACGCATGAAAGATTTCTATATATTAGATAAAGAAAAAATGAACCTCGCACGCGAGGACATGCTGGTGCTGCATCCGCTGCCCCGTGTCAATGAGATCGCTGTCGAGGTGGATGACGATCCGAGAGCTGTCTATTTCAAGCAGGCACAATACGGTGTCTATGTGCGCATGGCGCTGATCCTGACACTGCTCGGCATCAAAGTAGATTCCTAGGAGGTACGTTCATATGTTAAATATCAGTGGTATTCATGAGGGCTTTGTGCTCGATCATATTCAGGCAGGCATGAGCATGCAGATCTATCATGACCTCAAGCTCGATGAGCTCGACTGTCCAGTCGCAATCATCAAAAATGCCAAAAGTAACAAAATGGGTAAAAAAGATATCATCAAGGTAGAATGCCCGGTCGATGCACTGGATCTGGACATTCTCGGTTTTATTGATCATCGCATCACCGTGAATGTGATACAGGATGACAAGATCGTAGATAAAAAAGAACTGCAGCTACCAAAGGAAGTACACAACGTGATTTCCTGCAAGAATCCCCGCTGCATCACTTCCATCGAACAGGAGTTAGAGCAGATCTTCGTACTCACAGACGCAGAACACGAAGTCTATCGCTGTAAATACTGTGAGACAAAATTCAAACGCTAGATCTAAAAGCGGAATCCGACCGGATTGCAGCAGCAGTTACATAAGATGTCGAGCAGACATAAGCTCCAGCAGAAGCTGCTGCCTGCATACGGGCGGCTATAACCGCGTCCCATATTACTATACCAGTCTCCACCATAATTCAACTGCTGTTGGAATGCCTGAAACTGCAGATTGTTCGGTTCCATCGCACAAGCCTGTGCGATATGTTCTTTTGCTGTCACATTATTTCCCGTACCTGCATTCGCCATCGCACTGTAATAGTACCAGGTCGCCGAGCGCGTCTGGATATTTGCCAATACATTGAGTGCCTCCCGGTAACAGCGGTGATTGATATAATTGGCTGCGGCCTGCAACTCAATCGTATCCGTATCCGATGATCCACTTGTCTGCTGTCTGCCACCATAGGCACCACCAAATCCGCCGAACTCGCCAAAGCCACCGTAATATCCGCCCTGGCCACGATCGCCGAAGCTGTCATAGCTATAGCCCTGCTGCTTCTCTTTCATAATCTGGTCATAGGCCTGCTGCACTTCCTTGAACTTTTCCTCTGCCTGTGCCCGGTTTGGATTGTTAATATTCGCATCCGGATGGTACTTCCGGCTGAGATTTCGATATGCTTTTTTTATTTCTTCATCACTGGCGCCGGGCGATACACCCAGCACATCATAAGGATTTGCCACGGTTTTTGCTTCCTTTTTGTTGTTTTTTCAGTTCCTTCGTCCGGCGGCTCGCATCCGCCTTCTTTTCTTTGAGTTCCTGCTTGCGCAGTTTCATCTGCTTATATTCATAACGTGTCCACACACCAGAATACAATACATTTCTCAATATATCCGCATGCTGCAGGATCGGCAGACGTTCAAATGACTTGGCACATTCTGCCATCATACTCGTGAGCAGCTGTCTGCAATAGATCTCGTACTCGTCATCACCATACACATCTGCGAGGATATTATACTGCTTGTTTTTCAGATCCTTTTCACAGTCCTCATAGGCATCCATGAGATAAATAAATTTGCCCATGTAAAAGCCAAAGCACCGCAACTCATCTGACCACTCATCCTGCCGCCAGTCAAAGATCTCTGCCAGCATCTCCCCGGTGAGCCCCGCCACCAGATCCACATTCGTCTCTTTCCTGTCCTCTGCCTGAGCCAACTGCTCCAGATAATGTTCGAGTGCTGCACTCTGTCTGGGATAATCAGCCCTGAGACGCTCATAATCACTCTGAAAAGCCTTCGCGATCATCTTCTTTGGCACGGAATGCTCATCCCGCCAGTCATCGAGCGAATTGTGATAAGACAAGAGTACGTTCATATCCGCCGCATAGCGCGTCGCATCATTGATCCACACGTTTTGTCTGCGCCCCGGATGCCGCGCACAGTTATATGCCTGATGCGTGTTCTCCAACTCGTACAAACCGCTCAACAGAATAACCAAAAATGTCATATCATAGTTGAGCAGCATCTGCCCTTTTCTGCCATAGCATTGTTTCAACTGCTGGCACAGCCCGCAATAATATGCCTGATATGTGATTTTATTCTCTTCTGTCAATTCCTTTGCATTCGCATGAATATATCCAAACATCTTACTTTTCCTCAGCTTCTGCGAATAAATTCCATCTTACATTTCGGGCAGGTGATACTGATTTTTCCCCGTCCTTTTGGCACACGCACCTTCTGTCCACACTGCGGACATTTATAAAAGCGATACACTTTCCGCTGCTCCATGTGCACCTTTGTCTTCTGCTTCTTTACTGCCAGACCATAGCGCCAGTTTAAGAACTTCTGGTTCTGCGCACTCATCTTTGCGATATTTTTCGAAAACATCCGGTAATAGCAGTAGATCAGCAGTGCAATACCTGCAATATAAAAAATTGTCCAGCGTGTGAACAGGGACAACACCAGCAATACGAGTGTAATCCCCAGATAAACTCTGGACAACTGATCATTTCCATATCTTCCATACATAAACTGCTGCATTCTTTCACGAAATCTCATAAAACATACCTCTATTCTTCCTTGTTAAAGGGTAACCATTCCACAGCAGAACAGTTACGATAACAGGTATGTTAAATCGTTTTGTGGGCTTCGTCAATAAATTTGCCGCAGATTTCATACTTTTTTAAGAATTGAGCAGAACGATAAGCCGGGTTATGTCGTTGGATGATCATCTATCTAGGACGCATGTCGCCATGCGCCTCAAGCGACCTACCTGAAGCTGGCGGGCCACGTAATCGCTTCGTTCTGGTCTTGCTTCGAATGGGGTTTACAGAGCTACGGCTGTTACCAGCCGCACGGTAGTCTCTTACACTGCCTTTCCACCCTTACCACTGCATGCAGTGGCGGTTTATTTCTGTTGCACTAGCCTGGGAGTCACCTCCACCGGACGTTATCCGGCATCCTGCCCTATGAAGCCCGGACTTTCCTCACCTGTGTGAAACACACAGCCGCGATCATCTGTCCTGCTCAATCAAATGTCTATTATGCCATTTTCTGTATCAAATTTCAAGTAAAAATCTATACGTTAAAACAGCTTCCTCCGATAAACTCCCGGACAAGCGAGTTGTGATGTATATTCTCACTCGGTACCGGCAGGAAATAATCGAGGAATTTCAGCAGACGTTTTGCCTCCACATACTCAGGCGCCGTCTTTGGAATATTGAACAGCAATGGTTCCGCATAGACTTTGAGTACTGCCAGTTCATAGAGCAATGCAGAATTGAATACATAGTCTGCGCACTCCTGGAACGGGAAAATATATTTTTCCTCACCTCTGCGCACCGAATCCCACATCGCGATCGTCTCCTGCGCCGATGTATTACGCGTTCTCGCATCACGCACAATCCTTCGGATCAGACGTCCGTCTGTCGTCGGCAACGCATTGTGCTCATCGATCGCCAGCTGTGTCAGCGCACTGATGTAGATCTTGAACTTGCTCTCCGCCGGCAGCGAATACGATAACCGGTCATCCAGTCCGTGGATTCCCTCGATCACAAGCACATCATCAGGCCCAAGCTGCATATATTTTCCACGGTACTCACGTTTTCCGGTCTTGAAGTTAAAGATCGGCAATTCTACACGTTCGCCCGCGAGCAATGCAGACATATCTTTATTAAACAGCTCAATATCCAGTGCTTCCAGACACTCAAAATCATAGTTGCCATTCTCGTCGCGCGGCGTCTGATCACGATCCAGATAATAGTCATCGAGCGGAATCGGATGCGGCTTCATGCCCATCGCCGATAAATGAATCGACAACCGGTGGGAAAATGTCGTTTTTCCGGATGATGAGGGGCCTGCGATCATGATAAATTTCTTCTCCCCGGCATGTGCGATGATGCCTGCCAGTTCACCGATCTGCGCCTCCATCTGTGCCTCCTGCATGAGCATAATGTCCTGAATCCGCCCACTTGCAATCGCCTCATCCAGTTCTCCGATATTTTTGACACCCATCTTTGCGCCCCACTCACTGCTCGCCCGCTGTGTGGCAAACAGCTTATCAGAAGGTACAAAGGATTCTACGATACCGGTGTTCGGCTCCGGATATAACAGCACAAATCCCTCCCGGTAAGGTGTCAGGCCAAAGCCCGTCACATAGCCGGTGGACGGCAGCATATAACCGTAAAAATAGTCCTTGTAGCCATTCAGCTCATAAATATTCACTGACGAGCTGCGGCGGTAGCCAAACAGCTTCTCCTTATCTGTCATACCCAGATCATGAAACAGCCGGATCGCTTTTGCCGTTGAAATATTTTCTTTTTTGATCGGAAGATTCTGTTCGGCAATCTGCTTCATTTTTTCTGAAAGCTTTTCCAGAAATGCTTCCGTCACTGGCTGATCAGTGTCTGCCAGTTCACAGTACTGTCCATTTCCGGTTGTCTGCAGCACACGTACCCCACCGCCCTGCGCGCCGAGCAGTTCATCGACCGCCTTTTGCAGCAGCAATACCTCCGTGCGTCTGTAAGCCTTCACACCTGCCTTATCCGCAGTCGTCACAAAGGAAAGTACGCCGTCTTCTTCTACATGTTTGTTCAATTCACGCAGTCTGCCGTTAAAATATGCGAGTGCGATGGGCTGATCATAATCCTTCTGATGTTCCTTCGCGATCTGCTCATAAGTCGTACCCTTTTCGTATGCAGCCTCAGTTCCCGCTATCTTAATCTTATACATCTAAAATACCCCCTCACAAAAACTATATTACCACAAACGGATCATGGCGCTCCTGTGCAACAGCCTCGATCTGTGGCAATTCACGGCACAGATACTGCTGCATATCGGATATAAAAATATGTTCGATACCATAATGCCCTGCATCAATAATATGTAATCCCTGTGCAACCGCGTCAATACCGCTGTGATGATCGATATCTCCGGTGATATACACCTGTGCTCCCTGCGCCAGTGCATCGGAAATCATACTTTTTCCGGCTCCCGGACACATCGCCACCCGCTGCACCTGTCCGTTCAGATCACCAAATATCTTTACCGTCTGCAGACCAAACCGCTCCTTCACCTGTGCACCCAGGTCAGCCAGCGACAACGGCTTGCCTGTTTCGCCGACTGCGCCGATCCCATATTGGTGTCCATCGCGCTCAAACAGATCTCCAAGCGGCGCCTCTATCGAAATCCCCAGCCGCTGCGCTGCCAGTACGCCCATCCGCGCAGCATCATAATTCGTATGCATCGCATAACAGTTCATCCCTGTCCGAAGCAGTTCTACGACACGCGCACTGATGAACTGATCCGTATTGATCCGTTTCAGCGGCGAAAAAATGAGCGGATGATGCGTGAGCAATAGCTGTGCTCCACATGCCTGTGCCTGTGCGATCGCCGCCTCATCCGCATCCAGTGCGATATAGACCTTTGTAATATTCTGCGTGCGATCCCCCACCAGCAGACCGACATTATCCCAGTCCTGCGCAAAATCTTCCGGTGCGGCCGCTTCCAGTTTTTTAATAATATCTCCTAAAACCATATGCTATTTCCCAGCTTTCATGTATGCCTGTGCTGCCTCATTGCGGGCAATCTGTGCGGTCAGCTCTGCACGTCTGCGTACAATCCGGTCACCACCGGAGTGTACATCAGGCAGTCCCTGCAGAATCTGTTCACACTGATCATGTTCTTTTTTCAGATACTCTGCCAAAACAGGATGCTTTGCCTGTAGTAGCCGGTATCCGTATGCATCGGTCACGGAAATATCCAATCCACTCTGCGCTGCACACGTCTCATCATCCGAGGGCTGCCCGGGCAAGATCCGAAGAATCGGATAAAACTTCCCATCCTCCAGCACAAAATCCTCCTGCTCCACAAGATAATTCTGCTCCCGCAGGAAACGCCGCACGCCCGTCAGTTCAGACTGCGGTTCGATCACCAGCTGTTCCAGACGATCCACAACCGCCCTGCCACGTGTCAGAATATCCATGATCAGATTGCCGCCCATTCCGGCGATCACGACTGCATCCACCTCACCCGGCCGCAGCCGCTCCAGCCCATTTGACAATCTCGTCTGTATGTAATTACCCAGTTGTTCCTCCGCGATATGCGCAGCTGCGCGCTGCAGAGGGCCTTCACCTATATCCATCGCAACCGCATGACGGATACAGCCGTTTTTGATCAGATAGATCGGCAGATATCCGTGATCACACCCGATATCTGCCAAGGTATCCGCAGGCTGTACCTGCGCAGCAATATGCAATAAACGGTTCGATAAACGATTCATATTACTCCAGATAATCCTTCAATTTTCTACTGCGGCTCGGATGGCGCAGCTTGCGCAGAGCCTTCGCCTCAATCTGGCGGATACGCTCACGGGTGACATTGAACTCACGTCCAACCTCTTCGAGTGTTCTCGCACGGCCATCCTCCAGTCCGAAACGCAGTGTCAGCACCTTTTTCTCACGCTCTGTCAGTGTACCGAGCACTTCCTCGAGCTGTTCCTTGAGCAATGTAAATGCAGCCGCATCCGCAGGTACAGGCACATTATCATCCTGAATGAAGTCACCGAGATGGGAATCCTCCTCCTCACCGATCGGAGTCTCGAGAGATACCGGCTCCTGGGAGATCTTTAAGATCTCTCGCACACGCTCGACCGGCATATTCATCTCTGCAGCGATCTCCTCCGGGCTGGGCTCTCTGCCCAGTTCCTGCAACAGCTGACGCGATACCCGGATCAGCTTGTTGATCGTCTCGACCATGTGCACCGGAATACGGATGGTTCTCGCCTGATCAGCGATCGCACGTGTGATCGCCTGTCTGATCCACCAGGTCGCATAGGTGGAAAACTTATATCCCTTTCGATAGTCGAACTTCTCTACTGCCTTGATCAGACCAAGATTGCCCTCCTGGATCAGATCGAGAAACAGCATTCCACGTCCGACATAGCGCTTGGCAATGCTGACAACCAGACGTAAATTGGCCTCTGCCAGCCGCTGCTTTGCCTCCATATCGCCAAGTTCCATACGCTTAGCCAGCTCGATCTCATCCTCTGCAGACAACAGCGGTACTTTACCGATCTCTTTGAGGTACATACGCACCGGATCCTCTATGCTGACACCGTCTGGTACAGACAGATCAATCTGCTCTACCTCTACTTCGTCATCATCGTCCAGCAGAATATCCTCGTCATCATCTGAGATTCGTAAGACATCAATATTATGCGTCTCCAAAAACTCCAGAATCTCCTCGAACTGCTCCGCATTCAGATTCATATCCTTGAAATATTCACTGATTTCCTGATATTCCAGCATATTCTTCTTCTTTTTTGCCGTCTCAAGCAGCTCATTCAATTTTGCCAGAAACTGCTCTGATGTCACGCCATTCGCCGTCGTCTCTGCTGCCTTTTCAGTTTTTGCTTTGGTAGATTTCTTGTTTTCCATCCTGTTTCCATCCTCTCATGGTTAATATCATTTTGTCCTATTTTTCATCATTTTATGTAAATCGGGATCTGGAATCGCCGATCAGCGCTTATTTGCCCTGGCGGCATCGATAAAACGCTGCATCTCTTCCAGACTCGTCACATCCACCTGTTCTTTTTTCATTTCCAGACTTTCCCGTCTGATTCTGCCTATCACATCCTGCAATGCCTTTTCCTGCTCCTGCTGTGAACTCAGCTCCGGCAGTCTGGCGTGGAACAACTCTGCCACACGGCGCTGCTTCTCCTCATCATCCGAAAAATGGCTGATGATCTGTGCCGGATTCGGTGAACCCTGCTCATATTGGTCATACAAAAGCTGTGCGACCTGCCGGTACAAAGGTTCTGAGAAATCTTCCGGCCGGATCTCATTTTTAATACTCTCGTAGAGTTCCGGTCTGTCACTCAGCCATGTCAATAGCAGCTTCTGCGCCTGCAGGCCTGCAGGTTCCGGCTTATTTTTATGATTCATGCCGGATCGGAGCTGCCTTTGCTGCTCCGGTGCCTCACTCTGGCCATAGCCCCTCGCACCCAGTGTATTCACCAGTTTTCTAAGCTGTTCGTAACTGATATGGTAGTGCTCCGCCACAGCCGAGATATAATTCTCGCGTTCCAGCTCCTCACGAAATCCCAGCAGCCGCCGCGCCAGTTCATTATGAAACGCTGTCTTGCTCTCTGGATCGCGCATATCATAATTCTGTTCCAGGATCCGCAGTTCGAAGAAAAAGCTGTTTTCTGCCGCATCAATACGTTTTTGAAACTCCTGTGCACCGAGCGCCTTGATAAATTCATCCGGATCCTTGTACGGCTCCATATGAATGACTTTTGCGGTCAGTCCGACTTCCTTTAAGATCGGTATCGCGCGCAGAGCCGCCTTGATCCCGGCACCATCGCTGTCGAATGTCAGATAGACTTCCTTCGTATAGCGTTTGAGCAGACTCGCATGCCCGGTCGTAAATGCTGTGCCAAGCGATGCCACCGCATTATCAAAGCCTGCCTGATGCAGCGCAATCACATCCATATAGCCCTCACACAAGAGCATCTGTGGCTTTTTCGTCATGCGCGCCAGATGCAGCGCATAGAGATTTCTTGATTTGTCAAAGATCGGTGTCTCCGGTGAATTCAGATATTTCGGTTCACCCTCACCCATGACCCTGCCGCCAAAGCCAATGACCTTTCCACGCATATCCATGATCGGAAACATCGCACGATTCCAGAATTTATCGTGTCCGCCACGTCTCTCATCAAACGTGACCAGCCCGGATTCCTTCAGCAGTCCATCCTCATAGCCCTTGCTCTTTAAATAGCGGTACAGATCATCACTGTATTTGTCCGAATAGCCCAGCCCGAATTTGCGCATCGTCTCATCCGAGAGCTCGCGCTTTTTAAAATACTCATACGCCTGTCTTCCACGCGGATTGCGCAACAGGGCATAATAATATTTTGCAGCTTCTTTTTGTACTTCTAATAGGCGGCTGCGCTTATCCGCCTGCTGGCGTGCCTCCTTTGACGGTTCCTGCACGGGCAGCTCCACACCGGCGCGCCCTGCCAGCTCCTGCAGCACCTCAGGAAATGTCGCATTCTCATAATTCATCAGAAACGTGATGACATTTCCTCCGGCTCCACAGCCGAAACAGTAATACATCTGTTTTCCCGCTGATACGGTAAACGATCCTGTCTTTTCATTATGAAATGGGCACAGACCCACATAATTGCTGCCTCTCTTGTGCAGCTTTACATATTGCGAGATCACGTCCACGATATCCGTGCGCGAACGTACCTCTTCAACGATATCATCCGAATAAAAAGGCATTTTAATTCACCTGCCATGCCAGCGGTACAAAAAATTCGTTAAATTTTGCAATTGCATACTGATCGGTCATACCGGCAATATAATCGCAGACAACGCGGTCCACCTTCTCACCGTCAACAATCATACGCGTAAACTGCTCCGGCATGATTTCCGGCCGCTCCATGTAATAAAAGAACAGCCTGCGCAGCAGTTCCTTTGCCTTTGTCTCCTCTGTCTTTGCGATCGAATTGCGATACAGATTGTCAAACATAAACTGCCGCAATCCTTTCATCGCCTCCTCGACCTCCGGAGACATGCAGATGTCATTTTTGTCCATACTGTTGATAATCATATTATGTACCAGGGTATTCAGACGATCCTTTGTCGAATGCCCCAAAACTTTCCTGTACTTTAGCGGAATATCATTTTCCGTCAGTATTTTTGCGCGGATCGCATCATCAATATCATGATTGATATAGGCGATCTTATCCGACAGCCGCACAATCTTGCCCTCCAGCGTATGCGGCATCAGGCTCGTCTGGTGATTGCGGATACCGTCTCTGACTTCCCATGTAAGGTTCAGCCCCTCTCCATTCTTCTCCAGACATTCCACCACACGCACACTCTGCTCGTTATGCGAAAAACCGCCTTCACACAGTTCATTCAGCACATGCTCACCAGCATGTCCAAACGGCGTATGACCCAGATCATGCCCGAGCGCAATCGCCTCCACCAGATCCTCATTCAGCCGCAGTGCCTTTGCGATCGTGCGGGCATTCTGCGATACCTCCAGCGTATGCGACAATCTCGTCCGGTAATGATCCCCTTTGGGTGTCAAAAAGACCTGTGTCTTATTTTTCAAACGTCGAAATGCCTTGCTATGCAGAATTCTGTCCCGATCCCGCTGAAATACCGGCCGGATATCACACTGCGGTTCTTCACGATCTCTGCCGACCGAATTCTCATCCAGACAGGCATAAGGACTCAGCATCGTATGCTGACGTCGTTCCAATTCTTCCCGAATGGTCATATGTTGTCTCATCCTTCTTTCTATCATCTTGTTTCAACAACCGACGTTCCTAGTATATATATTCCGCACTTTTGACAAATTTCCTTTAATATTTGTAGATTTTGTCCGCCACAAACTTTGCAACATGATAAACCGGGTTCTCCATGCGCCTTCTGACGTTCTTTAGTTCCTCCCGGATATGCACCTGCTGCGGACAATGTTTTTCACATTTTCCACATCCGATACACTTTGATGCCACCGTTTTGTCCTGTCTGAGCGTCGTACACATAAAATATGCCGCCATCCCGCCAAACCAGCTATCCGTATAACTGCGATTGTACGCCTGGAAACAAGTCGGAATATCTACGCCCTGCGGACACGGCATACAATAGCCGCATCCCGTACAGCCAACCTTCACACTGCGATTGATCGCCGTCTTGACACGCTCAAATACTGCCAGTTCTGCTTCACTCATCACATGTGCGTGTGCATCTGAAGCAATCCGGCAGTTTTCCTCTACCTGTGCGACATCATTCATGCCCGATAAGATCACATTCACCTGCTCGTGATTCCAGATCCAGCGCAAGCCCCACTCTGCCGGTGTCCGGCTGGCATCTGCCGCAGCAAATTCCTTTTTGGCAGCCTCCGGCAGCTGATTGACGAGTCTGCCACCGCGCAGCGGTTCCATAATGATGACCGGGATGCCTTTATCATGTGCATAATTCAGACCCTCAATACCAGCCTGCGTATATTCATCCATATAGTTATACTGGATCTGGCAGAAATCCCAGTCATAGGCATCGATCAGTTCCTTGAACTTTGCTGTGCCGCCATGAAAAGAAAATCCGATATTTCTGATCGCGCCGGATGCCTTTTTCTCACTGATCCACTCCTGAATACCCAGATCCGTGAGCCGCTGCCAGGTTGCCGGATCATTCAGCATATGCATCAGATAATAGTCAATATAGTCCGTCTGCAGGCGCTCCAGCTCTTCCGCAAAATAGCGTTCCATATCCTCAATCTTCTTAATATAGTAATGCGGCAGCTTCGTAGCGATCTTCACTCGGTCACGAAACCCATATTTTGCGAGAAACTTTCCGAGACACACCTCACTGCCTCCATAAGTATAAGCAGTATCAAAATAGTTGACACCTCGTTCTACCGCCAGCGCCATCTCCTTTTCTGCTTTTTCCTGATCGATCGCTGTGCCCTTTTTCGTATAGCGCAGACAGCCATAGCCGAGGATCGACAATTCATCCCCATTTTTTTGATTGGTACGATATTGCATATGAGATCTCCTTGAATATAATAATGTAACTGTTCAACAGGTTCACAGTTACGTGATAACACAGAAAAAAAATAGGAAGTCGATTGACTTCCTATTTGTAATGCAGAAGATGGGACTTGAACCCACACGATATTGCTACCACAGGCACCTGAAGCCTGCGCGTCTGCCAATTCCGCCACTTCTGCATGTCGCGTTGACAACTGTGTGTCACTCGAACTGACAAAAGCTATTGTATCTTCTTTCCGCACATTTGTCAACAATTATTTTCATATTTTTTAAAAAAATATTTTTTACATTTTTCCTTGACATTTACAGTTACATTTGTTACTATAATACGGTCGCAAGGCGGTAACGCAACAGCGACACATGCGGAAGTGTCGGAACTGGCAGACGAGCAAGACTAAGGATCTTGTGGCTATTGCAGTCGTGTGGGTTCAAGTCCCATCTTCCGCATTATTTTATGCACAGGAAGTTCCGATTTATCGGACTTCCTGCTTTTTTTGTGCAAACCCAGATTTAGGTTACATTTGGTTACACTTTTTTTGTTTAAGGTGGAGGCGCAACCTATGAAGATCAAAATAGATTTTAGACATCCGTATTATAATGAAAAGATCATCCGTTGGATAGATTCCCTTTTTCCAGCCAATTTTATCGTTTTGTTCTTTCATCTCATCAATCAGATCCCAGTAAAACTCTTTGATCAGATCAAATTCCCCTATATCCGCTTTTTGAAATATCATATGGTTTCCTCCGTTGTGACTATTACCTTTGAATGATAATATCCAACCATTCTCCTGTCAATAACTGCCCCTCCAAGCATCTCCTGCAGCCAGCTTGTCAGAACAGCAGGATCATGCTATTCTTTTCACAGGCAATGGTGATATCAATACAGAAGGAAGGTCTAATTGAATGGAAATACGTGAAGCAACAAAAAATGATATAAATTATATTGAAAAAATATATGAGCACATACATGATGAAGAAGAACAGGGATTGACTACCATTGGTTGGATTCGAAATATATATCCGACCAGGAAAACAGCTGAAGATGCTTTCGCGCGAGGGGATTTATTCGTTATGGAAGACGACGGCATGATTGTAGCAGCAGCTATCATCAATCAAATCCAAGTAGACGAATACAAGTATGCAGCCTGGAAACATCGTGCAAAGGATCATGAAATCATGGTGCTGCATGGTCTGGCAGTTGACCAGCACCAAAAGAGCAAAGGGTACGGCAAGGCATTTGTAGCATTTTATGAAAATTATGCCAGACAGCATCATTGTATCACCCTGCGCATGGATACAAATGCGCGAAACACAAGGGCGCGAAATTTATATCAAAAGTTGGGCTATGAAGAAATTGGTATTGTAAAATGTATATTTAATGGGATTCCTGACGTGCAGTTAGTGTGCCTTGAAAAATATCTAGCGTAAGTATTAAAATCAGCATCTCTTTCAGGCCTTCTCCTGCACGATTTTCACATCTACATAACTTTCAGTTGCAGCTATGTTCAGACCTGTGCTAGAATAGGAGTAAGTTGAGGCTAACCGAATAACATGTATAAAACAAAATCCGGTAAAAGGAGGCAAAGGTATATGCTGGCACAGGTATTTATAGAGGGATTGGTACTTGGTATTTTATTGATAGGCGTCTGCGCTTTTGGCATTCGAAATGGCGCAGTCGGAATGGTGCATCTCTACCATCAGGATGTGAAAGACCGCTGTGTGGAACTGGGTCTGACAACACATGAAAAAATCAATAAGAACAGCAAACGATTTAAAATCATCTGTCTCCCCGGATACATCCTGTACATTCTGGTGTGTGTCTACGGCATCAACGGTGCGAGAGACTTCTGGTCCGGCTTCTGGCAGATGTTCGTCATCTTATCTATCATGAACGTGATCGACCGTTTTCTCATTGACGACTGGTGGGTCGGCCATACAAAGGCATGGACAATTCCAGGGACAGAAGAATTCAAGCCCTATATCACCGGCGCAGATAAACGCAAAAAATGGATCGTAGGGACGCTCGGCATGGCTGTGATCTCGGCAGTATTAGCGGGTATCGCATATATCATATAGTTTCAGGGGGAACACACAATGGAGAAAATAAAATCTTTAAATCGATATCAGAAATTGATCCTGCTATTTATGATCGCGGCCACACTGGTGTCTGCAGTGATCTATCTCCTGACGATCTCACGTGTCGGCTATCGCTATATGGACTCCATTTTTGTCCCTGCACAGCAAAATGGCGGCACCGTATATTCCGGTAAGCTGCATGGCGAGCAGGCATATTTTAACGTGTCTGGGAATCAGACTGTCACATTTGAGTATGGCGATAAAACCTACGGTCCTTATACTGTGACAGAAGATCCAACCGCTATTCCGAAAAATATCGATCCGTCAGAGCATCTGACCGGTATAGAGATCCACAACGGCGACAATATCCTGTTTCGCGGAGCTATTTCACGAAACAGCGATCCCTACTGGATATATGACGAGGATGGCTCCTTAGAAATGTTTCGCCTGTCCTATGTAGATTCCAACGGAACAGAGCGGGATGAAAATGATAACGTGATTGATCCCATCGCACCGTCCGTACCTGTCATACTTGAACTGCTCCATGGTCCTGAACTGACACATAAAGGTGCCTGGATTGCCTGGTTTGCAGCAGTACTCATCTGTATTCTGAATGCCGTGTCGATTATATTTGCAGACCAGATATTCCGTTTTGGTCTGTCATTTCAAATCCGTGATGCGGATACTGCGGAGCCGTCTGACTGGGAGATCATCGGCAGATATATCAGTTGGATCGTTCTGGCTGTCGTAGCAATGGCAATCTT
This sequence comes from bacterium, assembly GCA_050874485.1. Taxonomy (GTDB): domain Bacteria; phylum Bacillota; class Clostridia; order Lachnospirales; family Lachnospiraceae; genus W0P33-017. The sequence goes on from JBNMKT010000005.1 coordinate 25,814, forward strand.
TGTTATAGGGCTTCAATGAATAAAATAACACCAGGTGTTGACACATCAAACACCTGGCGCTGGTATCTGCTCCATCAATACCTGATAGAGCAATTCCGGATTGATTGGCTTGGATAAATGATAATTCATCCCGGCATCGATCGTCTTTTGCCGTTCGTCATCAAATGCCTCTGCCGTCATCGCAATAATCGGTACCGTGGCTGCATCCGCACGATCCAACGCACGGATATGTCTCGTAGCCTCCACACCATCCATAATCGGCATACGCACATCCATCAGAATCGCATCGATATCTCCGATCACCGATGCAGCAAATTGATCGACTGCTTCTTTCCCGTTCTTCGCGATCACAACCCGGCAGCCTACTTTTTCCAGAATAATCTGTGCCACGTAGATATTGATCTCGTTGTCCTCGACCAGAAGTACCTTCATATTTCTCAGAACATCCAATGACATATTCTCGCTGTCTGTCTGGTGCTCAGCCTCAGCGACAGCTACATTCAGATCGATTATGAATTCCGTTCCCTTTCCCAACTGGCTATGAACCGCTATCATGCCGCCCATGATGTCTACGAGACTCTTGACAATCGGCAGTCCGAGTCCGGTTCCTTTGACTTTATCACCCAATTCCGTCCGCTCCTGCGAGAACGGATCGTACAGATGTGGCAAAAATTCCTCGCTCATACCGATGCCATTATCCCTGACACGAAAACGCAGCCCGACCTTCCCATCCTTTTTCTCTGCTATAACTTCTGAGGTGAATTCTACCGTACCTCCAGTGGGAGTGAATTTTGCTGCATTTGATAACAGGTTAAAAAAGACCTGACTAAAGCGCAGCCGGTCAACCCGGATGCAATCCACATCTTCGGTCATCTGAAAAATAAATGTCAGGTTGCGTTTCTCCATCAATGGCCGGATGACCGTATTAATTGAATTGATGAACTCCTCTCTGCTGAAGGAATCCTCCTTTAACGTCAGATCACCGTTCTCGATCTTACTCATATCGAGAATATCATTGATCAATCCGAGCAGGAAATCGCTGGCAGACTCAATATTATGCAGATATTCCTGTATGACCTGTACATCCTGTTCTTCTTTCGCCAAATGTGTCAATCCGATGATCGCATTCATCGGTGTACGGATGTCATGGCTCATGCGTGACAGGAATTCGGTCTTCGCCTGCGCTGCAGACTCTGCCTTTTTCGCAGTGATTTCCAATTCCTCGTTTTTGCGGTTGATCTGTCGATACAATTCCTTCCGGCGCTGATCCTCGATCGCGATATCACACCATACATAGATGACCGCATAGCTGGCGTTGATTACGAGCCAGCCGGGATGTGCCAGCTGTATCCAGATAAAACATGCTGTTGTCACAAAAAACGATACGAGAAGGACTGCCGTAGCGCGTGGCTGGATCTTTTTCCAGTTGAACAGAACCAGTCCCAGGCCGATCGCCGAATACACCATAATGGATCCTACTCCGACCGGCATAAACAAGACACCCCGCGAATACTCTATCCCCTTCGTCAGATGGAAAAACAATTCGGTAACGGGATTCGTCGCAGCCAGCAATATATAGACAGCGTATGGAATCAGCAGACATGCTCCGGCTGTATACAGCTGCTTTAGGGAATAGTCATCCTTATGTATCACTACATAAGTGTACAGCACCCACACAACTGCCAACAGCGGCATGCTGATCACATAGATGGTCATTAGGAGCTCATAGGCCCACCAGTTTTGTATCTCATTCATCGCTATCGATGACGCGATATCAATCATTGCATTCACGATGCTGACGATCAACACCCAGTAAAATGTCTTTGTCTGTACATCCTTGTACTCTCTTTTTAACGAGTGTTCCTTGATGAGCATGATTACAAAAACTGCCATCGCAAAATAGTCTGTCTCTACATGCCACATAATGTTCTCCTGTTCGTTTGCCAGCCAAAAATCCCCTACATATCTCTCATTATCACACCTATGTTCTGAAAATACAAGGAAAACTATATTTTTTTCTCACATTTTACCTGAGAATGATTGTCACATCCAGTCTATAGATTTTCCCAGTCTATTTTTTCTTCTTTATAAAAAAATTCTCTGTCGCGTTCTCCAATCGGACGCAGCACCCGGCATGGATTGCCCACGGCTACCACATCTGCCGGAATATCCTTTGTCACAACGCTGCCTGCACCGATGACTGAATTTTTGCCAATCGTCACGCCCGGCACGATCACGGTATTCGCCCCGATCCATACATTTTCTTCAATATGCACCGCTTTATTATACTGCAGCAGCCGGTGACGCAGCCCCGGTTCGATCGGATGATTAGCCGTAGCGATCGTCACATTCGGGCCGAACATCACGCAGTCTCCCACATATACTTCCCCATCATCTACAACGGTCAGATTAAAATTAGCATAGACAGAATTCCCGAAATGAATGTTTTTTCCTCCCCAGTTAGCATAAAACGGCAGCTCAATATAACAGTTTTCTCCGCACTCTGCAAAAGTCTCCTTCATATATGCCTGTTTCTCACGCTGTTGGGACGGTTTGAGCCGGTTGAACTCCCATAGCCGGTCCAGATAACCGTCCTGTTCACCCATGATCTCCGGATCACCCGGATCATAGATCAATTCCTGTTCCATGCGTTCTTTTTGTGTCATAACCATATCCTCCACTCTGCTTTTTTAAGATCATCTTACCATTCGATTCCCATACTTACAAGTCGCTGTCTGCATATTGTCTGATCAGCCGGCTTTATTTCTGCTTTCTTCTGGTCTATGCACACAAATCATATATTATATGGTACAATCTAGTTATTACACACGAAAAGGGAGTTTACCATTATGAAAAAAAGAGATTCATTTAACAACCGCTGGGGCTTTATCCTCGCCTGCATCGGTTCAGCCGTCGGCATGGGAAATATCTGGATGTTTCCGACGCGAGTATCCATGTACGGTGGTGGTTCCTACCTGCTGCCCTATTTTCTATTTGTCGCACTGATTGGCTTCACCGGTGTGATCGGCGAGATGAGCTTCGGACGCGCTGTGCGTTCCGGCCCGGTCGACGCATTTGGATATGCCTGTGAGACAAAAGGCAGACGAAAACTCGGTGAACTGCTCGGATATATACCTGTCGTCGGCGCACTCGCTATGGCGATCGGATATACCGTCGTCATGGGCTGGATTCTGAAATATATGATCGGCACATTCACCGGTGCGACGCTCGCCCTTGCCGACCCGGATGCATTTAGCTCAGCCTTTGGCAGCATGGCAAGCGCCTTCGGCAACAATGTATGGCAGGTCACAGCACTCGTCATCGGCATCGCGATCCTGATGTTTGGTGTCGGACGTGGGATTGAAAAAGCAAATAAAGTGATGATGCCGATCTTCTTTATCCTGTTTGCGATCCTCGGTATCTATGTCGCTTTCCAGCCCGGTGCCATCGATGGCTACCGCTATATCTTCCGCATTGATCCGCAGGCACTGGCTGACCCGAAAACATGGATCTTTGCACTCGGCCAGGCATTTTTCTCCCTGTCGGTCGCCGGAAACGGCACGCTGATCTACGGCTCCTATCTGCCTGATACAGAGGACATCCCTGCCGCAGCCGGCAGAGTCGCTTTTTTTGACACACTCGCGGCGATGCTCGCTGCCTTAGTCATCATCCCTGCGATGGCTACTACTGGGGCCATGCTCAATCAGGGCGGACCGGGGCTCATGTTCATCTATCTGCCTGCACTGTTCAAATCGATGCCCGGCGGATACCTGATCGCGGTCATCTTTTTCGTCGCGGTATTCTCTGCCGGTCTGTCATCGCTGATCAACCTGTATGAAGCACCGATCGCTACCGTTCAGGAAAAACTCGGACTGAACCGTAAGGCCTCCTGTGGTCTGATCGGAGTGATCGCACTCATTGTATCGATCTGCATCCAGGGTATCGTATCCGACTGGATGGATGTACTGTCCATCTATATCTGTCCGCTCGGTGCAGGTCTCGCCGGTGTGATGTTTTTCTGGGTCTGCGGGAAAAAATATGTCGAAACACAGATCAATACCGGGCGAAGCAAGCCATTTACAGCAGCCTTCGTGCCGGTCTGCAAATATGTCTTCTGCCCGGTATGTATACTTGTACTGATTCTCGGTATTTTACTGGGTGGAATCGGCTGATCTGTGCCAGCTTAATAAAAATGCCGAGTTGATGATCACAAATACCGATCCACAGTTATGTACGAGCGCTCCGATAACCGGATTCAGGATTCCAGTCATCGCAAGCACGATCGCTACAAAATTCAACAGCATCGAAAACGACAGGTTAAAATGGATCTTGGTCATCATCCGTTTGGATAATGCAAACAAGTGAGGCAGTTCTTTGACATCGTCATCGACCAGTGCGATATCTGCTGCGTCGACCGCGATGTCACTGCCGACACCACCCATCGCGATGCCGACCATCGCCTTTTTGAGCGCCGGTGCATCGTTCACACCATCTCCGACCATGCACACCGGTTCTCCGTGATTCTCATAGCTGTCGATCATATTCAGCTTATCCTCCGGCAGACAATTCGCATGCACCTCACGGATACCGACCTCAGCAGCAATCTGTGTAGCTGCTGCCTCATGATCTCCGGTGAGCAATACCGGCTCCACGCCGAGCCCGATCAACTCTCTCACCATCACACGACTCTCCGCCCGGAGTGAATCCGCCAGTGCGATCACGCCAGCCAGCTGTCCGTCTGCTGCAACCAGTATGACCGTTCTCCCCCTATCCTGCTGTGCCTCCAGTGTCTGAACGACACTCTGGCTAAGTTCGATATTCGCTGTATGAAGCAGTCTCTCATTTCCCGCCAACAGATGTATCCCTGCCACAGATGCCTTGACACCCTGTCCGGGTATCATCTCAAATTCTGTGATGTCCTGATCAGCAATCTGCTGATCCGCCTTTTTTTCTGACTGATCTTTGAGCTCCTGCCGATAGCAGTTCACGACTGCCTTGCCGAGCGGATGCTCCGAATTGCGCTCCGCTGCTGCCGCATAGGCATAGATCTGTTCCGGTGTAAAATCTGCATGCAGGGAGATCACGTCCACAACCTTCGGTACACCGACTGTCAGTGTACCCGTCTTGTCAAAGCTGACTTTTTTTACCTGTGCCAGCCGCTCTAAGGCATCCCCCTCGCGCACGAGAAAGCCGTGCTTTGTCGCATTGCCGATCGCCGCCATGATCGCGGTCGGTGTCGCCAGGACGAGAGAACACGGACAAAAGACAACCAGAATGGTCACCGCACGTATGATCTGACCAGAGATCAGCCAGGTGAGAGCTGCCGCCGTCAGCGCAATGATGACGATCCATGTCGCCCACCGGTCTGCCACACCGACGATCTTTGCTTTTCCTGCATCTGCCGACTGTACGAGCCGGATCATCCGCTGAATAGAGGAATCCGCACCGACCTTGGTCGCCCGCATCTCAAAGGCTCCAAACTGATTGACCGTACCGCTCGACACCTCGTCACCGACTGTTTTATCGACTGGCAGCGACTCTCCGGTCATGACTGCCTGATTGATCGAAGTCTGCCCACGCACGATCACTCCGTCTACCGGCACAGTCTCGCCCGGAAGTACCTTTAAGACATCATCCAGCTGCACCTCCTCAGCCGCAATGACCGTCTCCTGCCCGTCACGCAGTCTGCGCGCAGTCGTCGGTGTCAGATGCACGAGTTTTTCAATGCCGGCGCGCGCACGCGCGACCGTCAGTTCCTCCAACAGTCCGCCCAGCTGCATGATAAATGCGACCTCTCCTGCCGCAAAGTCCTCATGAATACATACCGATGCAATCAATGCCAGCGATACGAGCACATCTGCCTTGATATCAAACGCTGTGACCAGCCCGATGACTGCCTCCATGATAATCGGCAGACCACACAGAATGATCGCTACCCATGCCACATCAAACGGCAGTCCCGGGATGACCTTAAAAATACTAAGCAGCAACGCGATACCGGAAATCACCAGAAATGTAATATCCTTCTTCGTGCCGCCCCACTCCAATAGTTCCTCTAACTTTTTCATCGGTTACTCCTTTCCACAACTAATTAGGATAAATAATAGAATATTTACGAAACGTGTATTCTATTATCACATATAATTTTATACCCATAGGGGTATAGTCTTATTATACCTATGGGGGTATGTGTTGTCAAGAAGCGGAAACTGATAGAATTTTATTAAAAAAGTGCATCCTTTCGGAGTATTTTATATGGCAGGAATCTCCCAATCATACAAAAAAGGAACCCTCCATCCGGAAGATTCCCCTTGATACGTTTTGATCTGTTGCTACTGCATGTTTGCAAACCGCTCGATCGCTTTTGTGAAATTTTTGATTTCTTCTTCATCACCTTTTTGAATGGCATCTTTGATACAGTGATTGATATGTCCTTCAAGAACTATCTGTCCACACTTGTTCAGCGCTGACTTCGCCGCATTGAGCTGCGAGAGCACATCCTCACACGGTACATCCTCATCGATCATCCGGTCGATCGCCTGCACCTGTCCGATGATCTTTTTCAGCCGTCTGTGAAGATTATCCGAATCCATACACTGCTTCATACATTTCCTCCTTGTCTGTCGGGATATTTACGGTTCTATCTACCTGCCAAAATAACCGGAGATCTCCTGCATGCGCTCCTGTTGCTGCACCTGAAATGGACATCTTTTATTACAATGTCCACAGTGAATACAGCCAGCCGCTGTCTTTTCCAACGTCAGATAATGCTCTCTGGCAAGCACATCCCCCTGTCTCGACAGGTCATAATATTTGTTGATGAGCGCGATGTCCAGCCCCGCCGGACACGGATGACAATGTCTGCAATACACACATTTTCCGACGGAATCATCCGGCGTGAAGGAACCGATGACCGAATAATCCCGCTCCCTGGGCGTGGCATCCAGATAGGTTAAAATCTCCTGCAGCTGCGCCACATTTCCCGGGCCACCGAGCACAGTCAGTACTCCCGGCTTATCGAGTGCATACTGAATGCACTGCGCTGTCGTGAGTGCCTGATGAAACGGTGATTTCACTGCATCGAGCAGCTGTCCGGCATTGAACGGCTTCATCACCGAGATACCGACACCCTCCTTCTCACAGCGGCGGTACAGCATCTGTCTCTGCGAATTGTCTCCGATCGCAAAATCTCCCTGTCCGTAATCATACATCGGGTTGATCGAGAACATCAGCATGTCTAAAATTCCTCGGTCGAGCACCGCATTCGCCATATCCGGTGCATGGGTAGACAATCCGATATACCGGACGACGCCCTGCTCCTTTAAGCTCAACAGATAATCTAAAATCCCGTTTTTTTCATATGCCATGAGATCTGAACGCTCATCCAGACAGTGGATAAATCCGACATCGATATAGTCGGTGCGCAGCTTTTGCAGCTGCCAGTCCACGGAGCGCTTCACACATTCCAGATCCGTCGTCCAGCCATATTCACCAGACGTATAATCTGCTCCGAAATGCACCTGCAGCATAGCATCCTTTCTGCGGTCTGCCAGTGCTTTGCCATATGCCGGGAAAATCGTCGCATGACCACCCGCCATGTCAAAATAATTGATCCCTGCATCCAGCGCAGCCTCCACTGTGCGGATAATATCCGGCTCCGCCTGCTCCCCGACAACAGAAGAACCCATGCCGATCACACTGATCTGTTGCTCACCGTGCGGTAATTTCCGATATTCCATATCTTTCTCCTCATCTGATAAAATGCGTCGCTACGCGCTCCTCTGTCTCAGGCAGTCCGAACTGCTCC
>JBNMKT010000006.1:0-33534 GCA_050874485.1 bacterium
CAGCCGGAGGCGCTCATACTCTATGCCGTGCAGTTAGTATTTAACCTGTTATGGTCTATCTGGTTTTTTAATTTTGAATGGTATCTGTTTTCATTTTTCTGGCTGATCCTGCTCTGGTTTCTGATCCTCGCGACCACGATCATCTTTTACCGGATCTCCAAACCAGCCGGGTATCTGATGATTCCGTATCTGCTGTGGGTCACATTCGCTGGATACTTGAATGCTGCCATTTATCAGTTATCCCTCTGATACGCGCCATCTATGGCTGCATGGGATCTGCTCCGGCATATTTTCGGATGAGTCTCACCGCTGCACGGATATCGAGCGGCTTCGCCAGATGCGCATTCATGCCAGCCTCCCGGCACCTTTTCACATCATCAGAAAACGCATTTGCCGTGAGTGCGATGATCGGGATCTGCTGCGCATCCGCGCGCTCCAGGCTGCGCAGCCTGCGCGCAGCACTGCATCCGTCGAGTACCGGCATCATCATATCCATTAAGATCACGTCATAATACGCTGGCTCTCTCGCAGTGAAGATCTCCAAAGCCTCACCGCCATCGACTGCCAGCTCCACCTCGGCACCCTCATCGCTCAGCAGATACTGCGCGATCTCACGATTGAGTTCATTGTCCTCTACAAGCAGGATCCGCACACCATGCAGACCACCCCTGGGCTCCGGTTCGTCCGGAACATCTGCGGCCTGCGCAGTATCGCGCCGGAACGGCAACGTCACGATAAACGTACTACCCTCCCCCATACGGCTGTGTACCTCGATCGTACCATTCATTTTATCGACGATCCGCTTTACAATCGCCATACCCAGACCTGTACCACCCGTATGCATTTCATCCTCATTGTGCTCTCTGGCAAACGGTTCAAAAATATGTGATACGAACTGCTCGCTCATGCCAATACCGGTATCTGATATTGTAAACCGGTATACGACCGTCTGTGCATCTACGGAGAGCTCCTCCATCGCAGCAGAGATCGTCCCTCCTGCGTGATTATACTTGACGGCATTCGAGACCAGGTTTGTCAGAATCTGACGCACATGCAGCGGACTGCCGATCACATGTGAATGCTCCAGTGGCTGCGGATTCATCGTAATTGCCCGAATTCCTTTCTCTGTGATCTGACTGTCCATGATCTCATGTGTCTGACGCAGCACATCATTCATATCAAACGGTTCTTCTGCCAGATCCAGCTTGCCACTCTCCATCTTGCTCATATCCAGCACATTATTGAGCAGCGACAGCAGGTGATTTGCCGATGCGACTGCCTTTTGCCGGCAATCTTCTACCTTTTTCGGGTCATCCGCACAACGCCCGGAGATCTCTAATAAGCCCAGAATTCCATTGAGCGGTGTACGGATGTCATGGCTCATGCGTGCCAGAAAATCTGTCTTTGCTGCATTGGCAGCCTCTGCCTCGCGACATGCTTCCCGCAGCTTCTCATTCGTCTCCTCCAGCACCCGGCGGCTACGCTCCTGCTCGAGCTTCTGCTCGGTGATGTCCCGTCCGATCACGATCACTATAATATGTCCGTCTTCTTCACGTTCAGACATGAGCAGCGTCATGCGCATATACTGTTTACGTCTGTCATCATAATATTCCAGCTCACAGTTGCGTGCGCCGTTTGCGTAGGCTTCCTTTACGGTCTGTGTCGTCAGATGGCTATTCGCATCCCGGTCGATCCCGGCTGCCTGAAAGCCTTTCCAGAGTGAGCGCAATTCATCACCGATCGGAATCGGATAACATTTGCCTCTCATCTCCTCTGCCATCTTTTCCGGATGCCTCACATATCCACTCACTACGAGATCTGCCGTCAGATCAAGTGTATACTCATACTCGCTGTCACTGAGCAATGCTTCACGGTACTGGCTCCGCTCCAGTTTGTACATCTGGTTGATCTGTTCATGCCGGTCGATATCCAACAACAAAAAGCCGACCACCTGTCTGCCATCCACATCTGTCATCCGCCGTCCGGTATCCATGACCCACTTGAGTCTGCCGTCTTTGCAGCGCACACGGTATTTGATGGAATAGGTGCCCTTGTCTGCCAGCTGATTATAATATTTTTCAAGAAATATATCCCGGTCTGCCTGCCAGATATTTTCCAATCCACTGTTATGTGTGAATTCCAAAAATTCTTCTACCGTATCAAATCCCTGATTGCGCGCTGCCGCAGGCGATACGTAGAGAAACGGAAAACCTTCCTTATCCTCACAGATCACATATCCACCTGAGATACCGCTCAACACAGTCTCCAACTGGATATGCACCTGCTCATTTTCTCTCTGGAGCCACTCGTTTTCCTCAGACAGGCGCTCCCGCTCACTGTCATAATCGCGGTCACTGCGTTCATAATGCTTCACTTTCTGACCGAGAAACATCACATGTGTCAGTATGCCCTGCTCGTCATAAGTCACAGGCAGATAGATCGCACGCGTCCACATGCCCATCTGATTGATATAATCTTCATAAATCCACGCTTTGCCCTGCAAACGATCCCGGACCGTCGACAGGTCGGTGAAACATCTCATGCGCGCCAGATACGTATCATCCACAATCTCCCGGAGAAACCACTCCCGCTCATCCTCACAATGTCCACCGGCGTTCGTATTACGTCTGGCAGCCCCCGCAATATCCATTTTCTGAAATTTCTGCGTAGCCAGATCAATCACATAACAGTAACGGTACATTTGCGTCAGTGTATCGATCATCTTGTATTGAGGTGTCAGCTCCGTATATTTGTCTGCGCCCATTTGTCTCTCCTTCTGCTGCTCTTACACATTTGTAAACACTAGTTGGCTTCATTATATAACACAGAATTTGAGACTGTCAAATAAACGCCCGGGGGCTACTGTTCACTCGTATCTCGTTCCAGTAACACCCAGGCGTTTCCTATACATATACTATATACTTATTATAACTTCCATCCGGCTGCCTGCTGCTGTGTATCAGCCATGTGGCGGTAGATACCGTCCTGCCCATACAACTGCGCCGGTGTTCCGGATTCTGCGACCGTGCCATCTTTTAACACTACAATCTGATCGGCCTGCGCGACTGTCCGCATACGGTGTGCGATGATGAGCACTGTCTTATTTTTGATCAGGCGTGACAATGCCTCCTGAATCAATGTCTCATTATCGACATCCAGAGAAGCCGTTGCCTCATCCAGCAGGATAATCGGCGCATTTTTGAGAAATGCTCTGGCAATCGAGATACGCTGACGCTCTCCACCGGAGAGTTCTGAACCATTTTCCCCGATCATTGTCTGCCAGCCCTCCGGCAGCTTTTCCGCAAATTCCTCGCAGTGTGCCAGCCGCGCCGCCGCAATCACCTGTTCATCTGTCGCATTGGGATCACCGATACGGATATTTTCCATAATCGTGTTATTAAACAGTGTCACATCCTGAAATACAATCGAATACAGTGACATCAGTGTCTCCGGATCGACACCGGAGATATCCATTCCGCCTACCTTTATCGTGCCTTCATCGATATCCCAGAATCTGGATGCCAGTCTGGAAACGGTTGTCTTGCCACCGCCAGATGGGCCAATGAGTGCGGTGACTTCTCCCTGTTTTGCGGTAAATGTCACATCCCGCAGGACTGTATCCTGACTGTTATACGAGAAACCGACATGTGAAAACTCAATATCGTATCCGTCATGCTCCATCTGCGTCGTTCCTGTCTGGACCTCATGCGAGAGAATCTCATCCAGGCGCGCACACTGCACATCTGTGCTGATGACTGCAGCCAGATTCTGCAATGAGATCTGCATCGGATCATAGATACGTGAAGCCACGAGCAAAAACATGAAAAATGTGAGCACATCGATCTGTCCCTGTACAAGCAGCGCACCACCTGTGAGCGCTACTGTCGCGATTCCAAGCTTCAGGATCATCTGTGATCCGGATACAAACACGGCAGTTCCCAATTCACATACAATCGCATGCTTTTCAACCGCGCGTATCTTGTGCTCCAGCCCATCCATATAGCTCTCCTGCGCATTGTTCGAACGCAGGTCACGGATCGTCTCCAGACATTCCTGGATTCCGTCTGCACAGTCCATCTTCAGCTTCATCTGTTTTTCGCCCAGACGTCTCTGCACATTTCCCGAACACAGCACTATCAGAAATGACACCGGAAGTACCCACAATGCCGCAACCGCCATTCTCCAATCAAAGAAAAACAGACTAACCGCTACGATCGTTGTGGATATACATGCTCCGATCAGCTCCGGAATCCAATGGGAGGATGCCGTCTCGATCGTCGCACAATCCGCCATGATCGCGCTGGTCAGATCTGACAGATCCTTTTTCCCGAAAAATGACAGCGGAATCCTGCGCAGCTGCTCTGCCAGCGTGATTCGCCGTACACCGCTCTCTACATACGTAGCCAGAAATGTCGCATTGTACTGCCGGCAAGTAGTAACTGCGATGAGCAGCAGACAGCCTATGCATGCAGCGATATAAAAGCTCCCTCTGCCTGCCAGCGATCCGCTCATATAGTCGCGCACCAGCGCATAGAGCACACCAACCGGAAGCATCAATACGAGATTGGAGATCGTAACACACACGATCGATGTGATCATATCCCTGGCGCCCTGCTCTGAAAGTGCATATTTATGTTGTAACCGTTCCCTGATCGTCATGACTGTGCACCTACCTTCCACTGAATTGACCGATTGTATTCTTCCCACATATGTGCATACAGTCCGTCCTGCTGCAACAGCGCATCGTGGGTTCCCTGCTCAGCGATCTGTCCATCACGCAGTACACAAATCCGGTCTGCATCGATGACGGATGACAATCTGTGCGCGATCATGATGACCGTCTTACCTTCCGACAACCGTGAAAATGCGGCCTGTACCTTTGCCTCATTATCCGGATCTGCAAAAGCGGTTGCCTCATCCAGAATGAGAATCGGCGCATTTTTGAGCATTGCTCGTGCGATCGCCAGACGCTGTGCCTCACCACCGGACACATACGTGCCTTTCGTTCCGATCATCGTATCGATGCCATCCGGCAGCTTTTCGATAATATCCTCACACTGCGCATCCTTAAGCGCCTGCAGCACTTCTTCCCTGGTCGCATCCTTCCTGCCCATGCGTACATTCTCATAGATCGACATCTTGAGCAATTTGCTGTCCTGAAATACAAAGGATACCAGATCCATCAGACGCTCGGAAGAAATGTGGCGCACATCCACGCCACCGATCTGCAGCGATCCTCCCGTGACATCAAAAAATCGTGCAATCAGACTCGCCAGTGTTGTCTTGCCACCGCCTGACGGCCCGACAAATGCCACATGCTCTCCCTGCGCAATCTGCAGATTGACCCCATGCAGTGCATCCTGTGCCGCATTCTCATAGCGGAAGAATACCTGCTCAAATGTGATCGAATGGTCTGCCGGTTCCTCCTCCGGCTGCGATGCCGGCAGCGGCTGACGCTCCAGAATACCATCCATACGCGCCAGTGCATCTTCGACAATCATCGCATTTTCACTCGAATACATGATCTTGCTCATCGTAACAGTGATAATCGGAGTGATGATGATGTAAAACAACAGATTCAGCAGGAAAGTACGATCCGATCCATTCGCAGAAAACCAGTATGCAGACGCGATGAGTATCGCAAACACCGCATTGATCGTGGTTGTATAGATCACCATCGGCATACGCAGATCCTTGGTATAATCGATCGTCCATTTCTCATATTTTTTGATCGATGTCTGAAACCGCTTGAACGAGAACACCGACTGTCCAAACGTCTTTACAACCGGTATTCCACGGACATACTCGACCGCCTCACTCGACATCTCCTCTAAGGCATTCTGATATTCCGTCATTTTCTGTTTCATCTTCTCTCCGGTCATGGAGCCCATCAGGAGAAATGACACGACTACCGGAATCAGACTCAGCAGCCCCAGCCGCCAGTCAAACACGAGCAGCAATACGAGCAGACCAACCGGAGTCGCGACAGCTCCTGCCCGATCCGGGAGCTGATGTGCCAGATAAGTCTCTGTCGCAGCACTCGACTCATTGACAATCTTGCGGATCTTTCCAGAGCCATCGCGATCCATAAATCCGAGCGGCAATGTCAGGATATGGCGCATCAGCTGCGAGCGCATATTACTCTGCACCCGGAATGCTGCGGTATGTGAACACATCAAGGCAGCCACATAGATGACCATGGACAGCAGCGCACATCCGACTGCCCTCCATCCATAGTCAGCCAGATGTTCTGCATGTGCATAATCCGGCGCTACCCGGAGCACTTCCTGCATGATTTTCCATATGTAGTAAAATGGTACCAGTGCAATCCACGCACTGATGACGGAAAATATCCACGACAATATCGTGAGATACTTAAAATTCCCGGCATATTCAAATAATCTTGCCATTGAACTCTTCTTTTTCATTGATCTCTTTTGGTCCCTCCTGTGTTTTATTTTCGTTATTCACACTGCTAATTATAATTAGATATGGCTAACCCGCATGTCCTATATATGGCTGCCCTTGCTTCGATTGACTTTTATCGAAGCAGGCAGCCATCACTGTCTGTCATGTGAACTGGAAGATCGCATTCCATCCGTTGTAATGATATTTTTCGAGCATTGCGACATATTTATGAGCCTGCTCCCTGCTCATCTTATGCCGTACCACCTCAAAAACACCCTCCAACGTGGCATGCTCCATGATATGGATAAATTCCTCCGTGATAAACTGTCTGTTTTCATCTGGAATCTGGACAGTCTCCATGTATTTATAGGTATAATCTGTCTCAATCTCTACAAGGCGCTCAATAAAGCGCTCATACCTCGTGCCATGCGACGCCTCCAGCAACAACTGAAATTCCTCAAAATGATCGTATATATAATCGATCATACGGAACATCCCCGATGACACATATTCCTCCATCATCTCCGGCTGTTGTTCTGCCTCCAGTGCATGAAAATCTTCCTGTGTCTCCTGAAACATCCGTATGAGCTCCTCCGCGACAGGCTCTACAATCGCCCCGAACAATCCTTCTTTATCCTTATATCTTGAATAAATGGATCCGGTCGTCGTATCCGCTTTTGCCGCAATGGAACGCAGCGATGCCTCCGAATATCCTTTTTCCAGAAATTCTGCTTTTGCACAGACCAGTATTTTTTTTGAAACTCCCTCTACCTGTTTCGGCACGGATTCCTCCTTCTCGCCTGCATCTTTTATAACAGTGTTATATAACACTGTTATAAATATATCTGCTTTGCATCTGTTTGTCAAGTGGCTTTTCATTCTCCGCTGTCATGCTTCCTTTTCCGGCGAATCGATCATCTTATTTTCCGGCAGATATTTCCGGAGCACCTGATACAGATCCTGCATCTGAATCGGTTTTGATACATAGTCATTCATACCACTTGCGAGCAGCCGCTCCCGGACACCGGCGACCGCGTCAGCCGTGAGCGCGATGATCGTCACATGCTGATTGACATTGCCATCCAGCCTGCGGATCGCTTTCGTTGCCTCCTCGCCACTCATCTGTGGCATATGGCTGTCCATGAAAATCAGATCATACGGTGTCATGGATGCCTTATAGACGGCCTCACTGCCGTTTTCTGCTTCATCAATCTCTGCACCAATCGGATCGAGCATCGCCTTTACGACCTCACGGTTGATCTCGTTATCATCCGCCAGTAACAGACGCACACCGATTGTCCGAAACAGCTGATAGCCATTCTCCTGCGCAGATGCATTCCGCTTGTTCTCTGCTTCCGGTGCATCTACGATCTTCTGGGGCACGGTAAAATAAAAGCGGCTGCCTCTGCCATACTCACTAGCGACACCGACAGTTCCACCCATCTGATCCACGAAATACTTGCTGATCGCCAGACCGATTCCACTGCCCTCTTTGCCGCGGTTCTGCGTCGTGTTAAACTGTGTATACATCTTAAACAGATCACCAATATCTTCTTCACGTATGCCCTGTCCGGTGTCCTCCACCTCATATTTGAGCAATGCCATGCCATCTGCCTTCCGCTCACAGCGAATCGTGACATCAATCCGTCCGTATTCCGTATATTTGATCGCATTCGATGCATAGTTGAGCATCACCTGTTTGATACGGATCGAATCTCCCCTCAGGGCTGCAGGCATATCGTCCTGAATGTGAAAATGGATCGGCACCTTTTTATCTATGTTTCTGGCATTGATGACCGCCACGGTATCATCCACAAGTGACTGGGTCGTATAGACATCTTCAATGATGTTCAACTTACCCGCCTCTATCTTGGACAGATCCAGAATATCATTGACGATCTCCAGCAGCCCCGTCGATGCCGATTTGATGATCGTGATGCACTTGCGCAGATCATCGCTCATCTCGTTTCGGAGTGCCACATCTGACATACCGATGATCGCGTTCATTGGCGTGCGGATCTCATGCGACATACTGGAGAGGAAATCACTCTTCATGCGATTTTCCTCCTCCGCACTATAGCGCTCCTCCATCATCATTTTTGCCCGCTTTACTACTGTATATAATACTGGACATACCACGAGATATTCAATCGTAAAGCCCATCATATATGCTATGTACATCTGCATCCGTGGCCGCCCCTCATACACGACCTCATATTTTCCCGCAGAATTGATATATACGGATAAGGCCATGACAATATAGGAGAATACACTGGCCTGTGCAACCAGCTGCGGCTCAAAATACAGACAGCTAAAGATCGGCACGAGTGCATAACTGATATAGATACCGATATGATTGCTCGTTCCCAGCCCTCCGATAAAGATCGCGAGGACAATCAGCATATAATACTTCATCACATGATCCGGCAGACGGCGAATCAATATGCTGGGGCTCACGGTAATCACCAGCCCGGCGACAAGCAGCATCATCGTATAATCTTTACCGAATTCAAACACGCCCAGACTCGAACAGATCACCATAAAAAGGATCGCCGCCGAACCGATCAAAAATATATTAGCGATAATCCGATTGACCTGCTTCGTATTTTTTTCAAACATACTGCCTCCGTTTAGATGCTGTCAAGCAAACCTCTGATGCCATCTTTTTTATAAATATCTTTATAATAAGCGACTTCCTCACTGATGACCTGATCGATCACCCGCATGCCAAGCAGTTCCACCGGCGCCTGGTCATCCGTCATGATATAATCTCCCGCCACATATGGCTCGCAGTGATCTGCGACTGTCGTGAGCATGCCTCTGAGCGCTTCATCGTCCAGCTGCGCCAACTGCGTACCCAGTGTCTCTAACATATCCGCATCATTGGATGCAAACAATTCGCGGTTGGTCGATCCCTGCACATCGACGGTATAGACCGTATCAAATACGGATGCAATCGTATCTGACAGATACTGATTGATATTGCCCTCACCACTGCCCCGCATATTCATATTGACAACCATCACACCGTTTTCATTCAGATGATCTCTCACTAATGTAAAAAATTCCGTTGATGACATCTGGAACGGAATCGTAATATCCTGATAAGCATCCACCATAATCACATCATAGGTCTGATCGGATGCATTCAAAAATGCCCTGCCGTCATAGGTCGTGACCTGTACATCATCAGGCAATGAAAAATATTGTCTGGAGAGCTGCGTGATCTTTTCATCAATCTCAACACCCTCCACATGCATATCGCCAAGATAGCGTCTGCACTGGGTCGCATACGTTCCCGTACCCATACCAAGAATCAGCACATCCAGATCCTGTGGCTGCTTATCCGGCACCATGAGCGGCGCAGCCATCGCATAATCATAATACATGCCGGTCAGATCCCCATCCTTCATGTATACGGACTGCACGCCAAACAGCACATTGGTCGATAAGATCACCCGCTTATCGTTCTGCGATACCTGCAGATAATTATAGATAGACTCACCCTCATACGTCAGATCATTCTGCCAGAATGCAAACGAATCCGAATAGCCGAGTCCGCAGCACAGCACAAACACCAGCACTGCTGCGATCACCTTCTTTTTCCCGGTCTTTCGGCTGATAAAATAGATCACAGCCAGCACAATCAGAATGCCGGAGAAGATGAGAAATGTAATCGATGTACCGACTGCCGGGATCGTCACAAATGTCGGCACAAACGTTCCGATAATACTGCCAATCGTATTGAACGCTCCGAGCGTACCTACGGTCCTTCCACTGTCATCGAGACTGTCTACCGAGTATTTTGCCAGTGACGGTGTGACCGTGCCGAGTAAAAAGAGCGGAAACACAAAGATCACCATACATGCACAAAATGCGGCGATAATCAGAAAATTGTTACTCACCGTAAAGATCAGCAGTGCTGAGATTCCCAGTACGATATATTTTCCAACAACCGGAATGAGTGCGATCCAGACCGCCGCAATCAGTATCCTGCCATAGAGCCTGTCCGGATCAGGTGACTTGTCAGCACTCTTGCCTCCATAGATATTGCCGAGCGCCATCGCAATCATGATCGTTCCGATAATAATGGTCCATACGATCTGCGAAGAACTAAAATAAGGCGCCAGCAGCCTGCTCGCGCCCAACTCAACCGCCATAACCGACATTCCTGCAAAAAATTCTGTCAGATACAAAAACAATTTATTGTTTATCATATCCATCTCCTGTCATTTCCTGATAAATACATAAAAAGCTACATCAATTTTCATCATAACATCTTATAAACCGCAAGTCAATTGCGCAGCCTCAGCCACCTGCAGTTTCTCTGCTGGACGATGATTTCATGCTATGTTATACTAAGGGAAACATATAAGAATAGGCGTTTGCGAAACTATTTTTGTCAGGTTTGAGGGCATGCAAGCACATTGTTAAGAGGTCGCAGCTCCCGCAAGCATGTCTGTTTTGCTTTCATTGCACGAACCATTTCGATGAGCCTCGGAAAAACCTAACTCGTGTTCAGCAGAGGCTTCCACGAGTTACGAGTCTCATCTCCATCGTGCAAAGGCAGCAAAATCAGACACGCCTTTGCTCGCGCTGCTACTTCTGCATCTGAATTGATAGTGCTTGCATGCTCAATCCACCTGCTAAAACGTTTCACAAACAGTATATGACGCAGGCTCAACGGCTGTGGGCACAGTGGTTTCTGTCAACTGCGACTTTTGCCCAGCGAAGTGCGAGCGATTCATAAACAAACTTCGTGTCATAGCTGAAAGTCGTAGGCTATGTGTGTGAGCAAAGCGAAAGACACATCGAGCCAAGGCTTAAGGAACAGCGAGACACCGCCGGGCAACCGGAGCAGCTTGGTCAGAATACTACTGCGCCCACAGCCAGATAGACCGGATAATAAAAATAGTTTCGCAAACGCCTAACACAAGAAATCAGAAAGGAGACCACTGTTATGTTTCAGTCATTAGAATATAAGCATCCGAAATTTTACCAGGTATTCCGCCTGTTTGTCGTTATTTTTGCATCTGTGTTTTATGCATGGAACCTGCGTTGCTTTGCCAAGACCGCCGGCCTGTTTCCGGGCGGCTTTTCCGGTCTGTCACTGCTGCTGCAGAAAATCTGTCTGGATTTTCTGCATATTTCCGTGCCATTTTCCGTATTCAATATCCTGCTGAACCTCGTTCCGACTTATATTGCCTTTAAATATATCGGCAAACGCTTCACCTGCTACTCTATCATCGTCATCATTCTCTCGAGTTTTTGCGTAGATATTCTGCCTCCGTACCTGTTTACGAAGGATGTCCTGCTCATCAGCGTATTCGGTGGTATTCTAAACGGTGTGGCGATCAGCCTGTGCCTGAACGTAGGCGCGACGACCGGTGGCACGGATTTTATCAGCATCTTTCTCTCACACCAGAAGGGTATCGATGCATGGAATTATATTTTAGCTGGAAATGTCATCATGCTTGTGATCGCCGGAGCCCTGTACGGCTGGTCGATCGCACTCTATTCGATCATCTACCAGTTCTGCAGTACACAGGTGATCCAGCTTCTGTACAAGCGTTACCAGAAGCAGACGTTATTCATTATCTCGGATAAGTCCAATGAGATCTATCTCGCGATCCGCGATTTGACAAATCACGATGCCACGCTGTTCCGCGGCATCGGATGTTACGAAGGAAAAGAACGGACACTCATCTATTCCGTCATCAATTCAGAGGCCAAGCGTGAGCTCATTCCCCTGATCCGTTCCATTGATCCGCACGCATTTATCAATGTCGTAAAGACGGAGGAACTTGACGGACGTTTTCACGATATTCCGCATGATTGATCCACTATGACAGCAGGACACCAAACACGCCAAAGCTTGCGATCATCATGATCACTCCGGCGAGCAGTACCCCGCACATCACAGCGAGCACACTGGATCTGAAATCCATATCCAGAATACTCGCGGCCAGCGTCCCTGTCCAGGCGCCGGTTCCTGGCAGCGGGATACCGACAAACAGCATGAGCGCAACAAACAGCCCTCTGCCTGCCGCATCCTGCAGCTTCCTGCCGCCGGATTCTCCCTTGGCGAGACACCAGCTGAAAAAACCTCCGATCAGAGGCTTATCAGCGCCCCACTCCAACACTTTCCGCGCAAACAGATAGATAAACGGCACCGGCAGCATATTGCCGAGAATACAGATCAGGTAGCTCGGACCCATCGGCAGTCCGAGCCCCTGTGAGATCGGTATCGCACCTCTCAATTCAATAATCGGAACCATCGATACGAAAAAAATCCACAAATATTTTTTTAGCATACACACTCCTTCAGACATGCAATCAGACGGTCCATCTCATCATCCGTTCCGATCGTGACACGCAGCATGTTATCAATGCGCGGCTTATCAAAGTAGCGCACATAGATATTATTTTCTCTCAGCATCGCAAACAATTCCCTGGCAGCAACTTTCGGATGACTGATAAATAAGAAATTACTCTTGGAATCCGGCATCGTAAAGCCCAGCTCCCGCAGCTGTCCCTTCACACGCTCACGTGTCGCGATGATCCTGGCCAGCGTCTCCTGAAAATATGCTTCGTCTGATAATGCAGCCACGCCCGTCACGAGTGTGAGCTGATCCATCGTATAGGAATTGAATGAATATTTTACATCATTCAGATATTTGATCAGCTTTTCGGAACCGAACACATAGCCGATCCGCGCCCCTGCCATCGAACGGGACTTTGAAAATGTCTGGACGACCAGCAGATTATCATACTTTTCAATGAGCGGCAGTGCACTCACTCCACCAAAATCAATATATGCCTCATCCACGATACATATGACATCCGGATTGTGTGCGACAATATCCTCGATCTGGGACAGTTCCATCAGCACACCGGTCGGTGCATTCGGATTCGGGAAGATCACGCCTCCGTTTTCCTTATAATAATCCTCTGCACGGATGCACAGATCTTCGTCTAACGGCTGTACCTCATACGGGATACGGAACACATCTGCCCACACATCATAGAATGAATACGTGATATCCGGAAAGAGAATCGGCTTTTTCGAATTAAAAAATGTCAGAAAACACATCGCAAGCACATCGTCACTGCCTACACCGACAAATACCTGCGAAGGTTTTACCTGATAGCGCGCGGCGAGCGCATCTACCAGCGCACCCGCCGTCGGATCCGGATACATCCGCAGACGATCCACATCAAAGCTGCGGATCGCTTCTGCTACTTTCGGTGACGGCGGATACGGATTTTCATTTGTGTTGAGTTTGATCATGCCCGGCCGGTTGGGCTGTTCCCCCGGTGTATAGGGCACGACACGTCGTACATTTGCTTCCCAGTTTCCCATAGCTGCTCCTAACGCAGACCCATATCGGCTGCTAACTGCTCAAATGCAGGCATTGAACGACAGATCTTCTCATAAGAAGTACAGTAAGCGATCCGCACATAACCCGGACATGCAAACGCAGATCCCTTGACAAACAGGATATGATGCTTCTTTGCCGCCTGCACAAATATCTCCTCATCTGCCACCGGTGATTTTACCCACAGATAGAATGCGCCCTGCGGCTTGATGCATGTGAATCCCAGTTTTGTGAGTTCACTGTAGAGATACTCACGGTTCTTATCATAATATGCCACATCTGTCTTCTCATCCAGACACTGTGCGACTGCCTTCTGAATCAGGGAAGGTGCATTGACGAAACCGAGCTGTCTGTTCGAGATCTCAATTCCACTCTGTACATCCGCTGCATCGGTCACTTCGTTCGGAACGACCACATATCCGATACGCTCGCCCGGCAGCGACAGTGACTTACTAAAGGAGTAGCCGACAATCGTATTGTGATAGAACTTCGTGAGGAAACGCACCGGCGCTCCATCGTATACGAGCTCACGGTACGGCTCATCAGAGATCAGATAGATCTCATGTCCATACTCCTGCTCTTTTTTCGAAAGGATCTCTCCAAGCTGTGTCATTGTCTCATCGCTGTAGATCACACCGGTCGGATTGTTCGGTGTATTAATGATCACTGCCTTGGTCTTATCTGTAATCTTGCTCTCAAAATCGCCCAGATCCGGCTGGAAATCTTCCAGATTCGGCGCTACTTCCACGATCACACCGCCAAAATTGCCTGCGTAGGCACGATACTCACCAAAATACGGTGCAAATACAATCACCTCATCACCCGGATCAAGCAGTGTCTTTAAAATAATATTCAGTCCTCCGGCTGCTCCGACTGTCATGATGATATTCTGTAATGTAAAATCTGTGCCAAACCGCTTGTTCAGGTTCTCTGCAACAGCCGTGCGCACATCGGGATAACCCGCATTCGCCATATAACCGTGCAGTTCCATAGAATCTAGTTCATCCACCGCATCTTTGATTGCCTGGTTCACACTGGCCGGTGCCGGTGTTGCCGGATTGCCGAGTGAGAAATCATATACATTCTCTGCACCGATCTTCGCAGCCATCTCCTTGCCTTCATTAAACATTGCACGGATCACGGAATTGCCCTTCAGCGCGACCTGAATCTGTTTTGATAACATATTTTTTCCTCCTGTATGATCATTTTTACTAAAATATTCATTGAAAAAGACGGATCCGTCCACGCGAATCCGCCTATAGTTTACTACATTACAGTGTAAATGTAAAGTTTATTCCTCGCCACACTCCCGATAATCCCGGATGAGAGTTAACGTCGGTAATGCATTGCCCTCATAGTCAAATAATGCCTGATTGGCCCATTCATTTCCACACGGTCCCGGATCATTCATGTAAGCGAGTGATGCCGGTGTGGCCCAGCCGCTTCCAGGCACCGGAATCCACGCAGGCTCCCACCAGAAAAATCCCCGCGCCCGGTGCTCTGCCACCTGTTCCATCCGTGACAGCAGTGTGCTCATAAAATCCACCTGTCCTTCTCTAGTCATCGGAAATTCAATATTGGCTACGAGAGAAGGCTTTGTTGCATAGCCTTTCCGTTCACTGTCAGGCAGCTTTTCGTAATCCTGATAGTCCTCCATCGTGTATCCCATAGATACCTCTGCTATGATCAGATCCTTGTGATAACGCTGTGCGATATCATTCATATTATTAATCAGCTGATCCATCGTACCATGCCAGAACGGATAGTAGGACAGACCGATCAGGTCAAAATCCGCTCCCCTTCTCATATAATTATCAAACCACCGGCGATACAGCTCATTATTGCCTCCGTTATCCAGATGGATCATCACAGGAATCGTGGGATCACACGCTCTGACTGCCCGGATACCCGCACTCACAAAGGCTGCGACATTGTCATACGCCTCGCTGTCCGCATCCGCATCAATCTTTCCTTCCGGCCAGAGCAACCCGTTGGACAGTTCATTTCCAACCTGCACCATCCCGATATTGACCCCTTCCTGTAAAAAGCGCTCCGTCGTCTCAAACGTAAAATCATAGACAGCCTGTATCAGTTCATCCACGGTCAATCCTGTCCATGCCTTCGGTTTGATCTGCTTGCCGGGATCTGCCCAGAAATCACTGTAATGAAAATTCAATAATACACGCATACCTTTTTCACTGACGCGTTTTGCGATCTCCAGTGTCGTAGCGACATCATTTTCGCCTGCGCCATACGAAGCATGCTCCACGCTCCACGGATCATTCCACAGGCGCAGACGGATCATATCCACATCGTAGTCTTTCATGATATCTAAGATATCACGTTCTATTCCATTGTCATAATACTTCGCCCCCAGACGCTCTAGTTCCAGCAGCGTAGAGAGATCCATACCTTTTACATATTTCACAAGAAACCTCCTGATATCATTTCCTATTACGTAAAAAATGTGCGTGTTACGCACATTTTTTACTCTACTTATATTTAGTCAAAATCGAATTTGGTGATTCGCTCATGCATCGCCTTATAACGGATACGAACCAGTTCATTCATCTTTAATACATCTGCTTCATCGCCGCGGTACTGGCAGCGGATACAGCTGTAGATTCCCGTATCCTTATTATAAAACATGTCGATATCCAGATCTCTCATAAAACATGAAGGGCATCTGTAGTTTAATTTGCCTTTTCTAAGTTGAGCCATGTGGCAAATACCTCCTTGTCTGAGATTTTCTTCTTATATCCGAGCTTGAACATCGGTGAGAATGCATATCCCTCCTGGATATAACCCTCTGCTCCGCCAGTCTGTGTCAGGGAAACCTTTGTCTCGATCGCAGGTATGACTGCACTGACTGCTGCTGCATCGGAGAGTTTCTCCTCACGGCACTTATATTCATAGCTGATCGTCTTTTCCTCAGCGCCCTCACACTTTAAGGTGATGCCGGTCATATCTTCCGGATACTCCGTCGTACCATAGCATGCTACCATGTATTCATCCAGATAGACTTCTGCATTCGGATCACTCATCTCTAAGATCGTGCGCTCAATCTTAATATTGGAAGATCCCTCTTCAAAATATTCTTTTGTCTGCAGCTTCACATTCAGTCCGTTAAACTCGATATCCACCGGATCCAGTGTTAAGATACGCATCTTTCCTTCCTGTGAAAAATGTGCGTGTGTCGGACACAGACAGAGGTCAACTTCCTCTCCGTTATAACACAATTTTGCACTGCGGACAGTTCCCTCACCAGCATAGTGTGTGAAATAACCCGCACGGTACTTCTCCTGAATCAGGAACGGATACGATGCATCCTGTACATGCTTGGTTCCGATACCTACCGGCCACTCCAGTTTTGCTGCATACGGACGAAGATCAACGATCGCGCCGCCCTGATCCATATTGACGCATGCGCGCATATACGGATCGCAATACCAGAACAGCTGCTTGTCTGAGCCGTATAAGATATCACGCCACAGCGCACACTCCGGCTCCGTATAACGGTTCTCGGTGGACACACCCTTCTTTTCCCTGTAGAAATCTGCGAACTCTGACATGGTCATGTCGATGAGTTTGCCTTCCTTCTTCAGCTTTCCATAGTAGGCACAGCCGTCTGTATAGGACTTTAACAGTAGTTCATACGGCTGCTCCCAGCGTCCCATCTTGTTCATCCAGCCGGGACCTACGAACATCATATTGTATGCATATCCATTATTGTATTTTGCAAGATCATGGTACTGGTCAATCAGGTTATACAGATACGGATACTCCCAGGTCTTTGTATCATAGATCATACCACGCAGCACATTCTGCGGATGTGTTCCAAAGTTGGAACCATTTCCGTCATAACATGCAATCAAATCACGTGACAGATGCGGAATCGCAACAATACCAGAATCCTCTGCTTCATTTGCAGCCGGTGCATGCGTGTTCTGCTTTGACGGGATCCACGGTGCCCAGGGGCCTCCGTCAAATAACGTATACCAGGAATTGTTACAGGTATGATATGCCTTCGGTCCCTCCTCCCAGCATGTCGCTACCGCGCATTTCACGCTGGGATATGTTGCCTTGATATAATTCGTCAGATCCGCATCCATGTAATATGATCCGGTTGATTCCGGATAAAAGCCAAACTGCTCATAGAACTTTCCGAATACATCATTGACGATCGCCTTCTTGTCCTCCATAGAGAACATCCAGATACAGAAATCCTTTGTCTTATATTTCTCACGGAACTGCTCACAGGGCAGACCTAACAATGATAATGCGATCTCATCCCCATAGGTCTCATGGTCATGTTTGGCGATCGCAACAGCCTCGTCATTGAACAGCGCTGCATAGGTCATCTGGATGGTTACTTTTAACCCATTCTCATGTGCCAGTCTCTGCTGTGTCTTAAAGATATCCAAAGATTCGGTAATCAGCGCGCGATCTCCGATATCCTCCTCTTTTCCCTGTCCGGTCACTGTCGCAGAATACTCCGGAACCATCTCCGGTCTGTGAATGACATTCAAAATCAGTGGATTCATAATTTATATTCCTTTCATTTCAAAACTAAACTCTAATTTTTCGCTCACATCGATCAAATACTCCGGATGTGTCAGCGCACCCCAGCTATCATCTCCTGCGACACCCATCTGTGCTGCGGCCACACGGATCACTGTATAGTGTACCGGCGGCAGTTCATACGGATGTGCCGCATTCTCGAGCTCATGAGGCGTGTACGGCAGAGCTGAGAAGTTCATGCCATCGCCACGCAGCAACAGTCCTCTGCCACGTTCATCCGTCACTTTCGCCCAGCGCACATCTGTCTTGTTGCCACATTCCTGTGGAATCAGATATGCTGCCATGTTATCTGCGACTTTATTTTTATAGATCCCCAGCTTGGCTCCGTGTTTACGGTCTGCATAGGTCTCTGCCGGTCCATTTCCATACCACTCGACATTGTCATAATCCGCATCGATCTTGAACATGACACCAAACTCCGGCATATCACCGAGTTCTTTGACCGGATCATATGTCAGTGTCGTGCGCACCGTTCCATCCGGGAATACCGTATGCTTCAGATCACAGCCCGCAGCCGGTGTCGTCGGCAGATCATAGTGGAAGCTCAGCGTCACAAAGCCGTCCCCCTCCTCGATGTCAAATCCGCTGTCACCACGCAGATCCCTGCCCTTGTATGTCAGGTACTTGCTCGCAATCTTCCACTGTGCATAGCGGAAAGGCATGAGATTGCCCATATCGTTATCAGTCGGTGCGCGCCAGAAATTCGGTCTGGGAACCGCCTTGATGTACTCCTTGCCACCGTACTGATAAGATGTCAATCCACCTTCCAGTCTGGAGAACAGCACGCGGAAATCATCTCCGATCACTCCGATGTCATAATTGCTGTGGACGATGCGCATCGTGCCTTCATGTGTCTCATCTGCTCCGTATACCCAGAAACTACCCTGTCCAAAAGCGACCTCATGACCCTTCTTCGCCCAGCATGTATCCTCACGCAGTACGAACGATACGGTGATCACATATTCGCCCGGTTCTGTACCCAGCTGTGTCGGCAGATCAAAACTCTGCTCGCTCAGCGGCTCCACCGCATATACACGCGTCTGTTCACAGACAAAATAACCATCGCGTTCGAGACGGATCACACAGTCATAGATATCTGTATTGACAAACAGATTCTTGTTCTTTACCGTCACTTTTCCGGGCTTTACATCTACGGAGATATTCTGATAGTTGAACTTGACCTCCTGCATCTTCGGTGAAGGCATCCGGTCACCGCCGTAGACGATGCCATTTCCACTAAAATTATAATCACTCGGACGGTCATCAAAATCACTGCCGTATGCCTGGAACGGCTGTCCATAACGGTCTTTTTTCGTGAGTGTCTGGTCAATATAATCCCAGATAAATCCACCCTGATACAGCGGTTCACGATCCGTCAGATCCGTATATTTGTGCATTGCTCCGCACGAGTTGCCCATCGCATGCGTATATTCACAGAGCAAAAACGGCTTGCTGCGGTCTTTTTCGAGAAATTTCTCTACATCTGCCGCACTCGTGTACATCTGCGACTCCATATCACTCGTCGCATTGTAGCGGCGGTCACGCATGATGCCCTCATAGTGCACCAGACGTGTCGGATCGAGTCTGCGGAATTCCTCTGACATATGCCAGATCACGCTGCCGCCGTGCGACTCATTTCCGCATGACCAGAAAAGCACAGCCGGATGATTCTTATTACGTTCATAGTTGGCATGCACACGGTCGATGAGTAACGGCTCCCACTCCTCATGGTCTCCCGGCAGTGCCGCCGACAACGGTTTTTTCCCGCGCACGACCTCATCCCAGGTGCCGTGTGTCTCCAGATTCGTCTCTGCCATCATATAGAGACCATACTGATCGCACAGCTCATAGAGTGCTGCCCCATCCGGATAATGACAGGTGCGGATCGCATTGATATTATGCTGTTTCATCGTAATCACATCGGTAAGCGCTTCCTCATAACCGATCGCGCGTCCCTTTGTACTCGAAAACTCATGACGGTTCGCACCCTTGATGACGATGCGCTTGCCGTTGATGCACATGAGATTATCGATCATCTCAAAGCGGCGGAAGCCGACATCCTGACGGATCACCTGTGTGACTGCGCTATTTTCATCCAGCACAGTCAATGTCAATGTATAGAGATTGGGCTGTTCTGCACTCCACAGCTCTACCAGCTGCTCCGGAAACTCCAGTACTGCATCTGTGCCCAGTGCGGTCTGTTGCTCTAATGCAAGTCCAAATCCTTCCAGTCTGGCACGGACGCTGCCTGCGCCCTCGCCCTTGACCGTCACACGGAGCGTACCTTTCGTATAGCTGTCATCCACTGTGGCGTCTACTTTATAATCATAGATACTCGCCTGAGGCACGAGATACAGATACACATCACGGTAGATACCGGAGAACCGGAAGAAATCCTGATCCTCACACCAGCTGCCCGCGCACCATTTATAGACCTGTACCGCCAGCTTGTTCTCTCCGTCTGTCAGATACTGTGTCAGATCGAATTCTGACGGGTCAAAGCTGTCCTCTGCATATCCGACATAATGACCGTTGAGCCAGAGTGCAAACGCACTCTCGACACCCTGGAAGGAGATGCAGACATGCTGTCCGCTCCAGCCCTGCGGCAGTCTGAAATATTTTACATAACTTGCAACCGGGTTATAATCCTCCGGCAGTTCACCGTTTGCCAGCTCCTGCCAGCCTTCCCACGGATACTGGATATTCACATACTGCGGCTTGTCATAGCCCTCCATCTGAATATGCGCAGGCACGCGGATCTCTGACCAGGTATGGCAGTTAAACTCCGGTTTCTCAAAATCCGGGATCGCACTCGCAGGATTCACTGCATACGCAAACTTCCAGATCCCATTTAATGACATCCGCAGGGAGCTTTGCTTTTTGTCTGCCTCAGATTCTGTGGCATAAGCCACAAAATCTGCATGATGTGCCAGACGGTTCTGCTCATAGATGGCAGGATCTTTTAGAATGTTGATATCTAATGTCATCATAATTATATACTCCTAATTTACATGCTGCATAATTAGACCACAGTTATTTCACTGCACCTGTGATACCTTCTGCGAAGCTCTTCTGCAGACAGAAGAAGATGATAACGGTCGGCAGTGTACAGAATAATACTCCTAACATCAGCATACCGTAATCTGTTACATAGCCGGATGTCAGATTCGCAACAAGCATCGGCATCGTCTGTGATTCCTTTGTATTCATGATGACCTTCGGCCACAGATAGTTGTTCCATGCATTCATGAAGGTGATCGTCATGGCTGCTGCATAGGTCGAACGCATTGTCGGGAAGAACATCCGGATAAAAATCTGAAACTCTCCGAGACCATCGATTCGTGCTGCCTCAATGATATCATGCGGGAACGACCGGGCACTCTGCCGGAACAGCATGATCAGAAACGGGGTTGAAATCGACGGAAGCACAAAACCTGCAACCGAGTTCAACAGACCGAATTTTGCCATCATGCCAAACAGCGGAATCATGGTTGCCACAAACGGTACCATCATTGCCAGAAGAATGACGCCCATCAGCGCATCCTTATACTTATCATGGTATATTTCAAATCCATATCCTGCCAGGGAACATACAACCAGACTGAGTAATGTTACCATAATCGAATATTTGAATGAATTACCCATTGCATGCCACAGATCTGACTGTGAAACCAACGCCTTATAATTCTCGATCAGGTATGTACCCGGAATCATTTTTCCCCTGATGACATCAATACTCTTATTTGTTGCCGCAATCACCATCCAGATGAGCGGAAAGATGGAAAACAAAGAAAATATAATCAAAAACAAATACTGTGCTTTTTTTTTCGGTAAACTAATCACGCTTATCACCTACTTTCATCTGAATAAATGCCAGTGTTCCTACCAGAATCAATATCAACATTGACATCGCACACGAATATCCAAAATTCGGTACATATTTGAATGTTGTATCATAGATGTAATGCGACATCGTAATGGATGTATTGGCAGGTCCGCCGTTTGTCAGGTTGACAGACTCATCGAATAACTGCAGTGTACCGTTGGTAGACATAATCGCTGTCAGCAGGATCGTAGGCTTCAGTAACGGCACGGTAATATGGAAGAACGACTGCATCGGTGAAGCGCCATCGATCTTGGCAGCTTCGTAAACAGAATATTCAATATTCTGCAAACCGGAGAGATAGAATACCATATTATATCCGGTCCATCTCCAGATCAGCGCCAGAATGATAATTGCGCGCGCACTCGTTGTATTCGTCAGGAATGCAAACGGTGCATCCAATATTCCAAGTTTGATCAGGATCGTATTCACAAATCCGTCTGTAGAAAATAATGAACGGAAGATGATCGCATACGATACAAGTGTCGTAGCACACGGCAGGAAGATCGCCGTCCGGAAAAATCCTTTGCATTTCAGATCTTTGTTGTTCAGCATACTGGCCAGAATCAATGCTAAAATCAGCATGATCGGCACCTGGATCAGGAAATATACAAATGTATTTTTTAAGGACTGCATAAATACGCTGTCCTGGAACATTCGAACATAATTTTTCAAGCCATACCATTGCATATTGGCAAAGGTTGCACCCTTTTGAAATGAATAGATAAAACATCGAATCATCGGATAAAAGCTCATAACTGCTATGAGCAGTGCTGCCGGGGCTAAAAATACCCAGCCTGTGAGATTGTAGCGTTTACTCTGGGAGAGTCTGCGTGCTTTTGCTTTCTCCATTTTCCTTACTCCTTCCTTCTGTATCAGGAACTGTCACGCACCGCGGATCATTTCCTGAGCGTGTATAAAATTGGGGAACGACCGAGCCGTTCCCCATCTTCATTTTATACTTGTCCCCTGCGCGGAAATTACTGCATCTGTGCCTCTACAGCAGCCTGTGCATTTGCAAGCTCAGAGTCCATATCTGCACCGTTGGCAATGTTTGTCAATGCAGTTGTCACTGCATCACGTGCCTCATAGTAATATACACCGGTGTTGTTTGCAGGTGTCTTGGTAGCGAAGTCTACGATCTTTGTGAATACAGGTTCTCCACCGAAGAATTCAGAAGGCTCGCTGTATACATCTGCCTCTGCTGCAGGTGCCCATGTAGCGATTGCACCTGATTTTGAAAGGATATCGCCATAGAAGTCTACGCTTCCACAGAATGTGCTGTTCAGGAAATCAGTTGCCAGCTCAACGTTCTTGCAGTTTGAAGTTACTGCCCATGAAGAACCACCATTGTTAGAGTAGTTGGTTGCACCGTCTACGTCATCCAGTTTCGGCATATTTGTGATTGCCCACTTACCTGACTGATCCTCTGCTGCCTGGATAGATCCCATGATCCAGCATCCGTTGATTGCACCAGCAGCTGATCCAGAGTTGAAGGACTTGATATACTCATCCCAGTTCTGCTGTGTAACAAGCAGTGCATTGTTCTTTGCCAGACTGTTGAATGTCTCGATAACTTTCTTTAATACATCATTGTCTGCGATATTTACGCTGCCGTCATCATTGAACAGGGAAGCACCTGCTGACTGAAGCATCATCATCAGAAGATCAGCTTCTCCAGAACGCTCAGATACAAGATAGTATCCTGTCTTAGCCTGTACATCAGATGAGATCTCCTCAAAACGTGACCATGTGATGTCTGTCAGATCATCGATCGTGTATCCTGCCTGCTCTAAGATATCTGTACGGTAGCAGGCGATAACTGCACCATTATCGAACGGAACGCCGTAATTTCTTCCACCAACTGTTGAATATCCGAGCTTTCCTGCTGCGAACTGTGAGAAATCAATGCCTGAATCGGTCAGATCAACAAACAGATCCGGATAGCTGATTGCATTTTTCTGGAATGCATTGTCCTGCATTAAGATGATATCCGGTAACTCTCCGGTCTCTCCGGTAGAAGCTGCGTTTGTGATCATCGGCTGTAAATCATCCCATGCTGTTTCAGTCACCTCAACCTTTACATTCGGATGATCCTTTGCGTAATACTCGCCAGCCTTTTCCATTGCATAGATGTTAAATGTCGGATCCCAGCACCATACGGTGATTGTCTGCTCTCCGTCAGCGGCTGCATCATCAGTTGCTGCTGCATCATCACTCGCTGCATCGTCGCTTGCTGCATCGTCCTTGCTCGTATCTGCTGCATTGTCAGCAGCGTCATCTTTGCTGCTTCCACAGCCTGCCAACATCGATGCGCTCATTGCAACGATCATCATAGTTGCTAAAAATTTCTTTTTCATTTTGGTTATCCTCCCTAAATACTGTACGGTTTTTACCGCTTTTTTTGTTGAATTTATTGTATCAAAGCTTTCTAACCATGTGTCTTTGATTTCTTTCATAAAACATGCAAATTCAACCACGTAAAATGTTCGTTTTAGCACTTTTCACAAAAAGCCATGTCAAACTTTGTACAATATAGATATTTCCTTTTTGTGAATAATATGAACAAACTATGAACAGCTATCGGAAGGACTGCCATTTTTACCAGCCACGCAATACTGATACGTTATAATCCAGAATCTTACCCTCATAATTTTCCGGATGTTTTTTCCACTGATAAGGTGTGATATCCAAAAATTTTTTGAAATTACGTGTAAAAGACGTCGTGGACTCAAAACCAACGCTGTCGCTGATCTCGCCCATCGACATATGACTCTTGCGCATGAGTTCGCAAGCCTGCTGGATACGCACCAAATTAATATACTCACTCGGGACCACGTTCATCTGCTCCTTAAATACACGCCTGAAGTGTGTCTCTGACAGACCGCACAGCTGTGCGAGCTGCTCGATGCGAAGTCCCGGATCCATATAATTATTGCCAATATAATCGAGTGCCTCCCGCAGCAGAATGAGTGTACTCTTTGATACTGCCGTCGTCCGCTGCTGGCTCTTCTCACTCGTATACAGGCGGTAGATCTCCATCAACAGGGCCTCCATCAGCCCCTTTGTCACCCGCTTATAGTGCTTTTCCTTGTGCTCCATCTCATAGATCAGCAGCTCAATCAGCTGCGAGAGCTGTCTGCAGCCATCCTGCGTCAGCGTCAGATGTGTCCTGTCCAGCTGCTCTAATACCTGTCGGCAGAACACCTCATCATCCGGATAGACCGCACGGACGATCTGTGCCGGGTCAAAAAACAGATACTCCCAGAAGCTCGGCCTGCCCTCCTCACTGATCGTCACATGTGGGATATTTTTCGGAATGATCGTCAGTGTCCCGGGATGGTACGGCTCCCTGCCTTCTTCATAACCCATCTCCCCGTGTCCCTCATGGCAGATACCGATCTCTGTCAGGTTATGGAAATGAAATCCATCGACATCCCTGCCGTAGTCTCTCACCCAGCTCTCACCAAATAAGGCCAGAACGTACTCGTCCTGGCCTATTTCGTAATAGCGGTATTCTATTGAATCTTTTTTCTTTTTCGCCATTATATGTTCCTATTGCTCATTAGTCGATCTCTACGATCCATCCTTCCGGTGCCTCGATGCGTCCCATCTGGATACCGGTCAATGTATCATACAGCTTCTTGGTCACAGGTCCCATCTCTTCCATACCACTCGGGAAGCAGATCTCCTTGCCATGGTCGTTGATCTTGCCAACCGGAGAGATCACTGCTGCGGTTCCGCACAGTCCACACTCTGCAAAATCACCTAACTCATCAAAACGAACCTGACGATGCTCTACCGTCATACCCAGATACTTCTCTGCTACTACCATCAGTGAACGACGGGTAATAGAAGGTAAGATACTGTCAGACTTGGGTGTTACCAGCTTGCCATCCTTGGTAATGAAGATAAAGTTCGCTCCACCAGTCTCCTCGACATAGGTTCTCGTGCCGGCATCGAGATACATATTCTCGTCAAAGCCCTTCTCATGTGCATCTACGATCGGATACAGACTCATCGCATAGTTCAATCCAGCCTTGATATGTCCGGTTCCGTGCGGTGCCGCACGATCAAAGTCACTGACACGAATTGTGATCGGCTTTGCTCCGCCCTTGAAGTAAGGTCCTACCGGTGTACAGAACATACGGAACTGATACTCCTCTGCAGGCTTTACACCGATGACCGGTGAGCTGCCGAACATGTAGGGACGGATATATAGAGTAGCACCTGATCCGTAAGGCGGAACATATGCCTCATTTGCATGTACAACTGCCTTCACAGCCTCTACGAAACGATCCTCGGGGAATACAGGCATCTCCAGACGCTCGCAGGAATCCTTCATACGGCTTGCGTTCAGATCGGGGCGGAAACATACGGTTCTGCCATCCTCTGTCGTGTATGCCTTCAGACCCTCGAAACAGGTCTGTGCATACTGAAGCACACCGGCACACTCGCTCAGTGTAATTGTCGCTTCATCGGTCAGCACACCGTCATCCCATGCGCCATTTTTATAATTTGAGACATATCGCTTATCAGTCACCTGATAACCGAAGCCTATATTTGACCAGTCAATGTTTTTCTTTTCCATAGCTGATTCCTCTTTTCTATTGTTAATTTTATCTGAAAATAGTTTAGTCCCATATCCGGTAACTGTCAAGCGTCAGAGCGTAAATTCTGATATTTTAAAGTCTTAAAGTGTGGCTATCCACTCCGGTACCGGTAAGCCGAAAGGAGCTCTTTTCAGACCGCATTTCCCGTATACAGCCGGTAATATCTGCCGTGTTCCGCCATGAGCTGGTCGTGATTGCCGCGCTCGATAATCCGTCCCTGCTCGAGTACCATGATACAATCGCTGTTGCGCACCGTTGAGAGCCTGTGTGCGATGACAAATGTCGTCCTGCCCTTCATGAGCCGGTCCATGCCCTCCTGCACAATGCGCTCTGTGCGCGTATCGATCGAGCTGGTTGCCTCATCTAAGATCAGTACCGGTGGATCTGCGACTGCCGCACGCGCGATCGCAAGGAGCTGGCGCTGTCCCTGGCTGAGTGCTGCACCGTCTCCGGTCAGCATCGTGTCGTAGCCGTGCTCAAGATGCCGGATAAATCCATCCGCATTTGCCAGTTTTGCCGCTGCGATGACTTCCTCGTCGGTCGCATCGAGCTTACCGTAACGGATATTTTCCATGACTGTGCCTGTAAACAGATGCGTATCCTGCAATACCATACCGAGCGAATGACGCAGATCTGCCTTTTTGATTTTATTGATGTTGATACCGTCATAGCGGATCTTGCCATCCTGGATATCATAAAAACGGTTGATCAGGTTCGTGATCGTCGTCTTTCCGGCTCCGGTCGATCCGACAAACGCGATCTTCTGTCCCGGTGTCGCATACAGATCGACCGCATGCAGCACAGTCTTTTCCGGTGTATAGCCAAAGTCAACGGAGTCAAAGACCACATCTCCGGTCAGCTCGCGGTACTCCACACTGCCATCTGCCTGATGTACATGCTTCCATGCCCACAGACCGCTGCGCTCGGTGCATTCGCGCAGCTCTCCATTTTCTTTTTTTGCATTGACGAGCGTCACATAACCCTCGTCCGTCTCCGGCTGTTCGTCTAATAACTCAAACAGACGATCCGCACCGGCCAGCGCCATCACGACCGCGTTGAGCTGCTGGCTCACCTGATTGATCGGCATGTAAAAGCTCTTATTAAATGTCAGAAAGCTCGCGAGTGATCCGAGGGTGAATCCAAAGCTGCCGTTTAGCGCCAAGACACCGCCGACCATTGCACACAGCACATAGCTCACATTTCCAAGCTGTGCGTTGATCGGGCCGAGCAGGTTCACGAACTGATTCGCGTTGTAGGCGCTGTCGTAGAGCTGTTCGTTTAACTCACAGAAATCTTCGATGGACTGATTTTCGTGGCAGAATACCTTCACGACCTTCTGCCCTTCCATCATCTCTTCAATATAGCCATTGAGTCTGCCGAGATCCTTCTGCTGCTGTACGAAATAGCGTCCACTCAGCCCGGTCGCCTTTTTCGTTGAAAACAGCACGATCACGACCATCACCATCGTCACGAGCGTCAGCGGAATACTCAGCATCACCATACTGATGAACACACTCACGATCGTCACGGCACTATTTAGAAACTGCGGCATACTCTGCGAGATCATCTGGCGCAGCGTATCGATATCGTTCGTGTACATACTCATGATATCGCCATGTGGATGCTCGTCAAAATAACGCACCGGCAGCGTCTCCATATGCACAAACATCTCATTACGCAAATGCATAAGCGTGCCCTGTGTCACATAGACCATGACACGGTTCTGGACAAAGACCGCGATGACTCCGAGCAGATAAAAACCACCTACACGCGCGATCGCATGTAACAGCCCGCTGAAATCCGGCTGGTCAGCCAGCAGCAATGGTTTGACATATCCATCGATCAGATCCTTGATAAACCAGGTTCCCTGCACATTGCACAACACGCTCGCAAAGATCGCCACGACAACGACTGCGATGTGCACCGGATAATACCGCATCAGATAGCGCATGATGCGAAGGAAGCTGCGAAACGGATGCTCGAGCTTCGGACGCGGTCCTCTGGGGCCTTTTCCGCCTTTGAATTCTCTCACTTTTTCTTCTGCCATCAATTCTCACCTGCCTTCTCGTCAAAATCTCCGCTGCCCTTTGTCTGGGATTCATAGATATCGCGGTAGATCTCGTTCGTTTCCAATAGACGCTCATGCGTATCGAATCCCTGAATGCAGCCATCCTCCATTACGATAATACGGTCTGCCTCCTGCACGGATGAGATACGCTGCGCGATAATGAGCTTTGTCGTACCGGGGATCTCCTGTGCGAACGCCTGACGGATCTTCGCATCCGTCGCCGTATCTACTGCACTCGTACTGTCATCCAGGATCAATATCTTCGGCTGTTTGAGCAGCGCGCGCGCAATACACAGACGCTGCTTCTGTCCGCCGGAGAGATTGCTGCCGCCCTGCTCAAGATAGGTCTCGTATTGCTGTGGCATGCGCTCGATAAATTCATCCGCACACGCAAGCCGGCAGGCACGCTTACATGCCTCCTCGCTCGCATGCTCATCGCCCCAGCGCAGATTCTCTAAAATCGTACCCGAAAACAGCACATTTTTCTGCAATACGACTGCCACCTCGTTGCGCAGCGTATCGAGATCATACGTGCGCACATCTTTGCCTCCGACGTAGACCGTTCCGTCCGTCACATCGTACAGACGGCTGATTAAGTTCACAAGACTCGATTTGGAGCTGCCGGTGCCTCCGATGATACCGATTGTCTCTCCGGCGCGGATCGTTAAATCAATATCCTTTAAAATCGGATGCTCTCTATCTCCGTGATAGTCAAAGCTGACATGGTCAAAACGGATGCTGCCGTCCGGCATCTCCATATCCGGCTCTGCGGGATTGGTCAGTGTACTCTGCTCCTCAATGACTTCTGCCACACGCCGTCCGCTCGCCGCAGACATCGTGACCATGACAAATACCATCGACAACATCATCAGATTCATCAATATATTCATGCTGTACGTCAGCATGCTCATCAGATCTCCGGTCGTGAGGCTGCTCTGTACGACCAGTCTCGCCCCGATCCAGGAGATCAGTAAAATGCAGGAATATACGGTAAACTGCATGATCGGTGCATTTAATGAGATCAGCTTTTCTGCTTTTACAAACATATGGTACACATTTTTGCTCGCTTTTGTAAAACGTTCCTTCTCGTAATCCTCCCTGACATATGCTTTGACCACACGGATACCGGACACATTCTCCTGCACGCTGGCATTCAGTTCATCGTATTTTTCAAATACCTGTGAAAAATAGCGGTGCGTGCGCATCATGAGCAGCATCAGGATCGTGCCGAGAATCAGTACCGCGAGCAGATAGATGTTTGCCAGACGCGGACAGATCACATAGCTCATGACCATCGCACAGATCATGCTCAGCGGTGCACGCGTACACATGCGCAGTATCATCTGATACGCATTCTGCAGATTTGTGACATCGGTCGTCAGACGCGTGACGAGTCCCGCTGTCGAGAAACGGTCGATGTTGGCAAAGGAAAAGGTCTGAATGTTTCGAAACATCGCCTCACGCAAATTTTTCGCAAATCCTGCCGATGCCTTCGCACCGAAATGACCGCCGCCGAGTCCGCCGAGCAGACCGATCAATGCGATCAGAAACATCGCGCCTCCTACCATATAAATATGGTGCAGATCTCCTTTATCCACACCATCATCAATGATCGATGCCATCAGAAACGGTATAATCGTCTCCATCAGCACCTCGATCGTCATACAGATCGGTGTCGCGATCGATGCACCGCGATACTCCTTGATCTGTGCCATCAATGTCTTTAACATGTATGTACCTCCTATTATTTATGACATAACCATTCCGGCTGGTGCGGCGGCTTCTCATCTGTGCTGATATTGGCGATCATCTGATCGAGCACGCGCGAAAATACCGCCAGATCCTCGTCACTGATTCCTTTTTTGATCAGCCGCTCATGCTCGGCGATCTCCTCCATGATCTGCTGATGGATCTCCAGCGCCTTCTCTGTTCTGGAAATACACTTATAACGGCTGTCATGTGATGAGATGCTGCGCCGGATGAGTCCGTGCGCCTCCATCTCGTTTAACTGCTGTGTGAGCGCGGGCTTTTTGATATGCAGATCCGTCTCAATATTTTTCTGAAATACTTCCTGTCCGTCATGCTCAGCCAGATACCGCAGGATCCAGCCGTCTGTCATGGACATGCCATAAGTTTGCTCCCGCTCATTATTTTTGCGGTCGACGAGCTGTTTCATGCAGCGGTTGAAATAGCGCATGCGGTGTCCGATAGGTTCTGTTTTATCCATGTTGCCTCCTGTGAATTCTATATATTTTGCAAATGCAGAATATTTTCATAAAGTCGCAGCTCAACGCATCAGCGCGAGTGCCTCCATATCATAGATCATGTTCTGTCTGAGATCGTAGCCCCACGCAATATGTGTCGTGTCCGTCACGTGCAGCTTCGCAGAATCAGTCTGCTGTCTGAGATCAGCGAGTGCCTGCCATGCTCCCTCGACTCCGCCGGGTACTCCGGCGCGCGATGCCTCTGCAGATACATACAATCCCTTGCCTGCCGCCGCACACAGCGTTCTGTTGACCTGCGCCACGATCCGGCTGTTCTCCTGCGATATCATCTGAAAGACCTGATCCTCCCGCTGTCCGAGCACCTGCATATATGCCTCCCAGATCCACGGCAGCATGTGGTTGATCTGGCTGTGTACACCACTGACTGCCACATAATCTGCCTGCGGCAGCGTAAGGTTCTCCCTGCGCCCTGCCGCGCGTGCATACATCGACTGTGCCAGTGTAAGCGCGGTCTGAGCCAGCTGTGTGATATCTGTCAGCTTTCCACGACGGTTGACCTCATTTTGGATCACCGAACAGAACTCCCGGTATTCCTCCGGAGTGATTCCCAGCAGGTCACCGCACTCACAAGTGACGCGGATTCTATCTGCCGCAGCCACACGCTGCAGCGCCTCCTGCATCGCCTGCTCATCCACATCATAGAGCGTGATGTGGTCAAAAAATGTTAAAAAGTGTTCCAGATCATAGTCATTGCAGGCACCCGCGCCCACGATGAGCAGCGAACCACCATGTTCGCAGTGGCTTATGATCCAGGCACTCCACGCCTTGCGGTACGCCGCCCAGTCATCCCATGCCCGCGGCATGACATGCCGTTTTTCTAAAGTATCGTATACGGTCATTGTCTCACTCCCATTTCATTTTAATCTTACATTTTCATTGTATTGTTATATTATCGCGTTGCCTGTCTGTATTGCTGTGAAATCTGTTTAATTCTAAAACAGTTCTGCAATTAAATAGTTCTGTTTTTAAACTATTTTAGCACAAATTTCTGAATCGTCAATAGATATTTTTATCTCACATTCTCTTCATGGTAAATGCAGTTTTAGTGATTCTCTTTTTATAACTGTGATGCCCTGCTTTGGTTCAAAAACAGGATGCTGATAAGTAATACGACTATTTCCACCATCGGCATCACGAGCCACAGGCTGTTTCCGTCAAACAGAATCGGAAAAACAAGGATAGCTGCACTGCTTAAAATAACATTTCTCAACAGCGAAATGCACAGCGATCTCTTTACACTCAGAATCGACTGCAAATAATAGGATGTCAGCAAATTGACGCCCATCGGCAGAAACGCCACAAAATAAGTTCTCACACCGGTCTGTGCAATCATTTTCATCTCCTGATCCGGGTTCATGAATACAGAACATACGCCGACAGGAAACAGGATTCCGCTCATTGAAAATAACAGTCCCATCATACAAACCGTCCATAATGACATCTTTCTGATTTTCTGAATTCTGTCCCATTTTCCGCCTCCATAATTTGTCGCGATAATAGGCTGTATAGACTATCCCACTCCTGTAAAAAGCGAATTAAATAAAATCACACAATTAGAGATTGCACTGTATACAGACAATGCAGATTCACCACAATATTTCAGGATCTGGATATTAAACAGTAACACAATAAATCCGTT
Organism: bacterium; assembly: GCA_050874485.1. Classification (GTDB taxonomy): domain Bacteria; phylum Bacillota; class Clostridia; order Lachnospirales; family Lachnospiraceae; genus W0P33-017. The sequence continues at coordinate 32,857 of JBNMKT010000006.1, forward strand.
CGCAAATTCATTAAAAAAACTCGGTATTCCATTTCCGATGATCTGCGCCACACTGGATGCCACATGCTTTGGACGGATCAGTTTTAATTTATTTTTCCGACTGAGAAAATGCGTGCCTGCGACCAGTACCTGAATCACCATACCGATCGCAGATGCAAGCGCAGCTCCTCCAATTCCCATCTGCATCGGAAAAACAAATACAATATCCAGTACAATATTGACGATACCACCCAGCACAACGCCTGCCATCGCCCGATTAGGATCTTCATCTGCCCGGACAAAGATAGCAATATAATTAGAAAATACCGCTACCGGAAGAAATACATTGATATATCTCATATATGCCAGAGCATACGGATACAGTGTCTCATTTGCTCCCATAACATGAAGCAGCGTAGAGATTCCACATCCGTAGATGATCCACAACAGCACCGCAACTGCCGCCAGCACAGCAAAGGACAGTGTAAAAAAGCGGTTTGCCTTTTCATAATTTCCCGTTCCTCTATGGACACTCATCTGTACAGAACCGCCTACGCCAAACAAAATTCCCATCGACATCAAAATACACAACAGCGGTGTGGTGATACTCAGCGCAGCCAGTGCATCCGGTCCTACACCTTTTCCTATGACGATCGCGTCTGTCAACGTATAAATCGACATTACCATTGCACTTCCCAG
>JBNMKT010000007.1:0-32720 GCA_050874485.1 bacterium
CAGGTCAAAGGCGATCTCCTTCAGCCCCGGATAATGCTCATCCCACACACAGCATTCCGTCGCAAGCTGCGAGCGGTATAGCTGATAGATCTCCTCCGTATCCTGCGCGGTCGCAGGCATAATCTGCCTCATACTCTATTCCTCCCCTTGTTGCTGATCACCATTCTCTGCTATCCATTTCCAGTCACAAATTTGTACCAGTCATGTGTGATCCCGTTCTTTTTATTGTATCAATTCAGATCGCCCGATGCAACAAAAATACAGTAGCTGCTGTGGGTCAGCAACAGATAAGCAGTAATTTTCTCCTACATCCCTGCCTCATCCAATACATCCCGCAGCATCGATGCCGAACGCTGCAGCCGCTCCAGCTCATCCGCTGACAGTGGAATCGGCACTCTCGTCTCCACACCGTTTTTACCAACGATCGCAGGCATTGACAGTGCGACATCCGAGATCCCATACTCACCGTACATCAGCGAGGATACAGGCAGAATCGACTTCTCATCACGCAGGATCACCTCGCAGATACGCTTGACCGACATTGCGATGCCAAAATACGTCGCCTGCTTTTTCTGGATGATCTCATAGGCGCTGTTTTTGACCTCCTCCGCGATACGGCTCGTCTCCTTCGAGTGCTCATAATGCCCGCGCAGCTCACAGAAATCATTCAGTGGAATACCGGAGATATTCGCCCCCGACCACGCTGCGATCTCACTGTCTCCGTGCTCCCCAATGATAAATGCATGCACACTGCGGCTGTCCACATTCAGATGTTCCGACACCGCCCGCTTCAGACGCGCCGTATCTAACACGGTGCCTGATCCGATCACACGGTTTTCCGTGTAGCCTGACAGCTTTGCCGTCACATAAGTGAGGATATCGACTGGATTGGATACAACGAGCAGAATGCCCTGAAAATCCCGCTCACAGATCTCCGGAATAATCGAACGGAAGATCGTTATATTTTTGTGCACGAGGTCGAGTCTGGTCTCTCCGGGCTTTTGTCCGGCTCCCGCTGTGATCACGATGATCGCGGCATCCGCGACATCATCATAATCTCCTGCATAGATTCTGGCGGGTTTGGCAAACGGCATGCCGTGACTGATATCCATCGCCTCGCCCTCTGCACGCCGTCTGTCCACATCGATCAGCACCATCTCTGAGAACATGCCACTTTGCATGAGTGTAAATGCACATGCCGCACCTACAAATCCACAGCCGATGACTGCTACCTTTCGCGGATTGACTGTCCGCTTTGTTACTGTCTGATTTTTTGCTTTTTGTTCCATTTGTTTGTTCCTTCCTTTCCGTTACTTTTGTAATAGGCGTTTGCGAAACTATTTTTGTTAGGTTTTGGGTCATGCAAGCACGTTGTTAAGAGGTCGCAGCTCCCGCAAGCATGTCTGTTTTGCTTTCATTGCACGAACCATTCCGATGAGCCTCGAAAAAGCCTAACTTTTGTAACTATTCAGAGCCAAATATTTTTATTGAAAAAATTTACACATACTCTATAATAGAATGAAAGAAAAAGTACAATTTTATGCGGAGGTTATTCAGATATGAGAAAAACAAAAATCATCTGTACGATGGGGCCCGCCACAGAGGCACCTGGCGTGCTCGAAGCACTGGTAGATAACGGCATGAATGTCGCGCGCTTTAATTTTTCACACGGCGATCATGCAGAACAGAAAGAACGAATGGATAAGATTAAAAAAATCCGTGAAGCTAAGGATCTCCCGGTAGCTATCTTATTAGACACCAAAGGCCCCGAAATCCGTGTAAAGAATTTTAAAAATAACAAAATCGAGCTGACACGCGGCCAGACCTTTACCCTGACAACAAGCGAGGAACCCGGTGACGAGCACTCCGTGGGCATCACCTGCAAAGAGCTCTGTCACGATGTATCCGTCGGCACGATCGTACTGCTCGATGACGGACTGATCTCTATGGAGGTCACACAGATCAACGGCTCTGATATCGTATGTGAAGTACAAAACGATGGCGTACTGAGCAATCACAAAGGAATCAATGTACCCGGCATCCACCTCTCCCTCCCCTATATGAGTGACAAGGACCGCGAGGATATTCTCTTCGGTATCGATCAGGATATCGATATCATCGCTGCCTCCTTTGTCCGCACAAAGGAAGACGTATTAGAGATCCGCCATTTGCTGCAGCAAAACGGCGGAGAAGGCATCTCGATCATCGCAAAGATCGAAAATGACGAGGGCGTCAAGAACATTGATGAGATCATCGAAGTATCCGATGGCATCATGATCGCACGCGGTGACATGGGCGTAGAGATCCCGATGGAGGAAGTCCCGATCATCCAGAAAATGATCATCAAAAAAGTATACGCCGCCGGAAAACAGGTCATCACAGCGACACAGATGCTCGATTCCATGATGAAAAACCCGCGTCCGACACGTGCAGAGGTCACAGATGTCGCCAATGCGATCTATGATGGCACGAGCGCGATCATGCTCTCCGGTGAGACTGCCGCAGGTGCCTACCCGGTAGAAGCACTGCAGGCGATGGCACGTATCGCAGAGCGCGCAGAAGCTGATATCGACTACCGCAAACGTTTTTTTGCGATCTCACGTGATGAAAATCCTGATATCACCGATGCGATCTGCCATGCGACCTGTACGACCGCACTCGATCTCGGTGCACGTGCGATCCTGACAGTCACTAAATCCGGCTGCGCAGCCCGCATGATCTCCCGCTATCGTCCACAGTCTGCGATCATCGCCTGTACGCCGAGTGCCAGAGTCGCCAGACAGCTCAATCTGTCCTGGGGTGTGACTCCGATCGTCATGGAGGAGCGTCACCACGTCCTCGATCTGTTCAACCATGCCGTTGAATGTGCACAAAAAAAGAAGCACATCGAAGAAAATGACATCGTTGTCATCACCTCCGGTGTGCCCCTTGGTCATTCAGGTACAACAAATATGATCAAGGTTCAGCGCGTAGAACCGCTCTCATAATCACTTTCCAGACTACCTGTGATACGTCTGGGATGCTTTTTGCAACGCATATAAATCTCATAGACCGTCCGCACATCCTCCGCAGTCGAGCCATTATCAGAAAAACGCGCCACCCGGACGATTCGCATATATTCGTCCGGATCGATGGCCGCATTCCGTATCACGGAACGCTTCGCCAACGCATTTGCGTAAGCGGCATCATCTCTGATCCGCCCCAGATGCAGCCGCTCCCCTCTGGCAAGCATATCATATATTTTGCGGTTGATGTAGCGGACTGCCTGTGTATAGGCGCCCTGATCTACCAGTCTCTGCATCGTATACTCTACATGCTTATCCCAGCATTCCTGCAATTTTCGTATTCCCACCATCAAAAGCAACAGACCAGCCACAATCAGACCGATCCACAGCCAGTCATGCATGGTAATCCCGGCCAATGTCCGGTCGCCTAATGGCTTCTCCTGCGCTACCTGCTGTACAGATTCATCCTGCGAGACGTCCGGTGCAGCCGGCTGCTGCTCGTTCTGCTCCGTCTGCGGATGCCCGCTGTCCGCGGACTGCGTGTCATTCTGCGAATGAGCGGATGATGTACCAGAAGATGACGCATCATGGTCTGCCCCATGCTCACCGTCAAAACCACGCGTCATCTCAAACGGTATCCATCCGATATCCTCCAGATAGACTTCCGTCCACGCATGCGCACGCTCACCAGTCACAACAGCCTCCCATACAGAATCAGAATCATTCCTATGCTCTGTCTGATTGTCTGTATTTTCCTGAAAATCCGAAGTAAATGCGACATAACCGGTCGCATAGCGCGCCGGGATACCGAGTGCCTGCAGGATCATCGTCGCTGCAGATGCATAATGCGCACAAAAGCCCCTCTGTGATGTGCCTAAAAAATAATCAACCGGATCAGTCCCTGCGGGCAGCTGGTCGAGATGTGTGTCATAGGTTCCAAACTGCTGCATGAACTGCTGTACGATCATGGCATATGAGATACGTGTGCAGTTGATCTCATCCATTGATCCCTGCTGTTCACTCTGATCTGCAGATGTACGCAGATAGTCAACACCCTCTGTGGCTTGCGCATAGCCCCATTCCTGTAAGAAGATCTCAAACTGTGTCTGTGCCTCGGCAGACAGTTCTGGCGACGTATAAGCATCTGCCACATACGCATCATACCAGCGGTCTTCGTTGGCAGTTTCCTGTCCGGCATGCGGCAGGGCTGATAGATATACACCGTCCACATAAGGCAGAAAGACACGTGTCAGATAATAAGACATCAGATAGTCGCTCAGTGTGCGTTCTGCATCTGTGCCCATGATCATTGTCCCACTGTACTGTTTTTGCGTCCATGGCTTTTGTACCACTGCGTCATCCGTCCAGACAAGTGTCTCCGGCAGATCACTCACAGCCGGAACACAGGCAGTGTCTCCCCAATGCCTGTAGCTGATCGTAAAATCATAATTCTTCGGACTCACAAGCTCCGTGCGCCACAACAGCTGTGTCTGCAGATCTGATGCCAGCAATGATTCTGCATTTGCATAATCAGATTGTGCGAGCCATCTCCCAGCCTCATCTGGCTGCATGTCCTGCTGATCTGCCAATGCACGGAATCCATCGGTATCCGCATACCATTTACCGTCTTCATAGCGGCCCGCCGCAAAATCCCTCAAATACACATGTTCCGTCGGTTTGTCAGATAGCTGCACGGTCAGTATCTCCTGTTTACTGCCGGAAGGGGCATTGTTTGTCACCTTTCCATCTTCTGAAAACAGCTCTGCTACTGGAAGTGCCAGCAGTGCATCCTCAAATGCGAGCTGCTTTTCATACACATAGTCATGCGCACTGACGATCCGCTCCACAAACGGTGTCAGCAGCATGCACAATGCGCCACATATACATGCGAGCACCGCCAGCTGACCCTGCTGGACGATGACACGCTGCCCGGATACATCCACATTCCGGTACATACGCAGCAGTACCGCGCCCGCCACCAGCAGACAGACTGATCCGGTCCCCGGCACTCTGCCTACTGCCACACCGGCGGTCAACGTGAGCACAGGCAGCACTGCCATGCACTCCATCCTGCCGATCACTGATGCCACAAAAAATGACACTGTGATCCATACGAACATCCAGAATATCAGTGCAGTGGGTGCCTCCGAGCGCACACCACGCCAAAACAGAATCTGCGTCTCATAATAATCATTGACCGCCGCCAGATAACAACGCACGAGATAAATGCTGCCATCCTCCAGCGCGATCCGGTGGCGCAGATCATATAACAGCAATCCGCCGCCGGATAGAAAAAACGGAATGCACTTCATCCATAGCCGCGACAGATATCCACTGCCATAGATCACCGCAGACAAGAGCAGCCAAAACGCCATGAGTACCCACGTGTATTCCGGCATCGTCAGAATGCGCACACCGGGCATGATCTGTGTACACTGTGTGTATGCGCTATAGAGACACAAAAATGCCCCCACCGCCACCAGCAGACAGCCATACCACTGCCCGGATCTGTTCTGAGCGACTGATTGAGTCCGATTTTTTAATTTCTGTTTTTCCGGCTTTTCCCAGCGAATATTTCTCATACGACCAATCCTTTTGTATCCTGCCAACGATTGCCGTCCACATAGATGCTGTGCTCCGGCTCGATGCGCACAATATGCAGATACTGCTCTCCGCGGTACTTTTCGCGATAACGCGTCTCGACATCACAGGCTCTGCGCGCTGCTGCGGCCGACAGATACTGCACCTGCCACTCATAGAAATCTTCCTCTGTATCGACACGCATGCGCACCAGATCCTGTAGCTGTGCATCATACCAGCCCACGACATGCGGACAGTCCGCATCCAACAAAGCATACGATACCGATACCGCCAGTTGCAAAAAACGTTCCTTCTGCGCCGGACGCAGTCTCTTTTCCTGTCCGTTTCCAAGCAATAGGATGATCGGGCAGCCCTTTGCCAGTCCCCGCTCCCGTACAATCAGATCCTCTGATTTGGCAGAGAGCTTCCAGTGGATATTCTGCAGCCTGTCTCCCGGCTGGTACGCACGGATCTGAAATGTCTCAGATGCCTCATCGCCGCCGCGCAGATCATCATAGATCTCGGATTCTCCTGAAAAATTGCGCACGGCAAATGACAGCTGCACTGCCAGATGCTCCACCTGTGGCAGGATCTGTACCTGCGCATCCGCATGCACCCATTTTATCAAATAAAACCATCCGAGCCAGTCATAGACGCGCACCCGCCGCACACGGAACGTATAACCGCCCGCATGCTGCAGCCGCACTCCCCGGCGCACGGTTACCGGCACACCACTACCCATGTGAAGCCGCACCCAGGTGTGCGCACGCCGTCCGCTTTGCTGCCCGGCTTCGATGCATGCAGACAATGCACAGCTGCCAAACAGTGTCCGGTCGGCACTTGCCGTCAGACAGACATCAAATGCCTGTCCGCTCTGTGCCAGCAGAAACGGGATCGATAACGCGATGCGGATCTGGCTCATACGCCAGATGATCACGCACAGCGAGATCAGCATGATCGCGATCAATAGGATTGCCAGTATACCCAAAGCAGCGCTCTCATAGAGCGCTGCCAGATAAAACAGGAATACAATTAATAAAACTGCCAGACACAGATGGATCATATACGTTTTCTCCTCTTTGACGTATCAAAGGATGCCGGTTCTGCCGTCTTTGCTAATAGCTCATCTAATACCGCCGCTGCCGTGACTTTTGCTACACGCGCTTTCGCATTCAATACGATACGGTGTGCCGCCACATCCTGAAAAATATCTTTGACATCCTCCGGCAGTACATAGTCTCTCCCATGTACATACGCCCATGCCCGCGCCATGCGCACACAGGCGATCGTTCCACGCGGACTGACTCCGAGCTCCACATACGCATGGTCTCTCGTCGCAGTCGTAAGACTCGTAATATATGCGTAGATGCTCTCATCCACATAGACAGCTTCTGTCTCCTGCTGCAGCACACGCAGCTGTTGTGCATTGATCACCGGTGTGATCTCAGTCACTTTTGAGCGCTGGCTCATGCCTTTCGCGATCTGTACCTCACTCTCAAAATCCGGGTAGCCCATACTCACACAGATCATAAAACGATCTAGCTGCGATTCCGGCAGCAGCTGTGTACCCGCACTGCCCTTCGGATTCTGCGTCGCAATCACAAAAAACGGCTGTGGCAGCTCATGTCCAATCCCATCCACAGTCACACGACCCTCTTCCATGACTTCAAGCAGCGCAGACTGCGTCTTTGGTGAAGTCCGGTTGATCTCATCGGCTAAAAACAGATTGCACATGATGGCGCCCTCGCGGTATACAAAGTCCCCGCTTACCTTATCATACATCGTAAAACCTATAATATCCGCAGGCAGTACATCAGGTGTAAACTGCATTCTGTGGTTTTCCAGTGACATTGCCGTCGAAAATGCCAGTGCGAGCGTCGTCTTGCCGACACCCGGCACATCCTCGATCAGGATATGCCCGCCGCCGAGTATCGCGGCAAATACTTTTTCAATACACATATCCTTGCCCGCGATCACCTTCTTTACCTCGCCTAAGATCGCCTGTATCGTCTCATACGAAGGCGGGCTGTCCGTCTGATTTGATTCACGCTTTTCTGTAATCATTGACCCGTATTACCTTCCATAAAATATATCCGCAAGCGGTGAACTCTCATCGATAATAAGTGTCTTATTATCGCCCTTCATCGTCGCTTTCGCCGCATCGAGCGAACGCAGATACAGATAAAAATCTGCTTTTTCCTCATTATTATACGCTTCGCTGAGGATACGCATGTACTCTGCCTCACCTTTTGCGATCGTCTCCTCGGCCTGTGCATCCGCCTCTGACTGCATGACGGTGATCTCCGCTTTCGTATTGTTCGAGATCTCCTTTGCCTGCTCCTCACCCTCTGCCTGATAGGTAGCGGCGATATTATTACGCTCCGAGATCATACGCTCATAGACCGCAGCCTTGTTTTCATCCGGCAGATCGAGCGACTTCGTCTCTACCGCCAGCAGGGTGATTCCATACTGATCAAGCGTATCTCCGATATTGCTTTTAATCGAAGCCGCCAGCTCACCGTCTCTGCCGCTGATCACTTCCTCCTGTGACAGCGAACTGATGACGTTTTTCAGACTATTATATACGATCGTATTAATACGATACTCGGCATTGCTCTTCTGCGCGCTGAGCGTCTGCGTATATTTTCTCGGATCGTTGATCTCCCACAGTACAAAGCAGTCTGCGATCATCGATTTCTTGTCCTTTGTCATGACATCGCTCACTGCCAGATCGTATAGAAGCACTTCTTTTTCGATCTTATCCACATGCTGGATGAGCGGCACGCGCACGCTCAGTCCCGGATTTTCTCTCACATCCACGATCTTTCCGAATTGCTTGATGACTGCGTATTCGTCCGGATAGGTCACGACCAGAGACGAACCACCCACGACCAGGACAAGCAGCAGACACACGATCACAATCCCCTTTTTCCCTCTAGTTTTTCTCATCTGAAGTACCTCCTGTCTGTGCCGCGTCACTGGAATCTGTGATCGTAAGATCAGCAAAGCTCTCTAACGGGAGTACTGTCTGGGTACTGCCGTCACTCTTTGTGATGATCACCTTCATATCAGGTAAAATATCCTCCATCGTCTCATAGAACATGCGCTGTTTGGTGATGAGCGGATACTTCTTGTACTCGTTGTATAGTTCATTGAGTCTTGCGACCTGTCCTTTCGCCTCGTTCACGCGCTCCTGCGCCTGTGCATCCGCATTTTTGAGTGTCTCATCCACTTTTGCACGCGCTGCCGGGATATCCTCATTGCGTTTCTGGTTCGCTTTGTTGATCGAAGTCTCCTTGCCCTGCTTGGCATTTTCCACGTTTTTGAATGCATCGATGACTTCCGTGGTCGGCGGCTCCGCATCCTGGATCGTGATATTCACGAGCTGGATACCGATATCCTCTGTATCGAGACGCTGCATGATCTTCTCCTTGATCGATGCCTGGATCTCATTTTTACCTGTCGTGATCACACTGTCCACATCATAGAGACCGATCGTATCACGGATGTAGCTCTGTGTCAGCATCTTTAAGATCGCCACCGGATCTTCCGAGTGATACAGATATTTCATCGGATCGGTCACGCGGTATTCCGCATAGAAATCCACATTGACAAAATTGTAGTCTCTCGTGATCATAAACGATTCCGAATCGATAGATTCCTTCGTATCTTTGTCATATCCAATCGTAAAACCGTTGATCGTCTTTGGCACACGCGCTACCTCCTGAATGAGCGGAATCCGCACATGGATACCCGGCTCTCCGATGATCGCAGGTACACCGAACGTCGTCACGACCGCATACTCATTTTCCCGGAGTGTATAGACACTGCTGCCGGCCAGGTAGACTGCCGCGAGTGCCACGAGAATCCCTACGGCGGCGCGTCCTGCCCTGCCAGCTTTCAGTTTTTTTCTTCTGCGTCCCGTGTTCTGATTTTCTTCCTGCATATGCTCCTGATTTGAGCCATCTTCACCGGATGTTGCATCCGTAAATGGCTGCTCTTGATTCGCTTTTCTAAAATGCATGGCGTTCCTCCTTTGTCATTTACTTTTATTCTACACGTTTTATCCCGGGAAATCAACAAACGGCGTCCGATCATGATCGATGATCTATGACCGGACGCCGTTTGATTAGCGATTGCTATGTGTTTGTGTCTCGTTTTATGCCTCTGCAAATAACGGTGTAGACAGATATCTGTCTCCGGAATCAGGCAGTAATGCTACAATCGTCTTGCCCTTGTTCTCCGGACGGTTTGCGAGAATGGTCGCTGCCTTCAACGCTGCACCAGATGAGATACCTACGAGGATACCTTCGCTGACTGCGAACTTTTTGCCCTCTGCGAATGCATCTTCATTCTCGATCGTGATGACTTCATCATAGATCTTGGTATCGAGTACATCCGGCACGAATCCTGCTCCGATACCCTGGATCTTGTGTGCTCCGGGTGTGCCCTTTGAGAGTACGGGGCTGGTCGCGGGCTCTACAGCCACGATCTGTACATTCGGGTTTTTAGACTTCAGGTATGCGCCTACTCCGGTCACGGTTCCACCTGTGCCGACACCTGCGACAAAGATATCCACGTTTCCGTCTGTCTGCTCCCAGATCTCGGGACCTGTTGTCGCCTCATGTGCTGCGGGGTTGGCAGGATTTACGAACTGTCCGAGGATCACTGCGCCATCAATCTCGTTTTTGAGTTCCTCTGCCTTGGCGATCGCACCCTTCATACCCTTGCTGCCATCGGTCAGCACGAGCTCAGCGCCATATGCCTTTAACAGATTTCTGCGCTCAACGCTCATCGTCTCGGGCAGTGTCAGGATCGCATGATATCCCTTTGCAGCTGCTACGGCTGCCAGTCCGATACCGGTATTACCGCTGGTCGGCTCGATGATCGTAGCGCCGGGCTTTAACACGCCGCTCTTCTCTGCATCTTCGATCATCGCCAGAGCGATACGATCCTTGACAGATCCTGCCGGATTCAGATACTCCAGCTTTGCGAGAATCGTCGCGTCTGTGACTCCTGCCTTTGCAGCATATCTGTTTAATTTTAAAATCGGTGTTCCGCCGATCAGTTCTAATGCACTTTCTTTAATCTGACTCATGATTGTATCCTCCTTATGACTATATTTTCCTGTTTTCTTATTTTGCTACTGCACGAAATGCCTCATCCAGATCCTGAATGATATCATCGATATTCTCTGTACCGATAGACAGACGAACGGTGTTGGGCTTGATACCCTGATCTAACAGTTCTTCCTCTGTGCACTGGCTGTGTGTGGTAGATGCCGGATGGATCACCAGTGATTTTACGTCTGCTACATTTGCCAGCAGTGAGAACAACTCAAGATTGTCAATAAAGTCCTTGGCATCCTGCTCGCTGCCCTTGATCTCAAATGTAAAGATAGATCCACCGCCATTCGGGAAATATTTCTTATAAAGAGCCTGCTGCTCGGGATCATCGGATACTGCCGGATGATGTACTTTCTCTACCTGCGGGTGATTGTTCAGGTAATCTACGACCTTCAATGCATTCTCTACGTGACGCTCTACACGCAGTGACAGTGTCTCTAATCCCTGTAAGAAGATAAATGCATGGAACGGTGAGATCGTTGCTCCGGTATCACGCAGCAGGATCGCACGGATCTTGGTCACGAATGCTGCCGGTCCGACTGCCTTTGTAAAGCTGATGCCGTGATAGCTCGGGTTCGGCTCGGTCAAAGATGCGAACTTTCCAGATGCCTCCCAGTCGAACTTACCGCTGTCTACGATGACACCGCCTACGGTCGTTCCATGGCCACCGATGAACTTTGTAGCAGAATGTACAACGATATCTGCGCCATACTCGATCGGACGAACGAGATAAGGTGTCGCAAATGTATTATCTACCACGAGCGGGATCTTATGCGCATGTGCGATCTTAGCCACTGCCTCGATATCTACAACCTCTGAATTCGGGTTACCTAATGTCTCAATATAGACTGCCTTTGTGTTTTCCTGAATAGCTGCCTCTACTGCATCCAGATCGAAAATGTCTACGAATGTTGTCTGTACTCCATACTGCGGAAGTGTGTGCTCTAACAGGTTGAAGGAACCGCCATAGATATTCTTGGCAGATACGATATGGTCTCCTGCCTGCGCCAGATTCTCGATCGTGTAGGTGATCGCTGCTGCTCCGCTGGCTACTGCCAGTGCTGCGACACCACCCTCGAGTGCTGCGATACGCTGCTCAAATACATCCTCGGTCGGGTTTGTCAGACGTCCGTAGATATTTCCTGCGTCTGTCAGTCCGAAACGAGCGGCTGCATGCTCGCAGTTGCGGAATACATAGGAAGATGTCTGATAAATGGGTACTGCTCTCGCATCGGTCACCGGATCGGGATGCTCCTGTCCTACGTGAAGCTGCAGTGTCTCAAATTTGAAGTGTCTCTGGTCTCTTGTAATCTTTTCGCTCATTTTCATGTCCTCCTTGAAATCTTCTCTAACCGTATTCAATGTTGTCTTGAATGACCGGGTTGTTTTTCATTTCCTACTTAGTAGATATGTTTTATATGTTTTGTATCATATCCCAATTTTTCCTATATGTCAAGTAGGAAATTGAATTATTTCTTTGCATCTTCTACCAGGTCTGCCAGTGTCACACCATCCACATAATTGTTGATCGCCTCATACAGGCCTTCCCAGAATTTTAATGTCGTACAGTTACTCTGTCTCTCACACCGGTTCGGTTCATCCTCCAGGCACGCGATTGGCGCCAGCGGGCCTTCGACGGTTCGCAGGATGTCACCGACCCTGTACTCTGCCGGATCCCTGGACAACAGATATCCTCCGTTGTTTCCGCGGAATCCACGCACATATCCTGCCTTTGTCAACATTGGCATGATCTGCTCCATATATTTTAACGTGATGCCCTGACGCTCCGAGATCTCCTTTAACGGAATCGCTGCATCCTGCGTATGCTGTGCCAGGTCGATCATGATCCGCAGCGCATAGCGTCCTTTTGTCGATATTTTCATGGTAAGTTCCTCCTTTCTATTCATTCACTACGCAAATAATTGCGAAACTATTTGATTATTTGGGCTATCTGGTTGTGGGCATGCAAGCACCTGAATACGAGGTCGCAGCTCCCGCAAGCATGTCTGTTTTGCTTTCGAGTGATGGTGCTTGCATGCTCAAATTACCAGCCAAAATATTCCGCAAACAGTATATCCGCGCAGGGCTAGCGGCCTGTGGGCGCAGTGGTTTCTGTCAACTGCGACGTTTGTCCGGCGAAGTGCGAGCGAATTGATATCGATTCTCATGGCATAACTGAAAGCCGCAGGCTATGTGTGCGAAGGACACATCGAGCCAAGGCTGAAGAAACAGCGAGACACCGCCGGGCAACTGGAGCAGCTTGATCAGAATACTACTGCGCCCACAGGCAGATAGCCCCGATGATCAAAATAGGTTCGCAATCACCTGCGATAGCTGCATGCACTTCCGGTATATTCATCTGCCTGCGCCGCCACATCCGTGATCGTGGGCTGTGCCCCGCAGACCCTGCAATGCTCGTTGCGGTTCGGGAAATGTGCGATCCGCGTCCTCATCGTGAGCCCATCGAGCACAAACATCTTCCCGGTCAGTAGTTCCCCGATGCCGAGCACATATTTGATCGCCTCGAGTGCCTGCACACATCCGATGATGCCTGCCACTGCCCCGATAATACCAGCTTCGCTGCAGCCCGGGATCGATCCCTGCTCTGGTATTTCTTCAAAAATACAGCGATAACAGGGTCCCTTACCCGGAACGTAAGTCATGACCTGCCCCTCGAATTGTAAAATACCCGCATGGCAGAATGCCTTATGCCCCAGCACGCAGGCATCATTGATCAAGAATTTCGTCTCAAAGTTATCTACCGCATCGATCACAAAATCATATTCAGCGATCAGCGCTGCCGCATTGTCCGGAGTCAGTCCATAGGGATAGGTTCTGACAGTCACAAGATCGTTGAGTCTGTGCATCGTCTGTGCCGCCGAGACTGCCTTATTCTCACCCTCAGTATCGATACTGTGTGCAATCTGCCGTTGCAGATTCGACAGACTGACGGTATCGGCATCCATGATGCCGATTGTACCAACACCGGCTCCCGCCAGATACAGGGCAGCCGGTGAACCCAGTCCTCCGGCTCCGACGATCAGCACTCTGGCCTGTTTGAGCTTTTGCTGCCCCTCACTGCCGACCTGTGGCAATATCATCTGTCGGTTATAGCGCTCGACCTCCTTCGGGCTCAGCGCCTCACCATCCCACAACAGCCATGCGCGGTAACCACCAGTCAGACTATAGGCATCGAAGCCCTGTGCACGCAGATCGTGTACCAGTTCCCGGCTTTTTTCACCATATACGCAATAGATGACCAGTTTCTTATCTCCCGGAAGCTGCGCAATCTGCTCCGGATCACCCGTCCAGCAGACAGCTCCCGGTATATGTCCGTGCATATAAGCTATCTCACCACGGGAATCATAACAAATATATGTATCCTTGGGAAGTCCTTGCAGCTCCTGCAGTGAAATGTCCATGTTCTGATCCATGTTTTTTCTTCCTTTTTGCAAATGTGTATTTTAGAAAATTAGCCTGTGAAAGCATACTGCTTCCACAGGCATCCATTCATGCTAATCGTGGCGCTCATCCGCACTGTCAAAAGTCTCGCAAAAACGCGCCTGAAAAGACGGCTGTTCACCATATTTATATAAGTGTGAGATATCTCCAAAGCCGGTCATCCGAAACAGCGCAATACCCTCTCTGCGCTCCTCGGTCACCAGTGTTGTGACCGAACTCGGTGCCGCACACATCTGGTGCCAGAGCACCATCGGCGATATGCATAGCAGATGGCTGAGCAATACGCACTCTAATCCGAAGTGGCAGAAAAATACAAGCGTATCACGATTGGACTGCTCGACACGGTAATGTCTGTCCTCCCGCACATAGCCATGCGCCTGCAGCAAACGGTCGAGATTGTCCGTCACCCAGTCATACTGTGTACGTACCTGATCCCGTGCCATCACCGGATGATCTGCCCATCTCCCATAGTCATAAAACAGTGGTTCACATGTCCAGTCCTGTGGCAGCCAGTCCCAGGTGATCATTTTCTGGTCTGTCACATCCGGTCTGTCAATCGGTGCATCAAATTCATGCAGCCAGTCACATTCTGTCGCCGTCCGTCCCATCCGCTGTAATGTCAGGGACGCGGTATCCTTCGCGCGACCGAGCGGTGACACATAAAACTCACTGACATCCATGCCGGAAATCCGTTCTGCAAGCATCTCAGCCTCTCTCCACCCCTTCGGGGTCAGGGAATCATGCTCATAATCCGGATCTCCGTGTCTGATAATTAAAATCTTCATAATCTACTCTGTCTACTCATGATCACGATGCATAGAGAACGAATCCATCGGATAATTCTTCAGGTTGTCCGTAATCTTTCGGTCATCTGCCTGTGAGAGCAGTGCATCACGACTCTTCTTTGCCGATGCAATCTCCTCAAAACGGCTCGGTCCACCGACACAGCCTCCCTCGCATGCCATACCCTCGATGAAGTCCTCCGGCAATCTGCCGACCTTCATGAGCAGCAATGCTTTCTTGCAATCAGCAGCACCATTTACGGTACATACCTTTGCATCACATTCCTGATCTGTCTCCTTCATGTATTCCAGCACAGAAGCGGTCACACCACCGGCATTTCCATAACGTTTGCCATAGACAGACGCCTCCTGATAAGTATTTGCCTTCGGCTCAAGTTCCACATTCTTGGCACGTAAGATCGCACGCAATTCGCTATAGGTCAATACATAGTCTGCATTTCCCTCGATCTTCTGGTCAACAACTTCTGATTTCTTTGCCACACAGGGTCCGATAAAGACTGTGATTGCTCCCGGATGCTGTGCCTTGACATAACGTGACACTGCACACATCGGTGAGACTGTCGTTGAAATATTATCTGCCAGCTCCGGATAATGCTTACGGATCATATTGACAAATCCAGGACAGCAGCTTGTCGTCTTTTTCTCGCCATTTTTGTAGGCTTCTAACCACTCTTCTGCCTCACTGGCAGTCGTCATATCTCCGCCGAGACCTGCTTCGATCAGACCTGCAAAGCCAAGTTTTTTCGCAGCCTCACGGAAACTCTGCATCGTAATACCCTCGCCGAACTGTCCCTCGGTCGCAGGTGCAACGATCGCATAGATCTCTTTGCCCTCATTCAATGCACGGATGACATCTATAATATATGCCTTTGAACCGATTGCACCGAACGGGCAGCTGTGGATACACTGACCACAACGGATACACTTCTTCTCATCAATCACGGAAATACCCAGTTCATTGTAGGTAATCGCATTCACCGGACAGCTGAACTTACAGGGGCGCTTCAGATGCGCGATCGCACCGTAGGGACATGCCTTTGCGCACTTTCCACATTCCTTACATTTATTTGCATCAATGTGTGAGCGGTGATCTCCTGCTGAGATCGCACCAAAATTGCAGGCATTGATACAGGCCTTTCCCAGACAGTTCTGGCAGTTATCTGTTACAACATAGCTGGAGATCGGGCAATCCTCACATGCGGAACTGATGACCTGGATGACATTTCCGGTATCCTCTGTTCCGGGTGCCTTACCCTCCGCAAGTCGAATACGCTGGCGGATGATCTCACGCTCTTTGTACACGCAGCAGCGGAACTGCGGGGTCGGTCCGGGGATCAGATCCATCGGTATATGATCTCTGGCCTCCTCTAAATCTCCTTCAAATGCATGTTTTGCTACTTCATAGAGAACCTCGTGTTTGATCTTGATGACATTTTCGTCTGCGTACATTCTCTTGTTTTCTCCTCTCGTCGTATTGAATCATTTTCTCATTATCTCAATTTCTAATCATACATGAAATCCGTTCTTTTTTCTACAAAAAAATTGTCTTAAATCATATACATTGTTATTTTTTTAACGCTTTATCGTTTTCCCCACGTCGTTCTTGAGAAAAGAATCAAAATCGGGAAGATCTCCAGTCGTCCTGCCAGCATATCCAGAATCAGTACCAGCTTGGAAAATACACTGAAGCCTCCGAAATTACAAGTCGGTCCGACCTGCTCGAGTCCCGGTCCGATATTGTTAAAGCATGCCAGCACAGCAGACAGATTCGTCGTCGTTGAGAACCCGTCAAACGAGATCAGCAGGAAGCTGGCGACGATAATCAGCGCATAGGCTGCCAGATAAGCATTCGTATTCTGCAATACCTTTTCATCTACCGCACGCCCGTTCACACGAACGACTTCTACTTTTCCCGGATGTACGATCTGGCGCACACTACGTCTGAGTCCTTTGAGCACCAGCAGTGCACGTCCGCATTTGAATCCACCACCGGTACTGCCCGCACAGGCACCTAACAGCATCAGGCACAGCAGGATTCCCTTGGAAAAGGACGGCCACAGGTCAAAATCTGTCGTTGCAAATCCGGTTGTTGTCACAACACTCGCTACCTGGAATGCCGCATGGCGGATCGTCTCGCCAATCGTCGCATAATACCCACGCAGATTGAGCACGATCAACACGATACTTCCGAATACGACTCCCAGATACAACCGCAGTTCTTCGTCTTTCAATACACTCTTTACCTGCTTGAGCAGCAGCATATAATAACAGGTAAAATTCACACCGAACAACAGCATGAATACGGTACATACATTTTGCAGATACGGGCTGTAGCCTGCCATACTGTCATTTTTGATACCGAATCCTCCAGTGCCCGCCGTACCGAATGCGGTACAGACAGAATCAAACAGCGGCATGCCTCCACACAGTAAAAAGATCGCATTGAGCACTGTCAATATGATATACAGAATATACAGAATCTCTGCCGTCTGTTTCATACGCGGAACGAGCTTTCCTACCTGCGGTCCCGGGCTCTCTGCGCGTAAGATGTGCATAGTAAAGCCCTTGCTGCGCTCGTCTCCTGAAGATACTGCCAGCAAAAACACCAGCACACCCATTCCACCCAGCCAGTGGCTGAAGCTACGCCAGTATAACAATCCATACGGCATCGATTCTACTTCCGGCAGAATCGATGCTCCGGTTGTCGTGAATCCGGATACGATCTCAAACAATGCATCTACATAATGCGGGATCGCACCGGAGATGAAAAACGGCAGTGCGCCGAACAAGCCCAGCACGATCCAGCTGAGTCCGACGCAGACCATTCCTTCCTTTGCATGAAAGCCCCGTTTCGTCCCACGTGTCAGGGCAACCATGATGCCACCTGTCAGCGCCGTGATCAACGCAGAGATGAGCAGTGCATGTCTCGCTACTGCTTCCTGATAATAGATGCTGATCGCATATGCGGGCAGCATGAAGATCGACTCCACGAGAAGAATCTTTCCGATAAACTTTCCAATCATTTTATAATTCATCGCTCTACGCCTCAAAAATATCATTCAACTGATAGATCACTGCATCCCTGCTCGTCACAACGATCACTGTATCACCCTTTTCATAGAATGAATCTCCACCAGGGATCTCCTGTTTGCCGCTATGTGTGATACATACGATCAGCACATTTTTCTTTAACTGCAGTTTTTTCAATGGTTCACCAATATGACGGGTATCGTCATCCACGCAGAATTCGAGCGCCTCAGCCTGTCCGTCTGCGATCGTGTGCACGGACAATGCCGCTCCCTCCTGATTGCGAAGCGCACGCGCATACCGCACGATCGTATTACAGCACAGCTGCTTGGGGCTGATCGTACTTCCAATCGGCAGCTGGTCTAAAATATAGGAATTATCCATGCGTCCCAGCTTGGTGATCACCTGCGGCACCTTACGGATCGTTCCCTGCAGTGAAATAACCATATTCAGTTCGTCCAGCCCGGTCATCGTCACCAGTGCATCGCAGTCATCCATACCCTCGCTCTCTAACAGACGCTCATCGCTCGCATCGCCCTGTATGACAGTCACTCCGGGCAACAGATTCGCCAGCTGCAGGCACCGGTCGTAGTTCTGTTCGATCAGGCGCACAGCTATGCCGCTCTGGTCAAGCTGCTTTGCCAGATAATAGCTGAGCCGGCCGCCTCCACACAACAGCACACGGCGCACCTTATGCGTAATGATCTTGAGATTTTTCAGCAATGTCTCCAGTGTATCCGTCGCCGCAGTCACAAATATACGGTCTCCTGCCAGCAATGTATAGTTGCCGTCCGGAGCCACGGCTGAGCCGTTTCTGAGCACTGCACAGATCAGTACTTTACATCCGACAACCGAATCCAGATCTGCCAGCGTATGGTTGCACAGCAGGCTGTCCTTGTCCACGCGCAGCTCGACGATCTCTACGCGTCCCTTCGCAAATGTATCTCTCTTTAAGAATCCCGGATATTTGAGCAGACGCTCGATCTCTAACGCGGCCTGCTTTTCCGGATTGATCGTCAGTGACAACGGAAATACTTCACGCATCTTTATAATCTGATCCGTATATTCAGGATTCCGGATACGCGCAATCGTATGCAGCCTGTCATTCATACTGTGTGCCGTCAGACAGCACAGCAGGTTGATCTCATCTGCGCTCGTCGCAGCGATCAGCAGATCTGCCTCCCGCACACCGGCGCGCTCTAACACATCCATAGTTGCACAGTTTCCCTGCACTGCCATAATATCGTACAGTTCCTCGGTCGATTCGAGTACACGCGGATTGGCATCAATGATAGTAATGTCATATCCTTCAGCAGACAACTGTCTGGTCAGCATGGCACCAACCTTGCCGTCTCCTGCAATTATGATCTTCATAACAAAATCATTCCTCCTAAATTTTGTGAATAACGAGTAAGCTATCCCTACAAATAATCTGTAGGGATAGCTCTCATTGTACCATATTCCGTTGAATGTGCAACCATCATTTATTTTGCGCTGCCCGCTCCTGCAGCAGTTCATACATTTTTTCCGATACAGGAACCGGAACACCCAGCCGGTGCGCCTCACGCACCAGATAGCCGCTGAATGTATCGATCTCCGAAGGTCTGCCTGCATCCAGATCGCGCTGCAGCGAACTCGTAGAATCTTTGCGGTACATACGAAACCGGTCGAAAAATTCTTTTTTGTGCTCCGGCTTCACTGCCACACCTTTCGCCTCCGCCACGGCATAAGCTTCTGAAATCAGATCCAGGAATTCCTGTGACTTGACCGGATCTGCACGCAGTTCTCCGATCGTATGATCGTATGCGGCTGTCGCGACATTATAGGCACAGTTGAGTATATATTTGCGCCATACCTCCAGTTCGATGTCCTGAGCAACCAGATGCTCCACATGTGCACCCGTCAGCAGCTCTGATACCTCAGCAAGCGCCTGCTGCTCCTGTTCATCTGCATGCTGGATACCAATACGCAGTCTCGCAAACAATCCCTGATGAATGACCTCATAATGTGCATCCGTGAATGCCACAATATAGATCACCGCATCCGTAACGATCCCTCGTCCGAGCTGCTCGCGCACACGCTGGGCCGGGTCGATCCCATTCATGACAGGTATGATCACCGTATGCTCTCCCACAGCATGCGCGATCTGCGCACAGGCCTCCTCCAACGAATAGTTTTTCACACACAAGAATATGTAATCCTGTTCTTCCAGTTCCTGCGCAGTGACTACATGTGCCGGCTGGATACAAAACTCACCAGACAGGTCGCTGTGCACTTTCAATCCGTCACGCCTGACAGACTCCAGCCTCGCACCTCTGGCTACCATCGTCACCTGATCCGGGTAGGTTCTCGCGAGCACACCCGCCAGATAGCCGCCGACACCGCCGATGCCTACCACTGCTATTTTTTTATTTTTCAAATCCATACACTACCTCTAAAAGTCGAAATCATTATAATCCGCCGGTAAAAATCTGTGATAGATCACATGACAGCCCTCATCTTTAAAGCAGTAATAATAAGGGTCATCCCCCTCTGTAAACCGGATCAGCACATCGAACTCGCCGTTGTCCAGTTCCGTCGTGGTGCTCGCATACGGCTGTGTCTGAAACAACTGCCGCACATCATCCAATGTGGCATGTCCCGCGAGCAGATCCACCAGTTGTCTGATAAACTCATTTTCCCTGCGGTGTGTATGCACATACTCCACACCTTCCTCAGAGATCATAAAACAAAACCGGTCTTTGACATGTGAGATCTCCACTGTTCCGAGCTGTGCTGCTGCCTCCTTTGGAAAACTGCCCAGCCGCTGCTGCATCTCATCCGCCGAATCGCTACAGTCATAGAAATGCCGCAATGACTGCAACGGATAATACAGCCGGATCGTTTCTTTCCGATATCCGAGTTTTGCCTGTTCTTCTACGATCAGATCGATCAGATTATTTTCTAATTGTTTATGACCCATAATTTCCTCATCCATATCATCCATACAGACGTTTATTTTACCAGTGAGAAATAATCATCCAGTTCGTCCGTCTTACATTCTCCCTTGCTCATCCAGAAGTCTGCCATCTCTTTGCACAGATCATAGATATTGCCATCCGCATTGGCATCCAGCAGCTTCTCGTTATCTTCTTTTCCGAGGAACCGGAGTCCGGCCGAATCGCTCTCAATATCTTCCGGAGTCACTTCCTCAAAGCCGCTTGCCATATTTTCATATGCTTCCGTTGCATGCGCCTGATAGAATTCGACTGCCTTGTACCATGCATCCCTGACCGCATCTACAACCTCCGGATGCTCTGCTGCATAATCCGCATTTACAACGAGGCTGTCAGAGATCGCATCGGGATAATCCGCACTCGTTACAATCGTATGCGCACCGGCTACCTCTGCCAATGCATTGGATAACTCCGGCTCCCACATGATCGCCGCATCGACCTGTCCGCCAATAAATGCTACACCGGCCTCTGTAGTATCACCCATATCCTGCACATCAATATCCTCCTCGCTCAGAGAAGATCCATCCTCTAATGCCTTCAGGAAAAAGTAGTACGAAGATGCTGATTTATCCAGTGCTACAGACTTACCCTTGAGATCATCCAGGGAGTTGATACCCTCCGTTGCCACGAGCGCATCTGCGCCGTAAGACTCGTCCATCGTCAGCACATATCTGCTGGCTGCGCCATTCGCATACATCTTGATGTTCGGATCCTGTGCAGTCGCCAGAAACTGGATATCACCCTTTGTAATCAGGCTGGCGTAGGTGGACTCATCCTCGATCACCTGAATATTCATATGAATACCCGCATCTTCGAAATAGCCCTGTTCCTGCGCGATAAACATCGGCGAGTAACCGGTAAATGTACAAAATGCCATGTTGACCTCTGTCAATCCGTCTGTGCTCTCTTCCTTCTTGCCGCAGCCGCCTGCCACCGTTGATGCCAACAGCAGGCCAACCAACAGTACACCCAGCTTCCTTTTCACATTCTTTTTCATGTTGTTCATAAGTCTCTCCTCTTCATGTAATATTTATGTACCAGTTCCAGCCGGAACGAATACACGGACTACTGATCCAGCGCTGCGTCCATGCTCTCCTTCCAGAGCATGTCCATGATCTTCTTTTTGATCTCTAAAAATTCTGGCAACACAAGGCTCTCATGCGTGCGTTCACCCGGCAGATCCACATCCAGTACTTCACGGACTGTACCCGGTCTGCGGCTCATCACATAGATCCGGTCTCCCAACAGCACTGCCTCATCAATGTCATGTGTGATAAACAGAATCGTTGTCTTTGTCTTTTTGCTGATGTCTGCCAGCAGCTCCTGCATGACTACGCGTGTCTGTGCATCCAGTGCACCAAACGGTTCATCCATGAGCAGTATCTCCGGCTCATTGGCCAGTGTACGTGCGATCGCCACACGCTGCTTCATACCTCCGGACAGCTGTTTGGGCAGCGCCTGCTCAAATCCGGACAGACCGACCAGTTCGATATATTTTCTGGCGATCTGTGTACGCTTGTCCTTGGGCACCTTTTTCATTTTCAGGCCGAATTCCACATTTTTCTGAACCGACAGCCACGGGAAGAGGCTATAGCCCTGAAATACCATACCGCGATCTGCACCCGGTCCCTCAACCGGTCTGCCATCGAGCAGCACCTGCCCGGACGAAGGTGTATTGAGTCCGCCCAGAATGTTGATCAATGTGGTCTTTCCACAACCGGACGGGCCAACGATCATCACAAACTCACCATCTTTTACCTCCAGATTCACATGGTCGATCGCCACGACCGATCCCCTTTTACTGTCTTCAAATACTTTTGTCAGGTCAACCGCCTGCAACTTATACTGCTCCATATCTTTTCTACCCTTCTACTTATCTGTCAGACGCTCATGCCACGGTGCTACAATCCTTGTCAGTACGCGGAATAAAAAGTCGGTGATCAATCCGATCAGTCCGATTAAAATCAGGCCCGCAAAGATCGTATCTGTTGCCAGATAACGCTGTGAGCGCAGGATCATATAACCGAGACCATTCTGGGCCGCTACCATCTCTGCGACTACCAGATAGGTCCATGCCCATCCGATCGTCAACCGGAAATCATCCATGAGCCCCGGCAGGGCAGCCGGCAGAATCACTTCACGGTACACCTGCCATTTTCCGGCGCCCAGTGTTCTGGCTGCATTGATCAGATTGGCATCCACACCGGATACGGTATCACATACCATCAACACAAGCTGGAAAAATGTACCCAGGAAAATGATCGTATACTTCTGCGTCTCATCGATACCCAGATACAACAGTGTCAGCGGGACGAGTGCAACGACCGGCAGATATCTCGCAAATTCGATAATCGGCTGGATAAATGCGCTGAATTTTCTCGAATTTGCCATCAGCATTCCACAGGGGAGTGCGACTACAACTGACCAGAACCATCCGACAACCACACGGGCGGTCGACTCATAGCAGTTTGCCCACAGTGATCCGTCCTTATATAATTCTACAATTCTTTTGACGACTGCTACCGGTGACGGCAGAAACAGATCTGATACAATCCCGCCAAACGACAGTACACACCACAATACAATAATCAGTAAAAAACAGATCATGCTCAACAGCCATTCCACATTAATGTAACGTTTATTTTTCTTCATTTTCACTACTCTCCAATACCTTTTCCTGCACGTGTGCCTCCCGATACTCCCGATCGTTCTTCATCTTATGCTTATTTTCATACATGAGATCATCTGCCTGCTTGAACAGATCTTCCGCATTCTTCCATGTATCACCAACTGCCCAGCCACATGCAATATGCAATGTCCACGGCTGTCCGGACTGGTTACAGTTTTCCCTGATATTTACATCCAACTGATCTATCATCTGATGCAGCAGTACCTCAGACGCATCCGGCAGAATCACCACAAACTCATCTCCGCCAATACGGTAGATGTTTCCCTTTTCTGCAAATGTCGCAGATATGCACTGTGCAGCGCAGCAGATCATCTCATCACCCGCCTGATGTCCATACTTGTCATTCGTATACTTGAGGTCATTGATATCCATCACGACCATACCGACATTCACAACACTTGTGAGTTCTTCCTGCGCCTTCATGAATGCGGCACGGTTGCCCAGGTTGGTCATGACATCCCGATAGGCGAGCCTGCGGTATGCCATCGCCTTCGCCTGCCGCCCCATCATATCATACAGGCGGTCATACGCAGCCCATATGAGCAGAACCGCAAACAGAAATAATCCCGCACATACATACAGCGAACAGGTCACTGCCGGGACAAACCGGTAACAAAGGATCGATAGAATACCGAACACGGACATCACGCAAAATCCCATCAGGATCTTATTCATTTCCTTTGTGCGGTTGCGGCGCATGTCAGCAATCACACCCCACATACTGATCACCGCTGATACGACAATCAGGCTATGTATCCCGATCAGTGCCCGCCGAAGCGGAAGCAGGTTCGTGAGATATCCTATACACACCAGTATAAAAACTGCGCTGTAGATGACCGGCAGCACAGCAATCGCCCGGATACGGTCTCCTACCAGTTCATTGATAAACATGATCAGAAACATGGGAAACAGCAGCAACGCGATAAAAGAAAATAATGTTGTCACACCCACATTCCGCCATAATATAAATATGATCTTGGAGTCACATACCACCCACATCATACTTGTAATCAGAAACAGCTCCAGATCGATGAGTCCCCGTTTCATTGACCGGTCCAGCTGACGTTTCAATAGCCGGTAAAAATATGCGATCAGAAGAATCATCAAGAGCGCACTCACCACATATACAAACGCATAGGCGCGTTCCGTAATAAATCTGAGATACACCATGGCCGCCCTGCCATAATACGCATGATATTTTGACGATGCCACAACCTGCCCGCTCGCTCCCGAATAGACGACATGCAGTCTCTTTCCCGCTGTCCATAAGGGCAGCTTGATCCAGTGTACGGATGTTCCTTTGAGCATCTGTGAATCATCAAACCGGAAAATCACTTTGTCATCCACTGATACATTGACATTTACCCATTTACTCATCAGACACAACACTTCATCTGACGAAATCAGATTCGGCATCTGATACGTGTAATCCCAGCTATGGTCATCCGTCTGCGTACAGCTCTCCCACTCAATCTGTTCCACATCCAGGGAAGACGGGGCCACTACATGTGCCAGCGGTTCTACTGAAAGACTCTTTAGTAATGCCAGCAGCAATGCCACAGCTACCATGATCAGCAAAGGTTTTTTCAGTTTCATACATCTGTCATACATAGAAACAATTCCCCTATAATTTACTCATAATCTTTACATGTTTTTTCAACACTTTATAATATCCGGTTCCCTGCTCCTGCCCGAATTTTTTCACAGCCTCCACATTCAGTTTCTGCAGATTTTTTTTCGGCTCATCAATGTGATGGTAGATCTCCATAACTGCATCCGTTCCTGCCGCATCGCAGTCGGTATGTGCCAGTGCCATGGAAAAATAATTTTTCAGCCGCGCCTTCTTTTTCGGCAGATAACGATCGGCTAAATACATCAGTTTTTCATGATGCTCTTTCATATAATAGTAGATCTCATCACCAATCGTCTGATCATACATGCACACAAACGCATCATGAAACAGGGTCAGCTTTGCGATCGGTATCGATGCACTCAGCTGCTCAATATCTGCCAGGTACTCCGTCTCCAGCTCCTCATGCTCCGGTTCAGGCATCTGTGTCAATGTATGCACCTCATCCTTTTCTGATGCCCCCGCCTTTGCGCGCAATGCCTGTGCCAGCTTCTTGCACTCGGTACTCTTCATGCGGCACACATCCTTGTCCCGCTGTACCCAGTACTTCACCGCTGCATCAAACCCGGTATCGTTTGAGACGATCACAAATGCATGATCCGGTGACACTGCCACACGCGCCCCCAGCTCAGTCACAAGCTGGAAATCCAGCGCATTGCTGCCCTCCACGCATTTGATCCATTGAATCGGCCGGTCGGACAGGCTCGTCAGCTCAATGACCTTCTCATAGCTCATGTGCGGGCTTTTCTCTGTGTAAAATACGAGTATCTCATCCTGCTGGTCCATCACTGTCACCAACTGTATCCACACATCATTTACATTCTCACTGTCTACCAGATATACCGTAGACTTATTCTTATTGTTCATTATCTAATCTCCTATAGGTTTTCACTTGATTGTCAGTCTTTATCTGATCGGTATTTTTATTGTTTACTTTACTCTTTTACTACTTTACCACATTATCGTATACTAACATTCTGTTTATTATCATAGCATAAAACAGTTGAGAAAATCTATATGAAATGTTAAAATATAAACAGTTCATTTACTTATTTTTTGAGTAATTTTGTACAATTTTTCAGGAGGATTCCATCATATGAAAACAAATACGATCTGTGTACAGGGCGGTTATACTCCCGGCAACGGAGAACCCCGCCAGATTCCAATCATCCAGAGTACGACCTTCAAATATGATACCAGTGAAGATATGGGTAAATTATTTGATCTCGAAGCGGAGGGTTATTTTTATACCCGTCTGCAAAACCCTACCAATGACTATGTCGCTGCCAAAATCGCCCAGCTTGAAGGCGGCACCGCCGCCATGCTGACATCCAGCGGACAGGCAGCGAACTTCTTTGCACTGTTTAATATATGCGAATGCGGTGACCACATTGTCTCCAGCAGCAGTATCTACGGCGGCACCTACAATCTGATCGCCGTCACTATGAAGCGGATGGGTATCGATGTGACATTTGTCGCCCCCACTGCCAGCGACGAAGAACTGAATGCCGCATTCCGTCCGAACACCAAAGCAATGTTTGGTGAGACGATCGCCAATCCCGCTCTGACCGTCCTTGACATCGAGCGTTTTGCGAAGGCAGCCCACGCACATGGTGTGCCGCTCATCGTGGACAACACCTTTGCGACACCGGTCGGCTGCCGCCCGTTCGAATGGGGCGCAGATATCGTCACACACTCCACGACCAAATACATGGATGGACATGCTGCCGCTGTCGGTGGTGCGATCGTAGACAGCGGGCATTTTGACTGGATGGCACACGCTGACAAATATCCGGGGCTCACGACTCCGGATGAGAGCTACCACGGTGTCACCTATGCCGAGCGCTTTGGCAATGGCGGTGCATTTATTACCAAATGCACGACCCAGCTCATGCGTGATCTCGGATCGATCCAGAGCCCGCAGCATGCATTTTTACTCAACCTCGGTCTCGAAAGTCTGCATGTGCGCGTAAAGCGTCATTGTGAAAACGGACAGGCCGTTGCCGAATATCTGCATGACCACCCGAAGGTAGCATATGTCAACTACTGTGGTCTGCCCGATGACCCTTATCATGAATTAGCGAAAAAGTATCTGCCAAACGGCAGCTGCGGTGTTGTCTCCTTTGGCTTAAAAGGAGGCCGCGAAGCAGCCAGCACATTTATGAAGAGCCTGAAGCTGGCAGCGATCGAGACACATGTCGCCGATGCGCGCACCTGCTGTCTGAACCCCGCTTCCTCGACCCACCGGCAGATGAATGATGAACAGCTGCGCGAAGCAGGCGTACCCGCCGAACTGATCCGCATCAGTGTCGGTCTCGAAGATATCGAAGATCTGATCGCTGATCTCTCCCAGGCACTGGATCAGTGCTAGACCATGACAAAAGCAAAACATGCACGCTCCTACGAGTGTGCATGTTTTTTTATAAAAAACTGATAGATTGTAATCATCAGGCCTATGATCAGCATCAGGTAAAAGCTCACGCCTCTTGTGATACACATCGAAGCTGTCACGCCCTGCGCAGTAAATATCCCGCGGAACGCCCGGCGGTACATCGCCTCTGTAATCCCCTGTGCACCAGGTACCGGCAGCATATCCACCGCAATATATACGGATGCCTGCAGCCACATAATCGTCGTCAGTGACTCGCCACTCAGTCCCATACCACGGTACACAACATAAGTCAGTGCAAACACCGTCGCACGCTGTAGAACGGTACCGATCAGAACCACCGCCAGTTTTTTCTTATTGTTTTTGAAGAAAGCAAGCGCACTCTGATAATCAGCCATAAAATGGTCGAGCCGTTCTTTCTTTGATCCCGCCTGCTTTAAAAGATGCAGCTTCACTGCAAGCCATTCTACCTTGCTAAGCAGCATACGCACGACCGATGGTGTCAGCATAACCATGGTCAGACCGATCACAAGCAAGGCATTCAGGGCAAGTCCCAGCAAAAACAGCCGGTAATACCCCATACCAAGCCATCCCCGCAGCGGGCCATTCCAGAAAATCAGTATCCCCAGCCCGAACAATACGAGCACCAGCTTGTACATGAATGCCAGCATCATGAGTGCCACAGATGCAAATGACCAGGCATTGCCATCTTTTTTCAGATAATACAACTGCATCGGCTGTCCACCGGTCGCGGACGGCGTGATACCCGAAAAGAAAAATCCGATAAATGCGCAGCACAGGCAGCTCGACAATCCACTCCCACTGCCAAATGCCCGCAGCAGATACCACATCATAATGCCTTCCGCACTTACAAATAGCACAGCCATCGCGACCGCCAGCAGCAGTGATCCGGTCGACATCCGCTGCAATGCATGATATACTTCGCCAAAATCCTCATCCCGAAAGACGAACCAGATGGTCAGTCCCATGATCGCCAAAAACAGGATACTATTTATGATTAATTGCTTTTTCTTCTTTTGATCCATTTCATCTATCTTCCAATATCTGTGTATATATTTACTACCGCGTAGTAAAAATAGCACACTTTTACGACAGATGCAATCAGAAATATTCAGGCACAGCTGCCCGGTCTTTGCGCCCCGGTCACCATCTCCCAATGCTCCAGCACATATCTGCCGATCATCGGATCATACATTTTGCCCAGATTACGCTCGATCTCCTCATAGCAATACATAAAATCATGTGCCTTGCGGTAACAGCGGTTCGATGTCATCGCATCAATCGAATCGCAGATCGCGATGATTCTGGCTCCGAGCGGAATCTCAGCACCGGCTGCACCTGTCGGATACCCTTTTCCGTCAAACCGCTCATGATGCATGAGTACAATGCCCGACAATTCGCTGAGTTTTTTTGATTTGCCGAGTATCTGTGCACCGATCTGCGGATGTCTTTTAATACTCTCAAATTCCTCTTTCGTTAATCTGCCTGCTTTATTTAAAATCGCATCCGGCACACCGATCTTGCCGATATCATGCAGATGCGCCGCAATATGAATCTTCTCCTTATCCGCTGCCTTCAGTCCCATCAGTTCACACACCCGCAGTGCCATGTCACTGACACGCTGGGAATGTCCTGCTGTATACGGATCCTTGGCATCCAGTGCGCATGTGATACACTCAATGATCTCATGATAATTGATCTCTGTACCACAGAATTCGCAGATCTGATCATTCTCCGGCTGTGCCTGTTCCTCCTCCACTGTCTCCACGCAATGCTCGCAGCAGTCAATCCGATACATATTCTTCCGGTCAATCGCACCGATCTCTTCGAGCAGATTGATCATCCGGTATACAGTCGCGGCACCGATCCCACTGTCTATGGCAGCCGCTTTATAATAGATCTCCTTGCAGCAGTCGCAGTCCTCCTGCAGGATCACGTCGAGCAGAATCTGGCGCTGTCTGGTAATCCGGCAACCGCTATCCCGCAGTTTCTGAATGATGATCTCCTTTTGCATCTCTGTCTTCATATCCACACCTTCTTTGATCTGGTTAGTTTTGTTTTTCTCAAATTAGTGTACTCTAACATTTATTAGTTGTCAAGAATTATAAATAATGCTGCCATCAGCAAAAAGCTGTCCGACCCCGCCCAGAATGGGATCAGACAGCTTTTTATTTTCTTTCCATTTGCAGTCTCAGGCACAGACCGTCAACTGTGCCAGACTGCGTCCCTGCAAAAATACCCGTCGGTACACACGGGAACATTTGCTCATTTTATCAAATAACCGCTGCGCATAATCTGCATCACAATATACCTTCCACAGTCCGCAGCTCTTGCAGTCACGCCCGCCATGCTCGATGAACCCCTTCACATCCTCGAGCGGATAGCCCAGAAATACGCCGATCTCATGCGGAAAACAACTATTATATGCAACCCGCTCCTTCAGATGATTCAGACAGCCGTCGACTCTGTCATCCTCGTATCCGTACCTCGCCAGTAGTTCCGATACACCGGACTGTGTCAGTTCTTTTTCCAGGTGACTGCGCCGATAAGCGTAGATCAATACAGATGCCTCTCTCCACACCAGCGCTTCGACATACACGCCCCGCTCGTTGAGCGTAGCATTGACTGCCTGCAGCTCCTCTCCCGCCAATGTCTCATCTGTATAAAAATAACTGAACAGCCCCGCACTCTTGATACCGGCAAGCGTCGGTGCACAATGTTCTACCAATTCCCTCTCTAATCGATTTCCGCGCATGGCTGCCTCCCTGTCAATACAGTGTTATAAGGAAGCAAGCTGCTTTCCCAGCGCCTCACACTCAGCCAGTGCAGCTTCATCAGGCATCTCCTGACAGATCAGTCCCTCGCCGTTGAGTACAGTCGCGCCGCTTCCACTCATGCGGTCTACCCAGTCACGCATCCACTGTCCATCGCCCCAGCCGTAAGAGCCGAACAGCGCAACCGTCTTGCCACCGGATACAGCCTCTGCCTCCGCAACAAACGGGTCCATCACACTCTCCTCCAACACTTCAGCGCCCATCGCAGGACATCCCATCGCATAGCATTTTGCATCTGCCAGATCTGCAACTGATGCCTCCTCCGCACGTACCAGCACAGCCTCTTTTCCAGCCGCCGTGATTCCTCTGCCGACTGCCTCTGCCATTGCCTCTGTGTTGCCTGACTGTGACCAGTAA
The DNA here is from genome assembly GCA_050874485.1 of bacterium. Classification (GTDB taxonomy): domain Bacteria; phylum Bacillota; class Clostridia; order Lachnospirales; family Lachnospiraceae; genus W0P33-017. Next base: position 30,920 of record JBNMKT010000007.1, read on the forward strand.
ATTACAAAAATCTTATCCATCCTGTCTTACTCCCTTTCTTCTATACTCTTATTTGCTATTTGATTTCTCACTTGTAGTATGTTCTGTTTTTTATTTCTTACTACACTCTCTTGCTACAAGTTTTAGTTAGTCTTTCCTAACTGCAAATATAGAATAGCATACAAGGAATCGAAAAGCAACGCCCGAAACTGATAGGCTTTCTCAACAGGGATTTTCTGGCACAAAAATAAGGAACCCATATTTCTATGGATTCCCTATCATCCTAAGCTGCTTCAAATCAGCCATTTGAACCGCTTTTTATAACTCCTTCATGCTCTCGAGACTGATGAGCAGCGTCGATGCATTATGCAGCATCGCAGAAGTCGTCGGCTGTATCACTCCGCCGACACCGAGCAGAATAAGTGCCGTATTGATCGTAACGATCTTGCGGTAATTGCGCTCAATACGCTTCATCAACGCGCTGCTCAGTCTTCTCAGACGCACGATCTCATACAGATCATCTGCTGCGACCGTGATATCTGCGATCTCACGAGCCAGTTCCGCGCCGTCACTGATCGCAATACCAGCATCCGCCGCTGACAATGCCGGTGAGTCGTTGACTCCGTCACCGATCATGAGCACACGCCGTCCGGCTGCCTTTTCACGCTCGACAAAGCCAGCCTTATCCTCCGGCAGCACCTCAGCATAATACTCGTCCACACCGACTCTGGCTGCCACCGCAGCTGCTGTCCGTTCGCTGTCTCCGGTCATCATGACAATCTTCTTGAATCCGGCATCATGCAATGCCTTTACAACATCTGCACTCTCCGGGCGCAGCGGATCTTCGATACAGATCACAGCTGCCAATACACCATCGATCGCCAGATACAGATGGGAATATTCCTCCGGCAGCGCATCAAAACGCTCCTGGTACTCCGGACGGATCGTACAATGCTCATCATCAAACACAAAATGTGCACTTCCGATGATGACGCGTTCCTCTCCCACATAGGAAGAGATTCCATGTGCAACGATATATTCTACCTTGGAATGCATCTCCTCGTGATCGAGTCCTGCCTTCTGTGCTGCCTGTACGACAGCCTTGGCCATCGAATGCGGGAAATGTTCTTCCAGACACGCAGCCAGACGCAGCAGTTCCTTCTCCTGCATCTCGTTCATCGGAACGACCTGCTTGACGGTCGGCTTCGCCTCTGTGAGTGTACCTGTCTTATCAAAGACGATCGTCTCTGCCTCTGCGACTGCCTCCATATATTTTCCGCCTTTGACTGTGATTCCACCGTCTCCGGCCTGTCGGATCGCTGAGAGTACAGCGAGCGGCATCGCCAGCTTGAGTGCACATGAGAAGTCGACCATCAGCACTGCCAGTGCCTTTGTCGCATTGCGCGTGAGCAGCCATGTCACTGCGGTTCCACCCAATGTCACCGGAACCAGCCGGTCTGCGAGCCGTGCTGCCTTGCCCTCTACCGAGGACTTCAGCTTCTCAGACTCCTCGATCATCGTCACAATACGCTCATAACGCGAGCTGCCACCGACTTTTTTCACACAGAAGGTGATCTCACCCTCCTCTAACACGCTGCCGGCATATACATAACCACCCTTTTCACGGTGTACAGCTAACGGTTCACCGGTCAGTGATGCCTGGTTGACCATACCATCACCGGATACGACCACTCCGTCAAACGGGATGATGTTGCCCATATGTACGACAACCAGATCCTCTGCCTGTACCTGTGAAGTCTCGACTAACACTTCCTGATCGCCGCTCTTGACCCATACCTTAGATACCTGCAGTGCCATACTG
>JBNMKT010000008.1:0-29203 GCA_050874485.1 bacterium
CCTACAGTGATCTGAAGCTGAGAGTCATGGCAACACAGGGTGTGATCGATGAATTGAATGATAAGATCCGTTATCAGGGTGAGGCAAAAGGCGTATTTATGAGAAAAGCCATGATTGATCTGGATGAAGCTACGGCAAGCTCCGATGTGGTCCAGCTTCAGATCAATGCGGTCACGGATGCCCTGACTTCCCTGCTTCGAGGCATACCGATGAGTGAACCGGGTGCAGCGATGGTCCGCCGGCTGGGATTTTAAGTTACTGTGATAGTTCGGTCTGCGCCATCCACAAAATTTATTGAGAAAAAAACAAAAATACTATAGACGATTTCTACAAAATATGAGAAAATAAATCAGGTATGTTCAGGCTTTGACATTTTTTTCACACAAAGTCAGTAACGCATATATATAACACTAATTATTGAAAGGAGACTTACAATGATTTACACAAAGGAAGTTGAAAACATGTGTCCGGTAGCAAAGGGCGCAAAACATGAGCCGGCTCCGATCCCTGAAGAGGGCAAGTGGGTACACTCAAAGAAGATCGAGGATATTTCTGGTTTTACACATGGTGTAGGCTGGTGTGCTCCTCAGCAGGGTGCCTGCAAGTTATCTTTAAATGTAAAGAACGGTATCATCGAGGAGGCTCTCATAGAGACGATCGGATGTTCAGGTATGACTCATTCCGCTGCTATGGCTGCTGAGATCTTACAGGGCAAGACCATCTTAGAGGCGTTAAATACTGACCTTGTATGTGATGCGATCAACACCGCTATGAGAGAGCTGTTCTTACAGATCGTATACGGACGTACACAGAGTGCATTCTCTGATGACGGACTTGCAGTAGGTGCAGGACTTGAGGATCTCGGAAAGGGACTCCGTTCCCAGGTAGGTACGATGTACGCTACAAAGGCAAAGGGTGTCCGTTATCTGGAGATGGCAGAGGGCTATGTCACAGGTATCGCTTTAGACGCAGACAACGAAGTAATCGGCTATCAGTTTGTTTCTCTTGGAAAGATGACTGACTTCATCAAGAAGGGTGACGATCCGAATACTGCATGGGAGAAGGCAAAGGGTCAGTATGGCCGCGTTCAGGACGCAGTAAAGATCATCGATCCCAGATGCGAGTAATCGACAGGACATTAGAGAAGGAGGAACAATAAAAATGGCATTATTTGAATCATATGAAAGAAGAATTGACCAGATCAACGCTGTTTTGAACAGCTACGGTATCAGCTCAATCGAAGAAGCTGAGAAAATCACAAAAGATGCTGGTCTTGACGTATACAACCAGATCAAGGGCATCCAGCCGATCTGTTTTGAGAACGCTTGCTGGGCTTACATCGTAGGTGCAGCTATTGCGATCAAAAAGGACTGCAGAAGAGCTGCTGACGCTGCGGCTGCCATCGGAGAGGGACTTCAGGCATTCTGTATTCCCGGATCTGTTGCAGATCATCGTAAGGTAGGTCTTGGACATGGTAACTTAGGAAAGATGCTTCTCGAAGAGGAGACTGAGTGCTTCTGTTTCTTAGCAGGACACGAGTCATTCGCTGCTGCTGAGGGTGCGATCGGTATCGCTGAGAAGGCCAACAAGGTTCGTCAGAAGCCGCTGCGCGTTATCCTGAATGGTTTAGGAAAGGACGCTGCACAGATCATCTCACGTATCAATGGATTTACCTATGTTGAGACAAAGTATGATTACAAGGAAGCAAAGCTGAATGTTGTATATGAGAAGGCATATTCAGAGGGACTTCGTGCAACTGTTAAGTGCTATGGTGCTGACGATGTTCAGGAAGGTGTTGCGATCATGCATCATGAGAACGTCGGTGTATCTATCACCGGTAACTCAACCAACCCGACACGTTTCCAGCATCCGGTAGCTGGTACCTACAAGAAGGAGTGCATCGAGCAGGGCAAGAAGTACTTCTCAGTAGCATCCGGCGGCGGTACAGGACGTACACTGCATCCCGATAACATGGCTGCAGGTCCTGCTTCTTACGGTATGACCGATACATTAGGACGTATGCATTCAGATGCACAGTTCGCCGGTTCTTCATCAGTTCCCGCTCACGTAGAGATGATGGGTCTGATCGGAGCAGGAAACAACCCGATGGTTGGTATGACTGTATCTGTAGCAGTTGCCGTAGAGGAAGCTGCAAAGGCTGGTAAATTCTAAGATAGTTTTCTATTATCGGAAAGAGTTTTAGTGTGTTGCTAAAACTCTTTCTGGCATTAAGGAGGACGTAGACGATGAAAAAGACAAATCGTATGAAAAGATGGTTATGTATTGCACTGGCAGTGGTGATGCTGCTCCCGATGATTCCGGCAGTGCAGGCACAGGCGGCTGAGCAGACGGCAGCACCGGCATATCATGGAGATTCAACATATTATGCAGTGTACGGTACGATCTTCAGACTCGATGCCAAGAGTGGAACAGCTGAAAAGGTAAAAGAAATCAAAAAGGCTTTTACTGTTTCAGAGATCTCTTATTATGATGGGTATCTGTATTTTGCAGCTAATTTCTATTACGGCACAGATGGATCGAACCAGTATGTATGCCGTATGAAGGCAGACGGAACCGGATTCCAGAAGATTGCACGTGGATGCTCACCGGTCATTTATGACCAGAAGATCTATTATGTCAAGACAAAGCATGTGGTCAGCGAAGAAAATGAATATGATGATCAGATCGGTATTGCCAGTATGTCATTGACTGGTAAAAACAGCAAAGTGCTTGAAAAAACAGCTAAAAATATCAGTGGTCCCTGGTCTATCGCGATGGCAGATGGAAAGATTTTTTATACCATGTGGTCAGAGGTGAGCGGGGAGAATTTCTTCAAGGCTTATGATATCAAAAAGGGAACGAGTGAGACGGTCATCCGCAGCTCCAATAGCTTAGAGATGTCAGATTGTGATTCGTCCTATGTATATCTGTGCACAGAGGATGGCAAAAAAAGTATCGCCCTTGTCTATGAGATCAAGACAGGAAAACAGTATAAAAAGACGCTGCCGGATTATGTGACCATGGCAGGTGGACGTGACGGAATCCTCTATTTTTCACGATATGAGACGAATGCTACCTATGCGTACGATGCAAAGAAGGGCAGCGTGACAACCGTGCTTAAAAACAGACGTGTGGAGAATATTACGTTCAGCAGATCTGGTTATCAGGTTGTTCGGACGGCGCTGACACAGAAAGAATTTGAAGCCAGTGGGTATAAGTATGATATGGCAATGGCGCGTATGAAACTCGATGGAAGCGGATATAAGATCCTGAAGAAGTATTATGTTTCATAGCAGATCACAGAAGCTGATATGATACATGGAAAAACTTTAATAAAAAGACTTTAATCTAAAAGCTCCAATACAGGACAAACGAATTGTTCTATATTGGAGCTTTTAACCTTGAATATATGAATTCATTCGCGTATACTGTAAAGTATGGAAGCAGCCTATAGAAATGAGGATAAATACATGATGTTGGAAAGCGGGTATCAGGAACCACTGTTTGTGCATGAGGCGCAGACTGTTACAGAGCAGTTGCAAAAGAGTATACAGGCGCTATTGCGTGAAAACCATGGCGTGGGAATCATCGGTGGTTATTATGAAGAAGGACTGCCTATCTGCCTGATCAGCGAATTGGCTGTGAGGATGCTGGGATATGAAACCGCTGCCGGCTTTGAGACTGCGACGGGTGGTTCGATGTCTGCATTGCTGTATGAGAATAAGTTCTCGAGTGAGCAGTTTTGTGCGCTTTCCGGATCGGAGGAAACGCATCTGCGTGCAAGGACAGGATCTCTGTGGGTGCGGATTGTCAAAAAGGAGATCGCAGAGTACGGATCCAAGATGTGGCTGGTCTCGATCTGTGATATGGATGCACTCTATCAGAAGGAATTGCTCGTTGATCAGATTATGTTTGAAAAGCGTCGGCAGGAGATCGTGCAGCAGGAACAGCTGCGAAAGGCGAACTTCCTTCTGGAGCAGCAGAAGAGTGAGCTACAGGAGGCATATACACAAGCACAGCACGCAAACTCGGCAAAATCTGATTTCCTGGCTCGTATGAGCCATGATATCCGTACACCGATCAACAGTATCATCGGTCTGTTGGAGATCGCGGAGCATTTTTCCAGCGATACGGAAAAGCTGCGTGATATCCGGACAAAGTGTCAGACCGTGGCATGGTATTTGCTCTCACTGGTAGATGATGTGCTGGATATGAGCAAGCTGGAGAGTGGGGAAGTGCATCTGGTAGAGGGTTCATTCCGTCTGGATCAGTTATTGGAAGAGTGCTATGAGATCATCGCACCGCAGGCAGAAGAAAAGTGTATTAATTTTGTCGTTGATAACCAGTTGGAAAAAGAGGACTGTACGTTGATCAGCAGCTCCACACATCTGCGTCAGATTTTGATGAATCTGTTATCGAATGCGGTCAAATACAATCGTCCCGGTGGTTCGGTCACAGCGCTTGCGGAGACGGAGCGTGCCGATGAAGAGACGGTCACGGTGCGTTTTACAGTCAAAGATACAGGTCTGGGCATCAGTGAGGAATTCCAAAAGGAGATGTTTGAGCCATTTACCCGTGAGATGTCACAGGAATCTACAGCATCCGGTACAGGTCTGGGGCTTCCGATCGTCAAGCGGTTGACAGATATGCTGGGCGGCAGCATTTCTGTGGAAAGTGAAGTGGGTGTTGGAACAACATTTACAGTGATCCTGCCTTTCCGGCGGGATGCCGTAGATGAGGGTCAGCTGGAAAATGATCAGATTGCACAGAGGGAGAGCCTGCATGGCATGAATGTGCTTCTGGTTGAGGACAATGTACTGAATCTGGAGATTACCGAATATCTTTTGCATCATGAGGGATGCAATGTGAGGACGGCTGTCAATGGCGAGGAGGCTGTCCGGATCTTTGAACAGAGCAGGCCTTTTTATTTTGACACGATTTTAATGGATGTCATGATGCCTGTCATGGATGGTAATACGGCTACAAGAAAGATCCGTGCAATGGACCGTCCGGATGCACAGCAGGTGCAGATTGTGGCTATGACCGCGAATGCGTTCGCTGAGGACATTGCCAAGTGCATGGAAGCTGGCATGAATGCGCATCTGCCGAAGCCTTTTAAGGCAGAACAGCTGGTGGCATCTATTGTATCTTCGGGTGTGAAGTAATTGAACTTATAGAACCGAGGCAGAGACAGTGAAACAGAAGCAAAATCAGCTGCAAAATTACAAGCAGCAATCAAAATTAACAAAAAAACTATATGATGCATCGAAAATTGACTGGGATCATCTGACATTCAGTACGAAGGAACTCTGGATGCTTATGATCCCTGTCATTGTAGAACAATTATTGAATTCCCTGATGGGAATGGCAGATACGATGATGGTCAGTCATGTGGGTAGTGCTGCGATGTCGGCAGTCTCACTCGTTGACTCCATCAATGTGCTTGTCATACAGGTATTCGCGGCGCTCGCAACTGGTGCGGCGATCATTTGTTCCCAATATCTTGGCAAGGGCGATACGGATGGCGCAAATCGTGCAGCCAGACAGATCTTTCTGACGGTACTCGTCATTTCTGTAGGGCTGATGGCGGTATGTCTGATCTTTGACGAACCATTGCTGCGCCTTGTATTTGGCAAAGTGGAACCTGCCGTCATGGACAATTCCATTACATATTTTATCATTACGGTGATTTCCTATCCGTTTATCGCATTATTCAATGCGGGTGCGGCATTCTACCGTTCAGGCGGAGATTCCAAGTTTCCGATGCAGGTATCCACGATCTCAAATGTGATGAACGTTGTCGGAAACGCAATATTGATTTTTGGATGCAATATGGGCGTAGAGGGCGCAGCGATCTCGACACTTGTTTCCCGTGTGTTCTGTGCGGTTGTGATTCTGGTTTATCTGGCAAGAGAGGGGCAGCATCCGATCGTTCTCAATCATTATTTTTCGATCCGGCCGGATTACCGCCTGATCGGGATGGTTCTTGCAATCGGTATTCCATCCGGCATCGAGAATGGAATGTTCCAGTTTGGTAAGCTTGCGATCCAGTCGACCGTGTCGACACTCGGTACAGCCAACATCGCGGCACAGGCAATGGCGATTATTTTCGAGAATCTGAACGGTATCGCAGGTATCGGTATCGGTATTGCCATGATGACTGTTGTAGGACAGTGTATCGGAGCGAACAAGACGGAGGAAGCGAAGTATTATATTTGTAAAATGACATTGTATGCCGAATATGTGATCACGGCAACTTGTCTGCTCGTGCTGGCATTCTCGCGTCCGGTTATGTTATTGGCACATATGGAACCGGAGAGCATCGAGATCTGTTTCCGTATGACGCTTGCAATTACGATTGTCAAACCGCTGGTGTGGACGTTGTCATTTTTGCCCGGCTATGGACTGCGTGCGGCGGGAGATGTACGTTTTTCGATGATTGTATCGACATGTACGATGTGGTTTTGCCGTGTGGCGTTATCGATTTTTCTCATGCGCACGACCGATGTCGGACCGATGGGCGTATGGCTCGGCATGTTTGCTGATTGGACAGTGCGGGGCATCATCTTCTCAGGACGTTATCTGAGCGGTGCATGGCTGAAGAAAAAAGTGATCCGGACGGATGGCTGAGAATGTGGGAGTATGAACCATAGGAGGAGTAGAAATTGACAAAAGTGCAGATGGATGGCCAACAGCGCAGAGAGAAGATGATGCAGTTGCTGGAGACTGCAAAGGAACCGATTCCGGGAGCGAGACTGGCAAAAGAGATGGGCGTGAGCCGTCAGGTCATCGTTCAGGACATCGCATTGCTGCGGGCAGTTAATAAAAATATATTGTCGACAAACAAGGGTTATATTTTGTTCCACAGTGAACCGGATGAACACACCAGATCGTTTCATGTGCGTCACACAAATGAGCAGATTACGGATGAACTCAATACCATCGTGGATTGTGGTGGGTATGTCAAGGATGTCATTGTGGAGCATCCAATCTATGGGCAGATCAGTGCGGATCTGATCATCCGAAGCAGAGTCGATGTCGTTAATTTTGTGGATCAGGTAAAAAGGCACAGAACGAAACCGTTGACGGAGCTCACAGATGGAGAACATTATCATACAGTAACAGCTTCTTCGGAGCAGACGCTGGATCAGATTGAGGAGGCGCTGGCGAAAAAGGGCTATCTGATCAGATAATCTGAACTGTTACAAATAAATACAATTTACGCTTGCATCCTTTGTGTGCATGTGCTATAGTACACCTTGACTGACAAGACAGTTGACAAGACAGGATATGTCTCTCTATTGTCAAAACAATGTTGGAATAAAAGGAGTACGTTATGACAAAAGATTTTTGGAAGAAACTGGGAAAAGAGATATTTATTGACGGTCTGAGCGGCATGGCGAGTGGTCTGTTCGCGACGCTGATCATCGGTACAATCATCGTACAGGTCGGAGGGCTGATCCCCGGAGCGATCGGTACCTATCTGTTCATGATCGGTAAGATGGCGAGCGCGATGACTGGTGCTGGTATCGGAATCGGAACAGCAAAACGCTTAAACGCGAGTCCGCTCGTTCAGGTATCGGCTGCGACTGCCGGTATGTGCGGTGCGTTTGCGAGCAAGCTGCTCGCCGGTGCGACATTAGTCAGCGGTACAGTGGACAGCGGACTGGAATTATCGAATGCGGTTGTATTATCAGGACCGGGAGAACCGCTCGGTGCATTCGTGGCAGTCCTGGTATGTATCTACATGGGTCGTCTCGTATCGGGCAAGACGAAGGTCGATATTCTCGTGACACCATTTGTATGTATTGTATCCGGCTCCGCAGTCGGATTGCTCGCAGGACCGAGTATCTCAGCATTTATGACATGGCTGGGCTCGATTATCAACTGGGGAACCGAACAGGCACCGTTTGTGATGGGAATTATCGTATCGGTACTGATGGGTATCATCCTGACACTGCCGATCTCATCTGCGGCACTTGGCATCATCCTTGGATTGTCCGGAATCGCAGCAGGTGCGGCGACGATCGGATGTTGTGCAAACATGGTAGGATTTGCGGTAGCAAGCTATCGTGAGAACAAGGTCAATGGTCTGCTGGCACAGGGACTCGGAACGAGTATGCTCCAGATTGGAAACATCGTGAAAAAGCCAGTGATCTGGCTGCCTGCGATCGTGGCGAGTGCGATCTTAGGACCGGTATCTACCTGTGTCTTACATATGACAAACAATCCGACTGGATCTGGTATGGGTACAGCTGGACTCGTCGGACAGATCAATGCTTATCAGGATATGGTAGCTGGTGGCATGGCACCGGGTGTCGTATTAGCTGAGATTGTGATCATGCATGTGATCCTGCCTGCGATCATTGCATTTGCGGTATCTGAATTGATGCGTAAAAAAGGAATGATCAAAGACGGCGATATGAAACTGGACGTATAAATTTTAGAATTTTTCATGGGTCGAAGGACTGCAAAGGGGCAGTCCTTCGGCTTTTTCTTTTTTCATTTTCGTGCAGGTTTACAGCAAACTTTAACAGTTGACATGGAATCCCCGATCCAATAAAATAATATGATACAGACGGTATCAGAATAAAAGTCGTACATAATGTAAATTAGATGTATTTAGGATCATTTTGTGATCAGATGGGGGTATCAAATGGGTGTAGAACATGAAGATTTACAGAAAATGAGGTCGGAACAGATTCATCGTATCCTGCAGCAGGATGAACAACTGGGCAGGGAGCAGTCAATGTTTCGGGATGTGGGGCAGATGCAGGCAAACCGTGCGGTGATAGACCAGGCGCTGATGAAGTCTGGTGAGTGGAAGCTGACAGACAAGGAGCAGTACCGTCTGCGTGCGATTCAGGGTAGAATGATCTCACACCTGCTTCTGAACCAGAACCAGTTTTCGACTGACAGTCCGGAAATGTCGTTGGTGAAGCAGAACGTGGAAAAACTAGAGGAAATGCTCGCACGGGAATGGACTGCGCAGGATGCTGCGGATATTGTCATCGAATTGGAGGGCGCATACCAGTCAGCGATTGCTGCCTGCCAGAACTATTGTGAACATAAAAAACCGACGTTCCGGAGCGGAAAGGAACGCAAACTGATGGTACAGGAGACGTTGCAGCAGCTCCGTACAGAGTCTGGGCAGATGCGTCTGGCAAAACAGATGATCGAGCAGGGGGAGCTGCCGGAAAATGTACAATGTCAGAGGGATCTTTTAGTAGCTGCACAGGATTATCAGGGCAGGCAGACTGCACAGCCGGATGCTATCGCGCAGCCGGTTGGTATCACGGCGCTCACCTATGCGGATTTTGCGGCAATGCTGGGTACACATAACCGTGGACAGATCGAGTTTTCCGGTAAGGGACTTCGGATGATCAATAACCACGCCCTGTCGGTATCATCCGGTACGGCATCTGAGGATCATTTTCTGGTGCGTGAGCAGCTTCTGATCCGGGCTACGGAGAAGCTGGGAGAGCAGGCGACACCGGAGTTTGTCCTGCATTTACAGGAGGTACTTGGACTAAATGCTGAGAGCCGCGTGTCGAAACCGCTGTCAAGAAAGGAATTATATGAGGTGATCACCGAGGTCAATCTGCGTGCATCCAGCCTGGCTCAGACGCTCAAAGCCGGTGAAGGTGCGCCGGAGAGCAGGCGTGTGTTTGCCCAAAAGGTAAATCAGCTGATCGGTGGACAACTCGGCGAGTGGGATGTCACCTATACGCCAAAACAGGTGGAACAGCAGATGAAACAGACGCTCTCAGGCCTGTTCCGGATGGCACAGGAGAATGGTGTACAGATGCCAAAACTGTCCGCACACCAGATGGATGTTTTAGTCAAAGGCAACCTGCCACTGCTGCGTGATCACCTGTTTCAATCCATGAACACGGTGTATGATGCGATTTGTCGTCTGAATGAGGGGAAGGATGTGGATGTGCAGATGGTGTCAGCCAGCGATACACTCATTTACCAGCTGCTGTCTTATGAAATATCAAAAATAACGGCAGAGACACCTGAATTGCGTGAAATCGCGGGGCATGAACAGCGCGCATACATGACCGGCATGGCGTTTATTATCAGTGAACAGACGCAGCTTGGCAATGATTTTACTGATTCCAGTATCGGTGATCTGGCAGTGGGAGGTGCACAGGGACTGGAAGAGGTTGCACAGCGCCTCTGGCTGGAGAGCGGAAACTGGACAGCAGATGAGAAAAAACAGATGCAGCGCGGATGTGATGCGCTGGGCACTCTGTGTACGCAGCTGCAGACACTCTCGCAGCTGCAGGAGAAGGCATTGTATGAAGGTCTGGATGAGGCGGAGCGTCTGAATATGAACCAGACCGCAGCACAGATACAGCAGGTGCTGCAGGAGAGGGATGACAACAGCTCAGATCCGCGTCTGGCTGATATGGAATTTGTGGCAGGAAAACTGGCAGGCACCCGTTTTGCGGAGGGACTGGAGACGGCAAAACAACGTGTGCGTGAGCAACATTTTTCTTTTGCAGAGGCATCGGAACGTATTTCAAGACAGGTGCGTCCGCTGCAGCATAACAGGACACTGGTGCAGCGCGTAAATGGGCATGCTGATATGGATCAGACCGTATCTAACGCAAAGCAGGAGCAGGAACATCTGAGTAGTCAGGGACAGAAGGTGCTGCAGATCTTTATGCTGGAGAAGAAGGCTTCGGATCTGGTGAAAAAGAGTAATGATGGAACCGCCGGTGAGATCCAGGAGCTTCGGAGGGTACTGCGTCAATTTCAGTCGGGTGTGCCACAGATGGAGCGCATACAGCTCGCGGGTGCAGATATACAGCTGCTGCAGGATGAGACGGGTGCCCTGTCGATGATAGAGGGGCATGGTACGATCCTGCTGCCGTTTTCTGCGCGGATGATGGCAGACCGCCTGGAGACGGAGATGGTGGAAAATGAATCCAAGTACGGGGTATCCGAGATAGAAGCGATCCTGCGGTCAGTGGATACCTGTGAGTCAGCTGATGTGAGTGGCGGAACAATGGTGCGCGGGCGCAGTCTGTGCCTGAAGCTGCTACAGAGCAGAACCGGCCAGCCGGCAGCTTTTTTTAACAATGTGCCTGTCAGGATGCTGAAGAATTATGCATTACAGCTTCTATCAGGTGAGATTCAGGGCGAAGCAGTCATCAGGGATGTATGTACGCTTGAAAACAAGGCGCTGATCAATGGGGAAGAAGCACTTGCGCTGCTCAAAAAAGGTGAGCAGATCCGCGCAGAGGAATCGCATGTACAGCTTGCCAAGCAAAAACCAAAGACAGATACAGCAGATGGACCGCAGTGGGAAGAACGGCAGCTCAAGGTGAAAAATATGCTCTCTGACCTGGTCTTTTCCACGCAGACCTGGGAACTGGATGAGAACGAGCGTGCGACGGTGGAGAAGCTGCGGGAAGCAGAAGCATCGCATGATGAGGAAAAAACCGCACAGATCCGCCATACGCAGTCTGCCGAGCGGATGCGGCGGGTGATACTCAATCATCCGCAGGCATTGTATGCCATATTACGTGACCCACAGCTTTTAAATGAGATGGTAGACAAACTGCCATTTCCCGGTGGGGATGGTGAAGCAGCCGGCGGCATGAAAGCGTCTGTGCGTGCCCTGGTACAACAGATTCTGGCGATGCCGCAGCTGGAAAAGTTCCGGGAGATGGCGCACGGCCCGTATGAGGCCATAGCAAAGATGGGATTCCAGGTGTTCATCGGCCCGTTGTTAAGCCAGCCGGATGCGATGGAGCAGCTGGCGCAGATGGATGCACAGATCAATGGGATGGTGGAGACGAGTATGGCCAGCATCCAGCAGATGATCACAGAGTCGGTGTCGGTGGTGTTCAAATCAGAGCATGCAGACGGTGAACAGCCGGAACATGCTGTGCGCAGGGAAAATTACGGTGATACACCGGAAGAACTGGCAAGATGGCAGAAGGACTCCAGGGAGGAATTGAACCGTATGCTGCGCGAGGCTGCAAACGGCGACCGCGGACAGGGATTGTTTACAAAGAATGTCTTTCAGAATTATTTTGGCGGCGTGACGCGTATGGATCAGCGTGCGATGCTGGCGAGTGCATTGCGGAATGCGGGACCGGCGGAGGCAGCAGACGGGATGTCCGCGCAGGAGCAGGAAACACGCCAGAAGAAGATCATGGGTAATTATCTCGGTGGAATCTTAAAGGGTGCCGGTCCGCTCCTGCAGAAAATGATGCAGGGTATGCCACTCGATTCTATGCCGGAGGAACTGAAAAGTGCGCTGAAGGATATGCGTTCGAATCGGGCACCGATCCCGGATGAGATCGTGAAAGCACAGCTGCGCAGTATGATCGAGCGCTCAAATGGAAAAGTGACGGATATCGTGGTAGAGCGTACGCTCGGTGCAGCATCTGTTGGTCAGGCATTCTTGTGTACCCTGAAAGGACCGGACCTGCCGCCGGAAGGCAAAGGTGTCGTTGTAAAGCTGCTGCGTCCGAATGTGCGTAATTACATGATGCGCGAGAAAGATATCATGATCAGGTGCGCACGTATGACAGATGGTACACAGGATCTGCCGCCAGAGACAATCGGTGGCATGGAGGCTACTTATAGAGGACAACTGCTGCGTATTGAAGAAGAACTGGATCTGACGATCGAGGCGCGCAATGTCGAGACAGGCCAATTGTATAATGAGGGTGCGCAGACGGTTCAGGCGATGAAGCTGAATCCGCTTGTAGAGCCGACTGTGAATGCAATGGTTGTGGAAAAAGCACCGGGAACGACGCTGGATCAGTATGTCGGCCAGGTACGTGCGGACTTCCGCGGGAAAATGGAACCTTTTTATAAGAAGGATGCGAACGGTGAGATCCTACGCAATGGGGATGGTACACCCCAGTTGGAATTTACGGAAGATGCAGATTATGCAGCTGCATATTCCGGGCTCAGCGAGATGTATCAGCAGCTATTCAGGCGCCAGGAATATCTGGTGGCGTTGGCGAATAAATGGGTGACGGAGGGTGTGTTTGGCAGAGGTTTTTACCATGGAGACCTGCATGCGGGCAATATCATGGTAGATGATGACCGCATGACGATCATAGATTTCGGTAATGCGACGAAACTGGATACAAAACAGCAGTCACATGTGGTGAAGATGATGCTGGCTGCCGGATATGGTATGGTGGACGATTTCCGGCACAGTTTCCATATGCTGCTGCAGAATACGCCAGAAGAAAAATATCAGGAAAAGCGTGATGCACTTGGTAAGATGCTAAAAGAGGTGTTTGAGATGGGTTCAGAGCAGGATACGGGTTCCCGTATCGCTGTGGTATTGCTGAAGGCTCAGGAGCTGGGACTGGAGCTGCCGCCTGCGATCGCGAATTTCTCCCAGAGCCAGATCCGCCTGCAGCAGACCATTGATGAGATCAATACGATGATCAGTGAGGTGAGGAATGCGATCACGGATCTGCGTACAAAAGTCATTAATGTCAAAAACCCGATGGATGCACTGGGGAACGTGTTATTCGCGGCGAGTAATTCGGATCGTATGCTGCAAAAGGATGTGTTCCAGAATCTGATGCCGATGGATCTGAACCGTGAGCAATATATGGCAGATCTGTATGGACACAACACAGAGGAGGAGCGGGCAGCATTTGAAGAGAAGAGCGTTGCTGCACTTCAGCCCAAAGCCTTATATATGCGCCGGATCGATGAGATGATCGCAGCGGTGACACCGGGTGTGATCCGTCAGATGCGCTCAGATAAGCCTGCCGACCAGCAGTATAAGAAAAAACAGATCGAGGAACTGGCATTCCGCGTCCGGACTGAGGTCGATAGTATGGCGGAAAAATACGGAATGTGGAATGCCCCGGAGATCAAAGCGCTGAGAAACGATCTGACACGGGTGGGCAGGGATCCTCTGGCTGCCGGCTTTCAGGAGAATCTGCGGTCTATAAAAGACAGGCTGGAACCGTACCAGCAGATGGAACGACAGGAGGCAGATGCGTATATCGCAGGATATCGGGACAGACTGCATGAGCTGTGGGCGTTGAAAGACCAACCGGATTATCCGCAGGCAGAACTTGCGCAAAAAGAGTCGGCATTATATGACAGCTTTATGAGACGCCAGGCAGAATTGATCTCAGGTAATACAATGATCAAAAACAGTATGGAGATGTTGTTTGATGACCGTATGGAGAAAAATATCCTGCTGCTGTGTGGTGATACTGCTTATCTGGGACCACAGCTGCGTGAGGCTTATCAGAGTTACCGGGAGGCAAAGGCGCAGAATCTGCCGGAACTGGAGCAGCGGAAGGATCATCTGCGGAGTGTGTATCTGCAGATGCTGTCACGGAAGATGAGAAAATTTGTGGAAGCGATGGAACAGACTGTGCCGGATCAATTGCTGGCTGCCAATCCGGACACATTCTTTGATGTGATGGCAGATGTCATTATGACAAATAAAAAGGCGGCAGCGAACCGTCTGGGCATCTTCTATGCAATGAAGGTGATGTTCAGGTAGTTATACAGGAAAAGAGGTAATTGTCAATGAAAATCACACGTTTGGAAAAGTCACAGCGGGAACTGGTACTGGATCTCGACCCGTTCCTGATGCTGGATCGTCTGGAAATGCCGGGTTCTTTTGCATTGGTTGCCGCCTGGACAGAGGCAGCGACAGGGGATGAACTGCCGGTGGGACTGCTGATTGCAACAAGGCAGAGCAGGCAGCTGACGATTGACTGGCTGTATGTCATGGCAGGACACCGGATGCAAGGCATCGGGGAACAACTGCTGATCACAGTATTTGAATATGCCGTACAGACAGGAATCCCGAGATTGTGTGCCTATTTTAACGAAGACTATGGGCGCAGGGAGATCTGTAACGATGAGAAAGCATATTTCCGTGAACACCTGTTTGTGGAGGAACAGGTGCTCGGTGGCGAGTGGATGACTGATGTCCGGACACTGGCAGCGCAGCCACCGATGCGTGGGCAGACAGAGGCTGCTGCCGTGGCATTTCGAAAACTTCATGTGACGCAGGCTGAAGAAGCGATTGGGAACCTGTTGTCGAGGGAATACTGTGAGACATTGTATCCGGTCAATCCAAAAGAGCGCTATTTTGATCCGGATCTCAGTTTCCTGTTATGGGATGGAGAGACGGTGCGGGGGGGACTTCTGGTACAGCGGATGACACGGAGTGTGCCATATGTGAAAGGCCAGACAATCATCCGCGGAAGGGAGGAGGTGCTCTATCCGGTGCTGTGCTGTGCACCGGATGATGCCGGTATGCAGATGCTGGCTGTGGCAGCCTGCAAGAGTGCATTTGCAAGATGCGATCATGGAACGGAGGTGCGTATTCTATTAAAAAACAGCCGTTACGCGGGCGGGATGAACCGTCTTTTGCCCAGGCAGGGTGTGAATAACTGGCTGATGTGTGCGCAGGTGAATGATTATCTGTATTTGCGGGAGAATGACAGCAGGGAGCTGGGTCAGCGCAGATTGCTCCAGCTTGGCTAGTTCAAAAAAATGAAATATAGGCGGAATCTGTCCAACTTTTGTCTGTATTTATTCGGTATAGTAATCATATAAGATTTCAGAAGGTGTATGCAGGGGCAGGCTGCCAGATGAACACCAGGTCTGTTTGGCAGAGACAGATAAAAATACTCATATGTATCTGGCAGCCTGTATAAGCTATTAGGGGTGGGCGGTAGCTAATAAAAAATACTTTTTCAAAAGTATTGTACATTACCGGCATGTTTTGATAAAATTAGACATGTATGTAATACCAACAATATTTCACCAGGGGCGGGAGAACAGATATGAACAATAATCAATTATATCCATTTGAAAGAAATCGTTATTATTCCGGCAAGATGCTTACCAGTGCAGATTTTCAGGCAGAGCAGAACTACTTCAACAACAAGCGTCGATTTGTAAATAATCTGATGTACGGCTCCGGGATCGTATGTGGCTGTGGTGTTTTCAGCCTGGATGATTTGTCGATCTTAGTCGAGAGCGGTGTTGCGATTGATGGTATGGGCAGAGAGATCGTTGTGGATGCCTCTGTTGTAAAAAAATTGTCAGCAGTCGATGGTTTTGAACAGCTGCGTACAAATGAGGTGAGCCTGTGCCTGAAATATAAGGAAGAAGAGGTTCATGCAGTCTATGCGGTGAACCAGAAAGAATCCGATAAAGAATACGA
The DNA here is from genome assembly GCA_050874485.1 of bacterium. GTDB lineage: Bacteria > Bacillota > Clostridia > Lachnospirales > Lachnospiraceae > W0P33-017. Next base: position 16,196 of record JBNMKT010000008.1, read on the forward strand.
ATATAACCGCATCAGCGAGGGCTACCAGCTCTTTTTGATGGACACGGAGGATATTCCGGAAGAATTTGAGATGGAGACGGAATTCCTCACGGGCGGTGTGTTGTTAAATGATGATAATTTCCGTGTGGAACTGGTGATGCCGGCGACTGCATGCAAAGGTAAAAATATCAAGGTTGTCCTGCGGGTGACCAAATTGACTGCAGATGTGAAGCGGCTCAGCTATCACGGTATTCTGCAGATCCCGGCATTTGAGACAGCTGATGGGGGACATGAACTGGAGATCGGCATCGAGGATGTAGCGTTGACAGAGGGAGAGATCCTTGAACGTGAATTCTGGATGAACACACAGCAGACGGCAGCTGTTGACACAAATGTGATCTTAAAGAGCGGATCTGCAAGTGCTTATGTAGATGATGTGGCAGTTGCAGCTGTGACAGGATTTTCAGTAAAGGTACTGCTGGCTGATTGCAAGCCACGTGAGCTGGTCAGCCGCGAGATCGGACGTATGAGCCTGGAGATGAAAAATATCGGTGGCACAAGCGATTTTATCCGGCTGGCAGATCTGCGTCTGGTGCGTACCGAGAGCGCTTATATTATAGAAGAAGTAAAGGAAACAAATATCAAGAAATACATCACGGCTCCGGCGCAGGAGATGCTGAGGGATGAATATCTGGATTATTTTGAGAAAGAGGTAGAGTTAAGCGCTGACAAGAAATACACAGTTACTGCAAAGGAGAGCGAACCGCAGCGTGCTTTGCGGACAAATGTACCGGAGGTAGCGACCGGTATTCTCGAGATCCCGCTCGGAGATACGGCGCGCAAAGGAGATATCTGCTATTCCGGGGAGATCATGCACGGGCTCGGAAAGGGCAATGTGTATGTCGATATCGGTTATGAATACATCTCAGAGGATGCAACGCTTGGAGCGAATGCCAAGAGTACGGTATACGGCAATCCGGAACTGTTCCGCGATGGCGCGAATCTGGCAGTAGATGCTGAGACGGCGGTAAAGGTACTGAATGATAAGGGAAGTTTTGTGGTAGCTGTCAAGCTGCTCCAGAATGTAGATTATCTGGTATTGTCTTACCGTTGGGTAGCAATCAAATTCCCGGCAGGCAACGATCTTGGTATACCAGAGGATATGGAAGGCAAGAGCATCTCTGCTGAGACACCGACTGTAGTGATGGGAACCAAGGAAAGCCACTATTTCGGCGTGAAGTACAACCATATGGATAGCTGCAGTATCGTGTACGAGCTGACGGAGCCGGGCAGCGGTGAGATTAGTTCAGACGGAATCTATACATCTCCGGCAAAGGAAGGTGTCTATGAGATCCTGATTTATTGTGCAGACTATCCTTCTATTTGTACATATGCGTATGCGATTGTCAAGAAGAAGGGCTTAGATGAGTCAGAGGAAGCATAAGGAGGGCTGATAGGATGATATATCAGTCGCAGAAAATGCGGTTAAAGTGTATACGTGTTCTGGAAAAAAACCCGGCAAATGATATTCTGGTCTGTCAGGATCTCAATGCCACAGAGGAGGGACTGTATACTGTACTTGCCGTATATGATCATGAGATCGTGCGCAGGTTCCTGACTGTGTATGAACAGTCGGAGTATGACAGAGGTGCATCCTGTGTGGAAAGTTTTTCGGATCAGGGGGCATTTTTGATTGTGTATCCGTACTTCAGGGAGCGTGCGCTACAGGACTTTTATATGGGGAATGCCTATTCACTGAGTGAGTGTGAGGATATTTGTATCAACACAATACTGGCATGTATATCTGCTGAGATACCGTATCCGATCCTGTATCTGATCTTGCGGCAGAGGCAGCTTCATCTGGCAAAAAACCATAATGTCTATCTTGGATTCGCAATCAATCTGGAAGAACTCGATGAAAAAATGACCGAGCGTGACTGTGCGGTGCAGTGTGCCAAGATTCTCCGGGAACTGCTGGAGCCCAAGGCATCTCAGAAAGCGATCAGCTTTCAATTGCTGGATAAGAAGATTTCGAAAAAAAGTTATCATAAATTCACGGAGTTGTATAAAGATATACGGATTGCTGCCGCCCCGAGGCAGCGTAACAGTATCACAGGACGTTTCCGGGCATGGTTTATGAGAAACCGCGACCAGATTTTCCGGGTCATGCTGCGGATCTGTATTCTGCTTGTCATATTGGTACTTGCCACGTTTGTGACGCAGGCGATCTTTGGTGATATACCGTGGCTGCGTTTATTTATCAACGGATTTAAAAAGATTGGAACAGAATCTCTGCTTCAATAAATTAGGAATGCTGGGAGAAAACATATGAGTAAGAAAACGCCGGTTATTATCGGTTTGGTATGGTTGCTGGCTGCCACCGCACTATACGGATATATTGTCTGGAACGGACAACCGGACGGTGTGTACACATATAATAACGATGGGTGCATGCTGGATCAGAAGGTATACGTGACAGATAATGAAAAAGAAGAGGGTCTGATCTATGCGATGGATCTGTACGGAAAGGTATCTGATTTCTTTTCGACAAAGACATTGGAGGATCGGGCACAGATTTTGCAGATTACTGAATATGCGAATGAACTGTATGCAGTGATGGCGGTACCGGAACTGATAGATGCAGATGCCGGATACAGTTATAGGATTCTTCAGTTTGATCAGGGATTGAAGCTGGCTGCGCTGACACCTGCAATATCGGTCTACGAGACAGATGTGCTGACAGATCTTATCGCAGATGAGAATGGTATGTATCTGGCATGCGTTGAGGGGGATGGAAGTGCTGCCTGTGTGTATGAGGTACCTTATGAGCAGCTGCTGGGCAAGGAGGAGGCAGCCCAGGCTTCTATTAAAATAGAGAGTTTTCTGCGGCAGGAGGCAGAGGCAGGACATATTTATGTGGATGCCAGCTATGAGATGGGGGCGATCTCAGTCCGTAGTGATGCGGATCTTGTTTCCGGACCGTTTGCCATCGATGACAGTATCCGTTATACATATTCACTGTGCCATATGAGTTTCGGGCAGCTGATGTCTTTACATGGCAACTACAGGATTTTCTGGCTGATAGGGGTATGTGCAGGCTGGCTGATGATATTTTTGTTATATGAATTGTTCCATAACCGCAATCGCGTGGTGTATCTGGCGTTTGTGCTGGAATGCATCTTGCTGGTGGTCATCATGGGTGGCAGCGGCATGTTTGTATATCGACAGGTAAAGATGGAGGAGACTTCAAAGACGAAGTGGATCTCCAGTATGCTCAATGAAGTGCTGGCCGATATCGGCAGCATATCAGATCCTGCATTTACAGATGCAGACTTCTATACATCGGAAGAATATGTACAGCTGCGGGATCGTCTTGAGGCAGCGTATACACAGACGAAAGCGGATGGGTGTATGGATCTGTTTCTGGCGGATGTTTCGGATTTGTGCATATATGTCAGTGCAGATGGACATAACCAGGAGACTGTGGATGCACGTTATTTTGCAGCAGGGTCAAATGAGGCGAGGGAGCTGATTGTTGCGAACAGTATTGTGTCCCAGACATTCACGCTGGATGGTCAGAAGTACCAGATCCTTGCGGCGACAAGAGGCGATCTGGCAAATGGTGGTTATACCTTGTTTGGAGTATACCGTGATGATGCATGGAGCATGGCTGGCTGGCAGCCGCAACTGGTAACAGCGCTCATTGTTTTTGCACTGGCGAGTATGGCCAGTATCCTGATTCTTACATTACAGTCTGCTGATCTGAGAAAGCTGGCGCGTGGCATGCAGCAGGTCGCTGTAGGAAAGACAGATATCGAGCGTCCGCGTGTGTATGGTGGAGATATGCGCATGTTGTGGAATGCGCTCGGAGAGATCCAGAATAAGATCCGAAAGGTCAATTATTCCAAATTTCTCGCGTTTGAGGCTTATTACCGGTTTGCACCGAAGAATATCGAGCGGCTGTTGAATAAGGAATCCATCACAGAAGTCACCAGTGGCGATGTCACAAAGCTGCAGGGAACGATGGCGATGATCTCTACGGTAGGTCCCAGAAGCGGCAGTGAGGAGGAGATCGGGCGTCTGAACCGCCTGATTGCACTGATTGGCAGATATCAGGAAGAAAAGGATGGTGTATTTATATCGAATGACGGTGCGTTGTCGATTTTACGGTTCCTTTTCATGGATAGTAACAAAAATACGCTAAACAGCGCGGTCGATTTTCTGCGGGAACTGGCAGAGCAGGAAGCAGCCAGGGCAAAGAGCATACCGCGTACAACGATCCTGTTACACCATTCTTCATTTGTGTACGGTGTGGCAGGCACGAATCAGCAGAGCAGTACATTTCTCGTATCGCCGGAGACGGATGAGATCGAGCATTTCGCGGCATGGTTCCGTGAACGTGGATTGCGTCTGGTGATCTCGGAGACTGTAAAGGAACGCGAAAATTATGATGGCCTGCTGCGGTATATCGGCTATATCCAGATGACGGGCAGCAATAAAAAAATGGATATGTATGAAGTGCTGGATGCATTGGATGTCCGTGAGCGTGAGAAGAAGCGCGCGGTCTGTGAACGCTTTTCACAGGCATTGGAACTGTTTTACCAGCATGATTTCTATCTGGCACGTAGTGCTTTCTCCGATATTTTGAAAGAACTGCCGACAGATGAGATTGCAAAATGGTATTTGTTTACATGTGAGACGTATCTGAATATGGAGCATGCGGAGGATGTGCCGTGCTGTCTCCGTTATGAGGAATAAAGATCAGAAAGACAGGGGTAGATAGAAGTGGGAAATAATCTCATTCAGGTGCTGCTCGCCTCGATAAAGGCAAAGATTACACCGCTTGTTACAAAATTCAGACAACTTACGAGTGAGAATTTCATTCGTACCAGATTGATTGCGAAGATCCGACAGTTCTTCGTGATGATCTTTGATGTCCGGCCGAAGAACAAAAAGGATTATTATGAAGTGGGTGGCTGGCTTGTCAGTAAGAAACTGGCATATGCGGTCGTGATTGTGGTCGGTGTCCTTAGCATGATCTATCTGGTCAGCATCCGCTCCATGTATCTGCCACAGAAACAGGAAGGCGGCATCAAGACCTATGATTATGATGATGTGATGCTGCGTTTCGCCAAGGGAAATGTGCGTATCCGCGGCAAATCCGGCTATCTGGCTTATGATGGGGAGGTAGAAAAGGGAAGCGTCACCGGATATGGCAATCTGTATGGCGTAGATGGAACGCTGCTCTATCAGGGCAATTTTTCCAAAAATAAATATGAGGGCAGCGGAACCCAGTATTATGCGGATGGCACAATGCATTATAAGGGTAATTTCAGTGATAATTTATATGAAGGCACCGGCAAACTGTACCGGGAAAACGGTACGCTTGCATATGATGGGGAGTTTGCCAGAGGAATGAAGGATGGCACCGGCAAGCTGTACGCAGCTGGGGATAAACCAGTGTACGAGGGCAGTTTTTCAAAAGACCAGCTCGTTTACAGTGCGTTGCTTGGAAAGTCTACATCGGAGGTCGCACAGGCATATAGTGGTTCACGGGTCATCTATCGCAGCGAGAGTGATTTTACGGTTCTGATGCCGGATATACAGGCACTGTATGTAGGTGTCACCGATGAAGAGAATCTGGAAGAACAGGTGATGGTTGACAGTGTTTATGTCCTGAAGGATTCGATCACGCTTGGTGACCGGCAATGTATTACGATCAATGACTTAAAAGAGGTATTTGGGGAAATCGTCTATGAAGGTAACTCGATTGTGACTCTGCCAGAAGCAGTAGCGATCAATTATCTGAATACAAAGAAGCAGACGATGAATGGCAGTGTTGAACTGGAGACAACGGATGAATATACGGATGTCATTACGGTAGACCGGATACAGGATGACTATCCTGTGTATCTGTATTCGTTCCGCAAGGATGGATTACTCTATACATTTGTATGTAAGGATAAAAACGATACGTTTTCATTCTACTCGATCATGGGTGAGGAGGGTGCTGAATGAGAATAAGAACCGGAGAGGGGCAGACAGGAAAAACTTCACATCACATCTGTGTGCGGGCTTCAAAACTGAAACGCGCACTGGCACTGGTGCTTGCATCGGGAGTACTGTTCACCTCGGTGATTACTTCGGAGATGACGGATACCTCCGCACAGGTCAAGACCACTTATACGATGGAACAGGCACGGGCACAGGCTTACCTGAACAGTTCAAAAATGGAACAGTTAGAGGGTCGTCTGGAGACAAAGCAGGTGCAGTTGGCACAGGCAGTCAAGACGATCAAAATGAAACAGAAAAATATGTCTACATTCCGATGGAGTCCGTTGCTTTCGTTTAAATTTCCGACGAAAGCAGATCTGTCAGAGGCATTTGAGTTTCAGTTTAAGCCGATATCGATCCAGTATGAGATCGATACCGTGAACCATCAGATTACAGACCAGAAGTTTACGATTTATGAACAGGTCAATACGGTATATCTGGATATTGTGATGCTGGAGAAGGAGATTGACCTGAACCAAAAGAAGCTGGATGCACTCGAGGAGTCCATCCATAGGAGCCAGATTAAGCTGACGATCGGCCAGGCGACGCAGGCAGATATTGATACGATGACTTCCAAACGCAATTCACTGGAATCAAAAATATCATCTGCTACGCGCAACCTGAATTCAAAAAAGAAAAAACTCGTGAATCTGACAGGAAACACGTCTATCTATACAGATTATACGTTTGAAAATCCGCTGGTCGTATCTGATATGAAGCGGAGCGAGGTTTTAGATGCACTGATCCAGAATACACTGGATAATGATGAGACCTATTATGAAGCAAAGATTGCCGAGACATCTGCCAGAGTTGCCCTGACGACTTATTATGAACTGATGAGCCGGCAGTATAGCAGCAAAGACATGTCGATGATCCGTGATTACTATAACCAGGCGTTGAATGGACAGAAGCTGAATACACGTGCATTTAAACAGAAATATAAGGAATTTCTCCAGGCGATTGACCGGCCGTGGGAGGGAAAAAAGAAGATCCTGTTCTTTAAATTCCCGAAGGTGTGGTTCAAGGGGGCGATTGATGGTTCACGCTATGTAGAGGATGAGCCGTATGCACTGTACGAAGCAGCGTTGGAATATCAGGAGGCCAGACTGGAAGCTGAGAGTGTAAAAGAGGATCTGACACAGCAGGTAGAGGATGCATTTGACAATTTTATCTCTGTCAAAAATTCTTATCAGGAGGCTGTGGATCAGGTGGATGCAGCCAAGGCCCAGCTGGACCGTGATCTGCTGTTGAACCAGCTGGGGACACTGACTTATGAGGAGTATGAGTCATCGCTGGATAATTATGAATCACTTCAGAATGACATGCTTGAAGCAATGCAGTTGTATTCCAGCACATTGTATGAGTTCGACCGTCTGACCTGTGGTGCAGTGTCACAGTACATGGAGAAGGGGACTCTGGATGTGAATGCAGCCGACGGTGGCGAGAGTGTCATCATTGAAGAAAATGTAGACGGATCCCATTATTATATTGAACAGATTATACAGAACGAGGAATTCCGTCTGCGCATACAATTGGCGGATGAACTGAAGGATCAGATTACAGATTATGAATTGTGGTGTGACCAGACCCAGATTGGTGCGCGGACACCGATCGGCCAGACGCTCAGGCATCTTGCACTGGCGTTGAAGGGTGTGGATGTAGTAAAGATTCGTTTTTATAATGGAAATGACTTTGTGGATGATTGCGAGATCGACCCGAGTGCTCTGAGTGGGGAATTGTCGATCACGACCGGATATCACGTGCAGGATGACACATCCGGTTCGGTGATCGGCACGTACAGCTGCAATAAAAATGATACAACAAAGTGCACAGAACTCACGTTGGCACCGGATGTACAGGAAAATATTTCATATTACCGGATCCGTACTTCAGATGGCAAATATCTGCGTTCAGAGGAATATGTCCCGGTCACGGAGACGTTCCAGTATTTGTCTATTTTGGAGCCAGACTTGGCAAAGGTGACGATTGAATTTTATGATTCAGACCAGAACAAGTTGTATGATGGATGCTTTGACACATCGAACCTGGGACTGCTCAAACAGCAGGCAGAATAAGAGGGAATGCAGGTATGAGAGAAGAAAGGACGAAAAAATATCTGAATAAAAAGAAACTGACTGCGATTGTGGCAGCGTTGCTGGCGGTCGTGGTACTGGTGACAGGTATTCCGGCAATACAGGCATTGGCGGTCTTTGATGAGAGCTCGGCTGTGCGGTTCCGTACCTATAAACGATCACATACGATCGATAATTCGGTACTGTTTATCGGTACGCATCTCATACATCTGGAAGGTTTGACGGATGAACTGTATGAGAAAGCAGTTCAGTCGCAGTCAGATTCGGATCAGCAGGAGATCTATTACAAATCCGAGCTGGCAGACGGACAATGGTACAATATTACAGATGCAACCGGATTGGATTCCATCACTGCGGAGGGAACACCGATTGAGGAATCAGAACTGGATGATCTGTATGTCGCGTACGATACCGGGGCGGATGGGTTGACGAAAGATGCGAAAACCGGAGATGTTGTGTGTATTTTTGATGATCCGGATCCCTATGACCTGATGAAGATGACAGAGCTTGAGACGTTGCGCCAGATCTATCAGGATAAGTATAATGGCACTTCTTCGGAAGAAAAATCATTTAAATATCTGAGGGATGCGCTGAATTCCTTTTTTGCACAGAACATGAGGACAGAGACAACCAATCAATACGACCGTATATTGAAAAACCTGCAGAAATGTTATGAAGCATTCGGCACAGCAGGGATGAATGAAGAAGCACAGGTTGTCATGACTCTGATGGAGGGCATCGATGCGGCAAGACGCGCGGATGTGTTCGGGCGGCTGTTGAATGATAGTGACCTTACGGCTGACGTGACGATTACAGACATGAACCGGTTGTCAGGCATCGTGGGTGGTGAATACTATTCTTCCAAGTCGCATAACGATGAATCAGATTCTGATGATGTCGATCCATTCCAGACGGATAGTACTCTGGTGGAGAGCGTCATGAGCAGCATCAGCCAATGCAGCGATAGTTACACATCGTATAATGCCAAGGTGCTTTCACCCGGAGGTTCGACGATCCAGGCATATGTCTATGAGCAGGGCAAAGAGCTGGCAGACCGGTGTGACAGCAACAGCAGTATTTCGACTGACCGCACAATCATTGCGCTCGTAAACAGTATTAAATACGCACAGAATATAGAAAATGGCGTTGTTGGGGATGCTGAGGGTGAACGCAAACTGATTGATGAACACTTCCTGCCGGATGCAGAAAGCAGCTTTAGCAGTCAGCTGAGTAAAGGTGTCTCACAGGAATATCAGGCGGCAGCAGAGAAAAATCAAAGTGATGCTGTCAAAAAGGGCATCCTGGATAATGACAAAACCGATGCAGAAATCGCGCGCAGTGAACTGGAATCCATGATTACTGCCAGAAAGGAGCGTATCTCATCTTCGGACGCATTGAATTATGTGTATGAGCGTATTACATGGGCGCAGGAGCAGGAAAAAACGATTAAAAACGATGATTTTGCCAATATTGCAAAAGAAGTGCTCACGGCTCATATAGAGTGGCTGCGGACGCTGGGGCAAAAGATTGTGGATGCAGATGCGAGCCTGATGTCGGAGCTTGACCGATTGAAAGAGTTGTTGTCTGATTACCAGCAGAAACAGCAGGATGCACTGGATGAGGATAATCTGAATCTGGCTGCCCAGTATGCAGAATTGATCGGTGACACGAGCAATAAGATCGCTGCAGGGGAGGCGCGGCTGAATGAGATTATCAATTCGGATACATCTACAGAAGCAGAAAAAGCAGCTGCAGAGATTGCGCTCGGACAGAGTGGATTGTTAAATGATATCGAAAAATTGAAACAGCAGGCAATGAGTGCTTTGAATTCCGGCACGACAAATGGATTGGATAATACACTGGATATGCTGGGTACGCTCGGTGCAGAGAATGCGCTGCTACAGATCAAGGATGCATTAGCTGATTCCAGCCTGAGTGTATCAGACCAGGAAAAATGGGGTCAGAAGATTGACGAGGCAATCGGCGCAAGCAAGGAGAGCAGCCTGCATGATCAGGCAAATGCAAGCACATTCGATAGTGGAAGCGGAAGTGGAAGTGGAAACGGAAGTGGCACAGGAACCGGAGACGGAAGCGGAAGTGAAAACGGAAGCGGCACAGGAACCGGAGACGGAAGCGGAAGTGGAAACGGAAGCGGCACAGGAACCGGAGACGGAAGTGGAAGTGGAAACGGAAGCGGCACAGGAACCGGAGACGGAAGTGGAAGTGGAAACGGAAGTAGCACAGGAACCGGAGACGGAAGTGGCACAGGAACTGGAAACGGAAGCGGAAGTGGAAACGGAAGCAGCACAGAAACCGGAGATGGCAGTGGAAGTGGAAACGGAAGCGGCGCAGGAACCGGAACAGGAAGTAGTGCAACGAATCCGGCAACGATGAGTGAGCAGATGCTAAAAAATGCGATTGAACAGGCACTGGGAGGTTCCTTTAGCGAATTGGGTGCAGATGGCAAGGTAGCGGCTGCCGTGGCGATGGACCGCCTGTATGATAATTATAGTAACATGAAGGCAAAGTCCCTGGCAAAACAGTTCGTTACGGCCTGTGTATCGGAGAACAGTCCCTATGTATATGCAAAGCTGAGTGGACATTCAGAGACAGAGTACATCTCACTCGCGATTATCGGAAACAGAGTTGTGACACCCTATAGATATGTATACAGTGATTTCAGGGAAGAAGCGACTATGACGCATGGGGCGGCTTCTTACCGTTTCCGTGTCGGTGCGCGGGTAGTGACGTTTTCAGATATGACGACCCAGTCAATTGACCGGTACAAGGTGGAATTCCAGACAGTACCGTACATTGATGAAGATACCGCAAAGACATATTTTGACTGCGAGGCAGAGTACATTGCTGATACGAATTACAGTGTCTGCGTGAATAAGAAAGTCGCAGAACAGGTAGATCAGTTGTACAATACACTGACCGGACAGCAGTGATGGGATATGTATGAGGGAAAAGGGTTTTATGAGGTGACGAAATGGCAGATTATACAATTATATCGGATGTGAGCGCGTACATCGTCCGGACGCTTCGCGAAAAGATGTGTCCGGAGCCGATCCCTTCGCCAAACAATATCGAGATCTCTTCTCCGGCAGATCAGGATGTCGACTATATTGTCGGACTGTATCTGTATGATATCAGGGAAGAGAGCGACATCACGCAGCGGCCTCTGATGCAAAGAGGCCAGGTGCAGTTACAAAAACCGCCAAGACCATATGGCTTATACTATATGGTATTTATCAACGGCTCCTCCCAGATGGGACTCAAGGCGCCGGATATACAAAAGATTATCGGAAGGGTCGCACAGATTGTCAATGACAACAGTTCCGTCCTTCCCAATCAGCTGCAGAACTGGCTGGACACACAAGAACCTCCGATCGTGCTATCTCAGGCGAAGATAAGCCTGGAGGAAAAGGTCCGGGTATGGCAGGCGATCAACAAACCTTATCAGATCAGCCTGTTTTATAAGGCGGCACCCGTATTCCTGTCCAGTGAGGTGATTATCAATACACCCCGCGTTGCGGAGGCAACGTTCGGACTGCACATTACAGGAGAAGGGAGGGAGTGAGTATAAGTGGAAGCATCAACGATCCACCACAGGCTTGACCTCGTCATCCAGCTCGTCGATACGACGACCGGAGTGGCAGTGGAGGAACAGGATGTACGTTTTTTTATCGAAGGCAGACAATGCTGGCCGATTCCAAGAGGCGGCGGTAATTTCGTCTTTATCAATACCGGGCGCAGGGACACTACCCTGACGATGAAGGTATATGGCTATGAGACTGCCGTGGTAGATGTACAGTATGAAAAGCTGGATAAGGTGGTGCCTCTAAAGCAAGTGTTCCTGATACCGTCAGAGAAACTCGCAAAGGGAGAACGTCTCTGCTCACTTACCGGTACACTTCAAGGCCTGGAGGAAATTGAGGCAGTCAGCCTCTCACAGTCGAATCTCTGCTACAGCGAGTTCAATGGGAAGAAATGTCTGTTGAAGCTGTTTTTGGCGAGAGGCAGGCTGAGCATGGAGAACGTCCATTATGGTCTGATCAGTGAGGACCGGGGGCATTATGAGCATTTTGAAGTAGTAGAGGAAGTGCCGCCCAATATGGTGAGACTGAAAGAACCGCTTACAGAGACGTTCACAGTAAATTCACCCATTGCCCGCGTAGTATTCGGTGATGTATCACCGGATGGCAGCTATTTACTTCGCGTCAGGGATGATGCACAGATGGTCAGATATCTTGTCCGGTACCGTGTCAACGGGGAATATAGATTCCAGACAGTCGATTTTCATCAGTGCGCAGACAATGAATTGCGGTAAGGAGCAGTGGTTATGGGAGAGATAGTAGTTACAGGTGCGGTGCTATCGTGTCCGTTTGGAACGACACCATCGAATCTGAAAGTCACGTCACAGGCAGTGTGCAGTGTCGGCGGACAGCCGGCTGCAACGATACAGGATGCACAGGGAATGGTGAACATACAGCCCTTTGGGATGTGCACATCACTGGCCAATCCACAGGTAGCAGCGGCAACAGCCGCAGCCCTCGGAGTGCTGACCCCGCAGCCATGTATGCCGATGACAGCCGGTATGTGGATACCCACTGCCCCGGCAACATTGATCGGCGGGAAACCCTGTCTGACGAATGACTGTAAATGTGTCTGTACCAATGGGGCAGGTACCATTCAGGTGACCTATCCGGGACAGATGCTGGTAAGTACAAAGTAAGTACGAACAAATTAAAAATGAAATGATTTTTCAAATGTAAAAATGAAAGGAGAAATATACAATGGCTGAATATTTGTCACCTGGCGTATATGTGGAGGAATATGATAATTCTCCCAGAAGCATTGAAGGAGTAGGAACAAGTAC
>JBNMKT010000009.1:0-28096 GCA_050874485.1 bacterium
CAAAGGAATCTCGGAATTTTAACACCAATGGAAAAACACGAAATTTACTTGCAAGCTGCATAAAAACTGCCAGCAGATAAATTTCTGCTGGCAGGAAAAATTTATATTTTTTCAATTGTCTACTTGACGGGGAGCAGTTCAAACGTGCGACAGCCCCATGTTGGAAGTGATATTTTATGCTGCCTGCTTGCTGTCATTCTTCTCAAACAGCTTCTTCACACCCTGGATCGCTACGATGATACCAAGGAGCAGAAGTAATACTGCGAAGATGAGCTGCAGTGTATTACCGAGGTCAAGACCTGTGGTAGTCAGTGCAGAGACGAGTTTTACGATCGTCATCGTCAATGCGGTAAATGTGACTGCCATCATGAAGAACATCGGGATCCACAGCATTGCGCCCTGACGGTTGGTCTTCTTTAAGAATACTGCACATGCAACGAGTGCGAGTACGGACAACAACTGGTTGGCTGATCCAAACAGCGGCCAGATCTCAGCATAGCCGACTTTTGCGAGCAGGAATGCAAGTACCAGTGTCAGGATCGTAGCAAAATATTTGTTTGTCAGCACTTTTGTGACCGGATTCATGTTTGACTCGTCGGTGTCGCTGTCGAGGAAGAATTCCTGGAAAGACAGGCGGCCGATACGTGCGACAGAGTCGAGTGAGGTCAGCGCAAATGCGGATACTGCTAAGTTAATCAGTGTAAATACGAGCTGATAAGGCAGACCGACTGCAGTCAGGAAGTTCGCGATCGCACCTGCGAAGATCTGCGGCTGTGTGGTCAGACCCTGTGCGGCAGCTTCACCATCAGCGAAAGAAGCAACAGCGATCAGGGCGATGACAGCGAGCATACTCTCCATCAACATTGCGCCGTAAGATACGGGCAGCATGTTTTTCTCGTTTTTGATCTGCTTGGAGGCAGTACCAGAGGATACCAGTGAGTGGAATCCGGATACGGCACCACAGGCGATCGTTACAAATAAGATCGGGAACAGGTACTGTCCGTCAACGTTGAATCCGTTGAATGCAGACAGGTTACATTTCGGGTTTGACACGAAGATACCGACAACAGCGCCGACGATCATGAAGATCAGCAGATAACTGTTCAGGTAATCACGCGGCTGCAATAATGCCCATACCGGAGTCACGCATGCGATCAGTATGTAGATAAAGATGATGACATGCCAGGTAGTTCTGCCAAGGTAGATCGGGCAGTTCAGACCGATTGCTACGGCTGCGACGAGCATTGCGATCGCGATACCGGTGTTGACCCATTTGTTCAGTTTTGCATATTTTAAGATAAATCCAAGTGCTACAGCTTCTAATATAAATAAGATAGAAGTAGTAGCTACAGCTCCGTTTGCTGCGACCTTGGTTACTGCATTGGTAGCTTCATCTACAGAGAATCCGTTAAATGTTCCTGCAACGACATCTGCGAAAGCAGCTACGACTAAGATACAGAACAGCCAGCAGAATGCTAAGAACAGCTTCTTGCCGAGCTTTCCGATATATTCCTCTATGATGTAACCGATGGTACGTCCCTTATTTTTCACAGATGCATACATAGATGCAAAATCCTGTACTGCACCGAAGAATACGCCACCGATCAGTACCCATAATAATACGGGAAGCCATCCGAAGATCGCTGCCTGGATCGGTCCGTTGATCGGGCCGGCACCTGCGATTGATGCAAACTGGTGTCCGAATACGACGTTTGTATCAGCGGGTACATAATCTACGCCGTCTTCTAATTCATAAGCGGGAGTTTTTGCGTTCGGGTCAATTCCCCATTTGTTCTGAAGATATCGTCCGTAGAGAAGATAAGCGCCTCCTAATACTACAAGACCGATGATCATCATTAAGATTCCATTCATAATCTAGCCTCTTTTCTTATAGTTTGGTATGTTGGGATTCGATTCAAAACCAACCTTTCGATTTTGGCGTAAATTGCCCTGGTTCTGAATTGAGAATAAATATATAAAAAAACGCCTCTGTAGTTCGATTGAACTACAGAGACGGAATTTTCCGCGGGACCACTCTGTGTTGCTGTGAACGGATACACAGCCACTTGATACTGTCTACTAACAGTTGCTCTGATAACGTGGAGCAGACGTCGGCGCCTACTGAATTCAGCGTGAAGCTCGTGGGTGATGCCAGCCAGGAACATCTGCCGTCTCGCACCATATGACGGCTCTCTGTGAGATGTCTTATCTGTACCAACGTATCCCATTCGTTGCTTTTGGGCGGTTGATTTATTTGTTACAAGTAGTTTTATCACTTGAAAAAAGAAAAATCAAGAAACGAGATAAACATAATTCATGAAAAATTTAGAGGAATTTTATACATATTTCACAAATGCGTGCCCGCCAGGGCGCGGAAGAATTGCGAGCGACTCTTTTTTAGATGGACTTTTTATAGAGAAGTGTATATACTGGGTTTTGCAAAAGAGAAGTACGAAGGTGGATGAAGATAAAATGAAACAGGCAAAAGAGATGGATATGTTACATGGAGGGATCGCGGGCAAGCTGATTGTCTTTGCGCTTCCACTGGCGTGCAGCAGTATCTTGCAGCAGCTATTTAATTCTGCAGATGTAGCAGTTGTCGGAAGATTCGCGGGAGACCAGGCGCTCGCCGCAGTCGGCAGTTGTGTTGCACTGGTAGGTATTTTTGTGAATCTGATCGTAGGGCTGTCTGTCGGGCCGAATGCGGTGGTGGCGAATCTGATCGGGCAGGAAAAGCGTGAGAAGATCAATAGTATGATCCATACGATCATGGCATTTGGCATGCTGCTGGGACTGGTGCTTATGATCATCGGCATGCTCTCGGCACGCGTGATACTGGAGGCATCCGGGACACCACAGAGCGTGTTGGGGATGGCTTTGTTGTATATTCGTATCTATTTTGTGAGTATACCGTTTATGCTGATCTATAATTTTGGCTCTGCGATACTCAGAAGCTATGGAGACTCGAGAAGGCCGATGTATTATCTGCTGCTCTCAGGTATTGTCAATGTGATTTTGAACCTGTTTCTCGTGATCTGTTTTCAGCTAGGTGTGGCGGGTGTCGGTATCGCGACTGTTATCTCGAATATACTCAGTGCATCTTTGACGATATTGCATCTATACCGGAGAAATGACGAGTTCCAGCTTCGCTTTCACAAGCTGCAGATTCAGGGTGCAGAGCTAAAAAACGTGTTGATCATAGGTGTTCCTGCGGGTATTCAGGGAGCGATCTTTTCCATATCTAATGTATTTATCCAGAGTGGGATCAATTCATTTGGTGAGAATGCGATTGCAGGATCCTCACTTGCATTGAACTTTGAGTATTTTACTTATGATATTGCAGCTGCGTTTGCGCAGGCAGCGGTTACGTTTACCAGCCAGAATTACGGCGCTAGAAATCTGAGACGGTGTAAAAAGACATTTGCGCTGTGCATGTTGTTTGGAATCGTATTTACAGAGATCCTGAGTGTGATTTTTATGATATGGGACGACTTTTTTGTCAGTATCTATACGGCCAGCAGTGCAGTCGCCGCCTATGGAATTGCACGCATGCACCGGGTATGCGCGTTCGAGGGACTGACTGCCACGTATGAGGTAGAGAGTGCGGCGCTCCGGGGAATGGGCAAATCACTGGCACCATCTGTCATTACGGTACTAGGGACCGTGGTATTCCGTCTGATCTGGATGGTGACGGTATTCCGGCTGTTCCCTACTTATGAGATGCTGATGAACGTATATGTTGCTTCGTGGATCTTTACGGGCTGTGCGATATTTGTTGTATATGTCATGGAAATGAGAACAGAATGGAAGAAATTGGACTTGCATTGAAGGGGCACAGAACGTATACTTTTAAGAGATGGAATATATAGAAACATTGTTGAAATAGGACAGAAAACTGTATATAATACATAGAAAAGGTTAGAAAACATGGTCGTATTATTGATCCCGGCGTTGGAACCGGGGCAGCATCTATTAGGCTTGCTGCATACATTAGAACATCAGTGGACGGATCCGATCGTGCTCGTTGACGATGGCAGCACGACGCAGGAGGCAGCTGAGATTTTTGAAAAAGCACAGCAAATGGGTGCAGTCGTTGTCAGACATGCGAGAAATCTCGGAAAAGGCAGGGCGCTCAAGACCGGATTTAATGAGTGTCTGGTGCGTTGGCAGGATCTGCAGGGAGTCGTTACGGCGGATGCGGATGGTCAGCATTTACCGTCCGACATTATCCGATGCAGGGAGGCACTGTTGGAACGGCCGGGTGCGCTGGTGCTGGGATGTCGTGACTTCTCAGATCGGAATGTTCCGTGGAAGAGTTCCTGTGGCAACCGGTTTACTCGCTTTTTTATGAAGGTGTGCTGTGGAGTCTCTGTGACGGATACGCAGACGGGACTGCGGGGAATTCCGGCGGAATTTATGCGGGAGCTGTTAGCAGTATCCGGGGAGCGTTTTGAGTATGAAACGAATATGTTGCTGTTTACAAAAACGTTAGATGTGCCGATATATGAGATAACAATTGAAACCGTATATCTGGAACAGAATCGTGCGTCACATTTCAGACCGTTTGGTGATTCCGTGCAGATCTATGCACTGCTGTTCAAGTTCTGTATGGCTTCGCTCATCGGATTCGTCGTGGATATCGCAGGATTTACATTGATTTCAAAATGGATCGCACCGCTTGCGTTGGGAGTGATGTCGATCACGGTCGCCACGGTAGCGGCACGTATATTGTCTGCGATCGTCAATTATCTGATTAATTGCAAGGTGGTATTTAAGAGCAAACGGCGGATGGCAGGCAGCGCGTGGCGGTATGCGGTGTTATGTATCGTACAGATGATGGCGAGTGCGGCACTGGTAACGATGTTTGCGCAGCTAATTCCGATCAATGCGGTAGGAATCAAGGTAATTGTGGATTTGACGTTGTTTTTTATAAGTTTTCAGATACAGAGACGGCTGATTTTTTAGCACTAGAATCGTAGGGGGACGAATCAGATGCAAAATGGAAAAAAAGACAGAACAAATGGTATGAGACGGAGAATGGCAGCTTTGACAGCACTTTGTATGACAGGATCACTCGTGTTGTCCGGTGGCTGGAGTCAGACAGCGATGGCATCGACGGTATCGGAACATGCGGAGGACGCAGTGACAGAACAGCCGGATGAAACGGAACACAGCGATGCATCGCAGAATGCGGATGAGTCAGAGCAGACTCAGACAGACGAGTCACCGTCCATAAATGGAGCAGGCGGAGTAGATGGCGAAAATGGCACAGATGGCGTGGACGGGACAGATCAGCCGCAGCAGGATGCGCAGACACCTGAGGCAGACGCAGAACAGAATCCACAGACAGACGAGTCACCCAATGCAGATGAAGAACAGAATCCGCAGATAGAAGAGACAACGGATGATCAGGAGGAGATTCCGGACGAGGATGCGATCGAAGATCCTGAGTTGCTGAATCAGAAAGAAGAACAAAAGGTCGTCGGAAGCTATCAGGGTATCACGATCGATGGTGATTTTTCTGATTGGGATGCGGTGGCCAAGACACCGGTAACTACAGGTGGGGTATTGACCGAGACCGCTATGGTATGGGATGGCGATTATGTATATCTGTATTTTAAAGAAAATACGAAAATCTGGAATGCGATAACTTGGGACGGGGCATATAGTAACGGTCAGTTTGCAATCACAACAGATATGGGACGTAGTGTGTTGGTACGGCTGTCACATCGAAATAACAGTGAGCCTTGTGTCAATGGTGTAGATGGTGCAAAGGTAGCGGTTGATAGTACTGCCTGGGGACAGGATTCGTATCAGTGGGAGGTGTCAATTCCCTCCAGTGAGTTACCAAAGTATAAGCAGACAATCTCTTTTGGGTTGTATCAGGGAGCGACATTTATACAGAATGTAGCAAATTTGCAGGGCGATCCGGACGCAGATAATAATAATTTTAGTGGAATCACCTATGATGGTCTGTATGGGGATTGGGACTATTATCCGCACGTATTGCTTAATTATGCAACGCCCGGTACACAGGAAAAGGTTGTAGACGCAGACGGAGCGATGTATGCATCAGACGGTAAGCTGTATGCCCATGTTGTCACAAATATGCCTGCACATCTGCAGGAAGCTGGTGGCGAGTTTACCTCTGCGGTGACGATCCGTATTAATGGAGATAAGATGTTTTATCCGCGTTTTTTGGCTGTGGCTGCCGATGGAACGATCAATTTTAATTCTGATGTGAGCAGTCTGTCACCGGGTACATATGAGTTTTATATGTTTGATGCTAACGGATGGAAGATGGAAGACAGAGGAGTAACAAATATTTCACAGCTTCAAGCGAATGGTAGTAAAGGTGCTAGGTTTGATAATGGTCATATATACTTTAATGAACATGGCAATGGTGTGTATGGAAAAATGTATGTGACTATTTCTCCATCAGAAGATAATATGGAGTTCGAAATAGATCTAGATTCTGTGGCAAAATTGTTAGGAATGTCAACGGATGAGATTCGTACACTCGAGGGTCAGTGGGGACGTATCGGACAGCAGTGGGTGACCACTGCAGGTACTCCGACTGGTGCCGGTATGGGACTTTTCTTATGTCTGTCCACGACGGGTGTTGTTTATCTGGCACAGCGTAAGAGAAAGAAACAGGTTTAAGTAATGAAGTATATCATAGGAATCATTGCCGCATGTGTATGGCTGTATCTGCTGCGGGTGACAGACCGGGCAAAACTGCCGTTCTGGCATTACATACTGGGGGCAATGGGATTATTTTTACTGATGATGTTTTTCGTCCGTCCGGTTCTGACCGAACCGCTGGCGCGGGCAGTCGCAGCGATCGCAGGACTGATCGGAAAACTTACCGGAACATTTTCGCCGTTTTTCAAGTATGGCATTCTGTTTGTACAGTCAGATGTGGGTGCGATTACGCTGCAGATCGATTTTGAGTGTTCCGGTATCATAGAGATTATGGCTTTTTTGGCACTGCTTGTATTTTTCCGTGTGTACACGGTTGCGGAGCGCGTGATCGTAGCGATATGCGGCATTTTGTACATTATGCTGGCAAATGCACTGCGCATTATACTGATCTGTGAGATGATCCACTTTGGTGGACTGGATCTGTATTATATGTCGCACGCATTGGTGGGTCGACTGGTATTCTATGCACTGTCTGTGCTATTGTACTTTTATGTGTTTACGAAGCCACAGATTATACGAATGAAATTAGGAAAGTTCAGCTATGGAGATCATTGAACGATTTACAAACTCGTTTGTGTTCTGGGCAGCATGGATTGTGATTCCATTAATCATGGAGATCATACCGGCATTTGGAAGCTTTTTGATTCTGCTCAGACGTATATTGTTTGCAAAAGAAATACCAAAACCGATTATCTATCCGGAGATATCGATCATTGTCCCGGTCTACAATTCGCAGGATACGCTGGAGGCGTGTATCCGTTCTATTAATGACTGTGATTATCCGAATAAGCAGATCCGTATCTTCCTCGTGAATAATCGTGGTACGGATAATAGCTTTGCGGTGTATACCAGATGTCAGAAGGAATATCCGGATCTGATTATGCAGTGGCTGAATGCGGAGCAGGGCAAATCGCGTGCACTCAATCTGGCATTGTATAATAGTGAGGGAAAATATATTATTCATATCGACAGTGATGGCATATTGGAGAAACGTGCATTGACCTATATGGTCGATAAATTTGAGAACGATACGTCTATCAACTGTATGACGGGTGCGATTCTGATCGAACCGCGGCTCGTGGATCAGTATCCATGGGGATTCTCCCGTCTGTTTCGTAAAATGGAATTTATGGAATACGCGCAGGCGTTTCTTGCGGGAAGAAATTATGCATCTGACCTGAATTCGATCTACACAGTGTCAGGTGCCTTTTCTGCGTTCCGTAAATCTGCGATCCTAAAGTCCAGAATGTATAACACGGAGACGCTCGCTGAGGATACGCAGATCACATTCCAGATGCGCTATCTGCAGGGTGAGCGGATCTATATGAGTGAGAAGTCGATCTTTTTTGTAGACCCGATTGAGAATGCGGATAAACTATATACGCAGCGACAGCGCTGGCAGCGCGGCAGCCTGGAAGTGGCGAAGATGTTCGGTGGGAAAAAGATGCGGTCTTATCAGATGTTTACGGATGTGTCAGTCAAGACATTGATGTACGACCATACATTTGCATTTCCGCGTATTATCTGGTATCTGGCATTGATCTGCCTGACCTTTGTCGGGTATTCCGGAAAGACAGTACTGATGGCGACGGCTATTTTGTTTGGCCTGTATACGATCTGCGGATATATGTATTATTTTTCAACGATCGGTTTTCTGCGGGATTTCCCGGATGTGAAACGCTATTACCGCAGGCAGTGGTGGGTCGTGCCCTTGCTGCCATTTTTTAATCTGGTCGTGTTCTTTATCCGGTTTGCCGGTATCATAAACAGTATCAACACGAACAGTGCATGGAAGACAAGGACATTGTCAGAGGAACGGACGGCATTTCGTGATATTATCGCACACGATTTGTCTGCGATACGTGACAAAGCCTCAAAAATCAGAAGTTTTGTCAATTCAGATGAACCGGAAACGTTGGGGGAATTTGAAGTGAAACAGGGAAGTAAAATAAATCATAAGAAACAAAAAGAACTGAAGCGGGTGAATGCGTGGCTGGTGCTGATCGTTGTTCTCGTATTTACGGAGATCATGGCGGCATTCGGCTGGAAACAGCTTCAGAAATATGAAGATGGCATACTCAGTGTCTACGCGACACAGCAGGATGGCTATGTGCAGCTGGTACTTGACCAGATTAACCTGAAGGAGAACCGGGATGACTCAGAGATCATCGAGGATATCCTGCATACGTTAGACAGCTCCAACAGCCATTATTGGACGATGTCCCAGCAAAATGACATCGTCTTTGTCAAGGATGTGCTGGAGACGAACCGTTATAAAGGATTTTCTACACAGACGTATTATTCGACCAAGAGTGCAGATGCATTTATCAGCAATCTGCAGGTCAATAAAGTCACACATGCGATCATAGAGATGAATGACCGGGAATATGTGGCATCTGGTGTGTTGTTTTCTTATAACGATATGAATTATCATCTGTGTCTGCTCACCGGAAAAGATGTGATCCTGGATCAGAATGACTATATGAGTGCAAAGATCTGTCTGGTATTACTGATCATCATTATGCTGCTATTTATCATATCCGGTGGTATGGTACTCGTGATTCTGGCTGAGAAATGGTATAAAAAATTCTGTGTCAGCGATGCGGAAAACCGGGAGATGGTAGCACGGGTTGAGCAGATCAGTCAGGAAAAGACGAAAAAGGATCGTCAGTTTGAGACAAAATACAATGCGTTTGAGGCAGATGCGCTCATGAATCTGCTCATGCGTGTAGAAGAGAAAAAGGATGTCTGGCCGCTCGAACTGCTGCTCGTCAAATGCCCGGCAGGAGAGGAACGAGATGAATTTTTTGCACAGCTACAGATTAAGTTTAACGAGAAGACCGTCCGTGTCATTATCGATGACACGTATATTTTGTTATTGAATCTGCGGGTCGAACAGATCTCAGAAGAAGACCGGAAGGCACAGGTAGCCACGCTGGGAGCCGAATATGTGACCAGAGAATATCTGACAGAGAAGCCGGAACAGTATCTGGAAGCAGTATTTGCCAATATGTGTAAAGAGGTGTTGAAGCATGGACAGTAATTTATTACGCGAGTACCGATTTAAATTTTATCTGAATGCGAGTCACAGTATCATTATTAATGGAAGGCGCGGAGAGATCCATCCGCACACGTGGGAGATCACGCTGGACATTGTTGTGGAGCGCAGCGATTTTATGGAGTTTAATGCCTATGAAAAAGCAGCATCCGGATTCTTTGCGCAGTATCAGGACCGGATATTGAACGATATCGAACCGTTTGATGTAGTCATACCTACATTGGAAAATATTGTCGAGTATTTTGGTGAGCGGCTGCGTCAGATTATGCGGGATGTCGATGGAGAACTGGTCAGAATAGAAGGTAGTGAGACACCGACACGAAGCTACGTGGTGACTTATAACAAGGACGAACAGTACATGGCTGATATCCGGCAAAAGACGGACAAGACGCTGGATCGTGTGATCGATGAGATGCTGGAGAGCGTATTACATGAAGACTAAGACATTCGAAGAGAGATCATATTTCAAAAGTATAGGCGGTATGCTGGGCTGCATACTGGTGTTAGGGATCTATGCGGCGATCTCATTGGCGGTCATGTATCTGGTGTCGCGCAGCGGTGTCTATCCGTCCGGCTCGGATACGATGTGTCATATTTATAAGGGATCGGTGCTGTATCAGGCACTGAAGGACGGCAACTGGTATCCGTTGTTTGACCCGATGTGGTATAACGGCGTAGAGATGATGCGTTACTGGGCACCGATGCCGGTATATTTTCTCGCAATGTGTCAGGCGATCGCAGGCGGCGACTGCTTTGGCGGCTATCTGGTATTCTTAGGAATCGTTTCTTTTATGGGAGCGGTGTCCTGGTTTGTGATCGGACGGCGCCACGGCAGACCGGTACTGGGTGCGATCTTTGGCGCATTGTGGTTTTTTATGCCCAATAATCTGCTCGCTGTGTTTGTAGAGGGAAATCTGCCACGTGCATTATGCATGATTGTATTGCCGCTGTTTGTGGAAAATGTGCATGATTATCTGCTGGAGCGGCGTTGGAGCAGTCTGCCCAAACTCACGCTCTGTTTTGTATTTATGACAATGTGTCATACGGGATATGCAGGAATGATCGCGCTGGCACTACTGATCTTTGTGGCAGTATATGGCATGCTGTACCGCAAGAGTCTGCGGTCTGTCGTACATGTGTTGCTGGCAGTCATTTTGGGATTTCTGCTGACCGGAATCTGGCTGTATGCATCATTGAAAGGTGGAATCACATCGACAGACAGTTCGCAGGTCATGCGGCAGTTTTTCCAGGATGCATGGCTGTCGCTCGATCCGCTGCGCCGCTTGTCGCAGGGATTCGATGTATTTTATTTTGGACTGGCGGCATTTGTACTCGTGATATTTGGCATCTTATTTGCTAAAAAACGCTCCATGGCGGGATTTTGGACGGCTTTTATTATTTTTATATGTACAACGACAACGATGTATGATGTGCTCGTGCTGCTTCCGGGCAGCCAGTATCTGTGGATGCTGCGTTTTATATCGATCGCGTTATGCTTTGCACTGTACAGCCTGCTCATCTGGAGTACGCTGAAAAAGCCGTTTCTGGTAGTGATTGTATTATTGCTCGTGCTGGACACGGTTCCTTCGCTGCAGCTGATCTATGGGACGATGGATGGCACTACACCGGCACAGCGTATGGAGCAGCTCGAGGAAAGAACACTCATCGCGGAGGCAAAATCGATGACCAGCCAGCGTCTGACACTCATAGATCTGAGTACGCTGGGAGCTACGGCGGCATATTGCATATCTGATCCTGATGATGGCGTGATGGCGACTTTTGGCGCAGGATGGCAGTCTGCTGCAACTGCGATGAACATATCCAGACTGAACGAATCTTATGAGAATATGAATTATCTGTATTTGTTTGACCGTATGGTGGAGCTGGGCAGTGACACGGCAGTGATACAGCTTGGTAACCAGAGTAAGCAGCCGGAGAATCTGCAGCGTCTGGATGAAGCTGCAAAGCGTGTCGGATATGAACGGATAGACAGCAATGAAGATTATTACCTGTATCATATGGATACACCGGAGAGCTTTGGTGTGATCAGTACTTATGATGCGATCGGAATCGGCACATCGGCTTCATTGATCTCGATGGCATTCCCGTCGGTCGAGGAAACATCCTCCACGAATCTGAATGATTATACCTATGAGAAACTGTCACAGTATCATACGGTCTATCTGTCCGGATTTACCTATGATCATAAAAAGGCGGCAGAGGATATGATCCTGAAGCTGACGGAGAACGGCACACGGGTTGTGATTCTCGCAGACGGCATACCGGTCGATAATTCAACCGGTATTCAGAGTTTTCTCGGCACAGACAGCCATAGCATCAATTTTAAAAACGGCTATCCGGAACTGGATACGATCGATGGTGTATTGCATCCGGATCTGTTCCCTTCGGGCTATACAGACTGGAAGACTGTCTATATCAATGGGCTGGATGATGTGTGGGGAACCGCATTGGATCTGGATCAGTCTCTGGATTTTTACGGAACAAAATATAATGAGAATCTCGTCTTTATCGGATTCAACCTGACATACCACTATGCATTGACCAAGGATCAGCAGGTGGGTGCATTGCTGGCACATGCATTGGATATGGATGCAAATGCGCTGCCGGAGCGCACACTCGTACCTTTAGATGTCACGTATGACGCTGACCGGATCACGATCGAATCAGATAAGGATGATGTCAATACGGCGATCTCGTATCACGATATCTTTACGAGCAATCAGCCGATTGAGGAGAAAAATCATCTGATTCATGTATCGAAGGGAACGACGGTGATCACGATGTCGTATCCGTATTTAAAGGAAGGCGCAGGCATCAGTCTCATAGCAGCAGTTCTGACCGTGTGTTTGTGGTTAGCTACCTGGAAGCGCGCGAGAAAGAGTCAGGCCAAAGAGATAGAGAAGCGAGAGGAACAACAGAAGGGACAGGCAGCGGAATGATAAAAAATGTAGTCATGGATATGGGAAATGTATTGTTGGATTTTGCACCGCAAAAGACACTTGACCGGTATTGTCATTCGGAAGAAGAAAAACAGTTGATCATGAAGGAACTGTTCTGCAGTGATATATGGATCATGGGTGACCGCGGGGAGATCGTCAACGACCAGCGTTATGGACTGGTCAGAGACAAACTGCCACAGTCGATGCATGAGACGCTGCGGCTTATCGTAGATCACTGGCAGGAGGATCTCATACAGATTCCGGGTGCCGAGGATTTTGTGAAAAAATGCAAAGCTGCAGGCTATCGTATGTATGTGTTGTCGAATGCATGCCAGCTTTTTTATGAATATTTCCCGAGGTGTTTTGATGCAAAGCTGTTTGATGGAATCATGGTCTCATCGACTGTCAGACTCATCAAACCGGACCCGCGTATCTATGAACTGCTGTGTAGTACTTATGATCTGAGGCCGGAAGAATGTGTGTTTATCGATGACCGCGCAGATAACGTGGAAGCCGCGCAGGGTGTTGGCATGAAGGGCATCGTGTTCCCGGGGAGTTATGAGGGAATTCATTTCTGAGTTGCGGGAGGATTGTGATGAAATTAAAAGCAATTTTTATCGATGTTGACAACACATTGCTCAGTTTTGACGAGTATGTGAAACAGACAATGAAACAAGGGTTTGCGCATTTCGGATTAAAGACATATGAGCCGTGGATGTATGATAAATTTACGCAGGTGAATAATGGACTGTGGAGGCAGATCGAAGATGCGACCCTGACATTTGCGGAACTGACAAAGATCCGATGGAATCGGGTGTTTGAGGTGCTGGGGATCGATTTTGACGGCCTGGTGTTTGAAAAATATTTTCGCGGTGCGTTATATGACAGTGCAATCCCGGAGGAAGGTGCCTACGATCTGCTGGATGCATTAAAGGAAGATTATATCTTATGTGCGGCGAGCAACGGACCATATGAACAGCAGCTGCATCGGTTGGAGATCGCAGGGATGCGGGATGCCTTTGACGATGTGTTTATATCTGAAAAAGTAGGAGCATCAAAACCATCAGAAAAATTCTTTGATTATGCATTTGCAGAATTAAATGCTGGGCGTGCAGAGCAGATCGCGCCGCAGGAGAGCATGATGATCGGTGATTCGCTCACATCGGATATCAGAGGAGGTCAGCTGTACGGGATGCAGACCTGTTTGTATCGGCGAAGCAGGGATATGATCGTGCCGGATGGTGTGCTTGTGGCAGATTCTCTGCGGGAGATCGTGAAGCTGGTACATGATGCAGACAGATAAATACATGAATCAAAAGTAGCTGGTAAACGAACGATAGGATAGGGAGGAGCCAGACATGCAACAGACAGCAAATAAGAATGCGACAGCCGAGGCAAAGCGGCTGTTGAATTATCTATCAGAAACGGCCGGGAAAGCCCTGATCACCGGACAGCATACGCAGACGAATCCGATGGAGGAGATCACGTATATTCGTGAGATGACCGGAAAAGAGCCAATGCTGCGGGGATTTGAGATGCTTGCGTATTCACCGAATATTAACTATGAAGATGCAACAGACGCATGCCTGACAGAGGTATATGAGAACCGGAACACGATGGAGACTGCGATTGAGTGGGCGAAGGAGTCTGGCGGGATCGTGACGCTGTCTTTTCACTGGTTTTCTCCGATTGGGGGACATGACAAGAGTTTTTATGCGGAAAATACCGATTTTGATGCCACGCAGATTCTGGTGGAAGGTTCCCCGGAGCGCATGGCATTTTACCACGATATGGATATGATTGCGGTTGAACTGAAAAAATTTCAGGATGCACATATTCCGATCTTGTGGAGACCGTTTCATGAGTCGGATGGTGACTGGTTCTGGTGGGGAGCCAAAGGGCCACAGATAGCAGCAAAGCTGTACCGGCTTATGTATGAATATTACACGAACGAACTGCATCTGGATCATCTGCTTTGGGTGTGGAATTGTGCCGCGGAGGACGCTTATCCCGGCGATGACTGTGTAGATATCGTATCGGTGGATGTGTATCTGAGCGCTTATGAACACACGGATTATCACGAGCAGTATGAAAAACTGATCCGCGTGACATCGGCGGATAAGGTGGCTGCGCTGGCGGAAGTAGGTTATCTGCCGGATATCGAATTGCTTGCACAGTCGCATATACCGTGGGCATATTACATGACCTGGTCGAAGGAGTTCTGTATCGGGGAGCAGTACAATCATGTGGCGCAGCTACGGGAGATGTATGGTAGTCCGTATGCCATCACTTTGCAGTGAGAGGCGGCAGCAAAACTATTTTGGAAGTACAGACTGGCAGCTAGGGTTGTAATAGTGTCCCGATCAGACTGCTCTGGTTGTCCGGCGGTGTCTCGCTGTTTCTTCAGACTTGGCTCTATGTGTCTTTCGCTTTGCTCACACACATAGCCTGCGTCTTTATGCTACGACAAGAAGTTCGTTATCGAATCGCTCGCACTTCGCCGAACAAAAGTCGCAGCTGACGGGAACTATTGCAACCCTAGCAGCCAATGCTGCGTTACATAAAACGCAGCAACGCGAGCAAAACAGATATGATTGCGGGAGCTGTGACCTCATGCAAGAGTTTCGCAAACACCGAAATTGAAATGAATAAGAGAGGAATACATGATGAACACACAGATACAGGCGGTATTATTTGATATGGATGGTGTGATCTTTGATTCAGAGATCAAGGTCATCGAATGCTGGAAGGATATCGCAGAAAAATATGGGTTTGGTGACATCGAGACACCATGCTACGAAGCACTGGGCACGACGCGCGAGAAGACGAGGGAGATCATGCTGGAGCATTATGGAGCAGATTTCCCTTATGATGAATATAAGGAGGAGATGTCAGCACTGTTTCATGCGCGTTATGGAGAGGGCAGACTTCCGAAAAAGAAAGGCGTAGAGGAACTGTTACAGTTTTTGCATATGCATAATCTGAAGGTGGCGCTTGCTTCTTCTACGAGAAGAGAAGTCGTTACACAGGAGCTGCGGGACGGTGGACTACTCGATTATTTTGATGCAGTGATCTGCGGGGATATGGTCGCACGCAGTAAGCCGGAGCCGGATATCTTTTTAAAGGCTTGTGAAGTGCTCGGGGTGTCACCGGAGCATGCAGTCGGCATTGAGGATTCTTACAACGGCATGCGTGCGTTGGCTGCAGCCGGCATCACGGCGATCATGGTGCCGGATCTCAAGCAGCCGACGGATGAGATCCGTGGACTGGCAACGGAGGTACTGCCGGATCTGCTCGCTGTGAAGACCTTTTTGAAAAATATGTTATAAAAATTTTATAAAAATAAAATTTCCTGCAACAAAACGGATTCTTTTTTACACTTATCCTATGTAAAGCAGATGAAGATTCTAGCATTGGTGCTGCAACAAGACAAGAGCAGTCACCGTCATCCGGAGGATAGCTATGGAACGAGAAAACATGGTACGCGCGGCAAAGGCAGGAGACGCGGCGGCATTTACAGAACTGTACAGGGATGTGTATCAGGAGATGTATCGATTTGCATATTACCTGCTGCATCATGCGGAGGACGCAAAGGATGCAGTCAGCGATGCGGTCATGGATGCATGGGCGACGATTGGATCATTGCGTGAGGATGGTTCCTTCAAGCAATGGATCTTCGCGATACTGGCAAATAAGTGCAGGGCAAAGCTGCGCGAATATGTACGCCGTCCGACGGAATTGACCGATGCGGTTGCGGATACACTGACTGCGCCGGATCATGTGCCGAGTGCTGAGCATCTACAGATTCGCGAGGAGTTCCAGAAGCTGGATGACACGGATCGACTGATCATAGGCCTTCATCTGTTTGCGGGTTACCGGACGCGGGAACTGGCAGAAGCATTACATATGAATGAAAATACCGTGCGTTCGAGAGAGCATCGGGCACTCAAACGTATGGGTGAAGCGCTGGAAAGAGTGTAAGGAGGGTCCGCATATGGAGGAAAATCGGTTATTAGAGGCAATGTGGCGGGAGGCGCAGCAGGTGGAGATACCGCCGGAACTTGTACCGGAACAGATGAAGGAGAGCATCTGTGAGCAGCCACAGAGTGGGGAACATAAAAATAAGAATAAAAATAAGAACGAAAATAAGAACGAAAAGGAAAACAGGACTGGAAACAAGCAGAGAAAACCGCACATATTTCACTGGCATGGATACGGCAGCCGCGTAGCCGCGGCAGCAATCGTGCTCGTCGTATCGTTTGGCACATTTACACTGGCAGAGCGCCAGACGGCAGCAGTGGGGGATGGCGCAGCAGGTGTGATGACGTCCGATGATGGCAGCAGCCAGCTAGGAGCAGGTGATGATCATCCATCTGGACAGGATAACCATGAAGCTGTATCGGATGCCAGTCAGGGGAAGAACGATGAGGAAGAACTGGTCTCAGCGACAGAACTGGGTGATTATCATCAGGCAGACAGTTATGAAGAAGTCGGGCACATGTTCCGGTTATCGCGGAATGGCTATGCGGGCGATTCGATGACGACAGGCTTGAATCTGATCGAAGGAGCAGCGGATGGCAGCGCGGGTGCATTTCGGGATACGGATACACAAAAGAATTTTGTGATGGAGGATAGTGCGGCAGCCAGTGAGGATACAGCCGCGGGTGCTGATTTTTCCACGACGAATCTACAGGTGGAAGGTGTAGATGAGAGTGATATCGTAAAGACCGACGGACAGTATATCTATATTGCCGCTGACAGACAGGTGCGTATCGTCGATACGGCTGGCGGACAGGTCAGACAGCTCGGCAGTATTACCCCGAAACTGGAGGGCAATCTCGATACGATCCGTGAGATGTATGTATCCGGAGATCGCCTGCTGCTGATCGTGCAGACAGAGGACACGGAGCAGACTGGGGAGGATACATCCTACGTGTCGGGTGATGTAGATTTTATATCCAATCCACATATACGTACAATTGTGCTGACCTATGATATCAGCATTCCGGCGGGTGCACAGCTCATTGGCAGGTTTGAGCAGGACGGCACATACAATACATCGCGAAAGATCGGAGACCAGGTCTATCTGTTTACGAATTATTTTGTGGATATGTATCAGTTATATGCGAAGGTGATCGGGCAACTGGATGATGTGCCGATCAAGGATCAGGGATTGAGCAACCAGCAGACACGCATGTATCCGGGTGAAAAAGAGGTGAGGACGGCACTCCCTAAAGTACAGGGAGAGACGATACCGTCTGATTGCATCTATCTGCCACAACAGCAGAGCCGGGGCGGTGTCGTGATCGCTTCATTTGATGTCAATGATCCGGAGACTGTATGTGATCAGAAGCTGATCTTCAGTGGCTATTCGACGATGTATGTGACGCAGGACAGTGTCGTTCTATACAGGTCAGAGTATTCGGAGGCGATCGACAATACAACGACTGCACTCACAAAATTCAGGATCCGGGATGGACAGATCATTGCTGACTGTGCGGAATCGGTAAAAGGAGAGATCAGCGATACCTTTGCACTTCATGAGAATCAGGACGGATATCTGTATGTGTTGACGACCGATTATTCGACAAACTGGTTGTATGTACTGGATGATCAATTGAAGATCAAAGGGGAGATCGATCATATTGCAGATGGCGAGAGCGTCTATGCAGCACGATTTGTCGATGATATCGGCTATTTTGTCACTTACCGGAACATGGATCCGCTCTTTACGGTTGATTTCAGTGATCCGGCGAATCCGACGCTGATTGGTGAACTTGAGATACCGGGATTTTCAGATTATCTGCAGTTCTGGGATGATACGCACCTGATTGGGGTCGGTGAGGAGCGAAAGGCAGAGGATAGCGAATTTACCGGCATGAAGCTGTCTTTATATGATATTTCTGATCCGATGAACGTCAAGGAGAGTGATAAGGTTGTACTCAAAGATGCAGCTGGTGCACCGGCAGCGTATAATTACAAGGCGCTGTTGGCAGACAGTACGAAAAATGTGATTGCATTTATGACTGATGATAAAGGGAAACAGAACAATATTTCCGAGCGGATCTATCGTGTGACCGATGGCAGATTGCAGGAGCAATGTACGGAGCGGATCGTTGAGAGTGAGGATTACAGTTATAATTCGGACGCTTACCGGAATGTGTATATCGGAGATCAGCTCTATCTGGTGTGCGCGGATGAGATCATCGTCTATGATATGGCAGATCAGTTCGCGCGTGCCGGGGCGTATGAGTTACAGTGATTCTTAAAATTTTATAAAAAAATATACACGGCATAGGAGTCGTGATATAATGAGTGCAAACGAGTCAACATGCTTGCATGATTGACGAGTGACGAATGCCGGTCATGTGCTGGTTTTGCACATGATATAATACCAATCGGGCAGAAGAAGACTTTCTGCCCGATCTTTCGTTGTATATAACAGTGCACTATCAAATAAAAAAACAGAGGTGGAATGGATGAAAACAAGATACGATCGTATTGCACTCGTCCTGTTGAGCGCAGCGCTTGCATTTACTGCAGTGACTCCGGCAGCGGCGGATGTGACGGCCAGTGCAGCGGCTACAGCGGGCACAGTGGCTGCAGAAAAGACGAATCCGACTTATGATGCGGCGCTTGCACGCCGTGTGCTTGTCGCGCAGGGCGTGTTAAAACAGAGCCAGACGACAAATGCAGGATTGAAAAAGAAAGTCAGCAGACAGGAGTTTGCAAAGATGCTGGTACAGTTGTCTCCTTATAAGGATAAGGTAGGAACAACGGTTAAAACATCGATGTATTCCGATGTGAAGCGCACGAGTGCCTATGCACCGTATATTCGCATTGCGGTGGAAAACGGCTGGATGAAGGGCAATCTGAGTGGAAAATTCCGTCCGAAACAGGCGGTGACACTGCAGGAATCCGTAGCGGCAGTGTTCGCGGTACTTGGTTATCAGGACAGTGATTTCCAGGGCAGTCTCGCCAGCGCTAAAATGTCTTTTTACAGAGCGCAGAAACTGGATACGAATATCCGTAAAAAGGCATCCGCAGCCATGACTTATAAAGACATGAGCTGCCTGCTCTACAATATGCAGGTGACAGCGGACAAGAGTGGGACAATCTATGCGCGTTCACTGAATTATACGCTGGATGCGAATGGTGATATCTCTTATCTGCCGCTCGTCTACGATGAACTGGACGGGCCGGTGATCGCGGGAAGTGACTGGAAGAAGCAGATTCCGTTCAAGACCGGCAGTGCGACGATCTATATCGATGGATCGAAAAGCTCAGCAGACAATATACATACCTATGATGTGCTCTATTATTCAAAAAAGCTGAATAGTATTTTTGTATATCAGGATCGTGTAACCGGGCGTCTGAATGGAGTATCGCCGGATCGCTATACACCGAATGCAGTGACGGTTGCAGGCACGAGCTATACACTGGCAGATCAGCAGATCGCGTATGATGTATCTGCGATGGGCAGCTATTCGGTCGGAGATTATATCACGTTGCTGCTTGGAAAAGACGGCAAAGTCGTCGGTATCGGCAATGCGGCGACACTCAATTCTTTTATTGGTGGTATTGTGTTATCCAAGACGGAAAAAGTCAGTGATGATAAAAATGATACAACTGTGAAAAAATATATTACCATGCTTGACACGCTCGGTGAGACACATGAGTATGAGGTCGAGGATCTGACGAAGTTCTCGGAGCGGACACCTGTGGAGGTCGCGTTTGATAATGGTAAGCCGGTTGTCAATAAAGTGACGATCGACCGGCTGAATGGTATTGTGAGTGCAGATGCGAGCCGGTTTTCCAGCTATCAGCTCTCTGAGAGTATCCGGATACTGGAATATGATAACAGCGGTACCTACAGCCGGATTGAGCGCAATCGTCTGGCGGGACTGACGATCAATGCAAGCAATATCCTGTATTATCATGTGAATGCGAACAAAGAGATCACAGATCTGATTGTTCGTGGTGTAACAGGGGATAATTATAAATACGGTATTCTGATTGCTGCGAGTGAGGTGTCAAGTCCCGAGACGATGACTTTCATGGGCAACTACAGCTATCAGATCGGCGATCAGAGCGGCTATGCGACGAGTAACGGACAGATCTTTGCGATGCAGGGATATACAGGACCGGCGCAGTTCGCATTTGCGGCAGACGGATCGGTGACAGGTATCAAGACGCTCGGCAGCATGACTGTGACTTCTATTACGCAGACGGAAGTATCGAATGGCAGAAACGCATATGTACTGGCAGATGATGTAGGAGTATATCTGAAAAAAGGCTCCTCATATTATGCGACAGAACTGTCAAAGGTCATGAGTCTGACGAATTATGATCTGACAGCATATTATGACGGAACGACGGGCGGCAGAGTGCGTGTGATTGTAGCAAAGGCAAAGTAAGCAAAATAGGAAGAAAATAATGAAAGAAAAAATATTAAATTTTTTTAAAAAACATATCAAAGGGCTGATCATTCTCGTGATTCTGGTTGTCGTGATATTTGTCATCGTACCCAAAATCCTTGCGAAAAAGGCAGCTGAAATGTTAGACGGAATGTATCAGTCACAGGCTCCGGTGACACAGGATCTGCAGGTGACATTGACTGGAACCGGTACGATCGAGCCGAATGACCAGTATTCGATCACTCCGATGGTGCAGGGCGAGATTATAAATGCACCGTTTGAGGAGGGAGACGTTGTAGAGAAGGGGCAGATGCTGTATCAGTTTTCTACGGAAAACGTAGAGAGTACGATCAAATCGGCTGAGCTGAGTGTCGAGCAGGCAAAGCAAAGCTACAATGATGCCGTAGATAGCAAACAGCAGACCAGGGACAATCTATCGCTCATATCCGATCAGGAGGGATATATCAAAAAACTGTATGTATCAGCGGGTGAGAAGATCACGGCAGGCAGTAAGGTAGCAGATGTCTATGATAATACAACGATGACGCTGGAGGTGCCGTTCAATGCATCGGATGTGAAGAACAGCTGGATCGGAAACCGTGCGAATGTCTATGTGGATGATGAGGACGAGCGGATACGGGGCACTGTGACTGCGATTGATCCGACGACGACGACACTGGCCGGCAATATGGTTGTCCGCTATGTGACAATCGAGGTGATCAATCCGGGCGGCATCGCGGCCGGGATGAGCGGATCTGCGAGCATCGGCAGTACGGACTGTAATACGTCAGGTACATTTTCAGTCAAATCCGAAGGAACGCTGATCGCAGACGGCAGCGGCACGATTGAGACTTTAAAGATCAAAGAGGGCGGCTATCTCAAAAAAGGCGCTACCTATCTGGTACTAGAGGATGCAACGGTCGGTGACAGTGTCAAGAGTTCGGAGCTGAACGTAGAGAGTGCCGAGAATCAGTTGTCGAGTGCAAAAAAGAGTCTGGATGACTACAGTGTGACCGCCCCGATTTCCGGAACTGTCATTACGAAAAATGCCAAGGCAGGGGATAATATCAATGCGACGTATGCCAACCCGCTCGCAGTGATTTACGATCTCTCAAAAGTAAAGTTCCGTATGAAGGTCGATGAACTGGATGTATTAAAGATTCAGGTCGGACAGGAGGTAAAGGTCACTGCGGATGCGCTGCCTGAGGTAGAGATGACCGGACACATTACGAACATCAGTCTGGAGGCAATCACAAACGGTGGTGTGACCGAATATCCGGTGACGGTTGAGATGGATGAGGTTGGTTCGCTCCTGCCGGGTATGAACGTATCAGCGACGATCGTTCTGGATGAACAGAAGAATGCACGGTGTATCCCGGTAGATTCCCTGATGCGGGGTAATCTGGTCTATGTGAAAAATGCACAGGATCAGGATACGAGTGAGGAAGAACTCGCAGACGGTGTGCCGGACGGCTTCCACAAGGTTGAGGTCACTGTCGGCATCAGCAGTGATTCGGATGTGCAGATTCTATCAGGTCTGAGTGAGTCTGATGAAGTATATGTACCTCGTACTGAGATCACGGATATGTCGCAGTTCGTGATGGGCGGCGGTGACATGGGATATTATGAGGAAGATGACAGTGAGGAATAGGACAGCTACAGTAGAAAACAGACAAAGCGGCGAGCATCCGCATCTCATAGAACTACAGGATATCTATAAGATATATCAGATGGGTGATACGCAGGTGCGTGCGAATGACGGCATCTCGTTTTCGATCGATACAGGTGAGATGGTCGCGATCGTCGGTAAATCCGGCAGTGGCAAGTCCACGATCATGAATATGATTGGTGCGTTAGATGTACCCACAGAGGGCAAATATTACCTGAATGGGATCGATGTAGGCTCCATGACAGACAATGAACTGGCCGTGATCCGAAACAAGCAGATTGGATTTATTTTTCAGCAGTATAATCTGCTGCCCAAGCTGAATCTGGCAAAAAATGTAGAGCTGCCGCTGCTCTATGCCGGAGTCGGGGAGATGGAACGGCATGAGCGGGCGATCGCATCACTGACAAAAGTCGGATTGGGAGATGTATGGAGAAAATATCCCAATCAGCTCTCCGGCGGCCAGCAGCAGCGTGTATCGATCGCGCGGGCGCTGGTGGGAAAACCGTCCCTGATTCTCGCAGACGAGCCGACCGGAGCACTCGATTCACGTACCAGCCGTGAAGTGCTGGATTTTCTCAAGGAATTGAATGCAGAAGGGAATACAATCGTGATCATCACGCACGATAATTCCATTGCAGTTGAGGCAAAACGTGTGATTCAGATTCATGACGGTAAAGTGGTCTTTGACGGAGCCGCGTATGAATATAAGGAGAAGATAAACGCAAAATGAAGACATCACAGGCATTTTTTATGGCATTTTCCAGTCTCGTCAGCAATAAAATGCGGTCGTTTCTCACGATGCTTGGAATGATCATCGGTGTCGGTGCGGTCATAGCAATGATCTCGCTGATGGACGGTATGATCGGATATACGATGGATTCCTTTTCAGATATGGGTGCGGATACGATTACCGTGAGTCTGATGGGAAACGGATCAAAACAATTGACAGATACGCAGATGTATGAATTTGTGGATGAACATCCCGAATCATTCTCAGCACTGTCACCGAATGCGTCACTGACTACGTCAGTGCGTCGCGGTGAGAAGTCCATGAAAAACGAGACGGTCACCGGTGAGAGTGAGAGCTGTGCTGATATCAAGGCATTGAAACTGACGAGCGGCAGATTTCTCGCCTATGCGGATATGCTGTCCCGCAGCAAGGTGTGTGTGATCGGCACTTATGTGTGGAATGAACTGTTTGACGGTGAAGATCCGGTCGGACAGACGATTAAGATCGGTGCAGATACTTATGAAGTGATCGGTCTGCTCGAAGAAAAAGGTGACTCCACAAAATACTCACAGGACGATGTGATCTATGCGCCCTACACATTGATTGGCAGGGCAGCAGGCAGTGCATATCCGTCTGGTTATACCCTGCGCATGACAGATGCCGACAATTCGACGGCGGCACAACAGGTATTAGAGGACTATCTGTATGATTTCTTCCGCAATAAGGACAATTATATGGTGACAAATATGGCGAGTCTGCTCGATATTATGGGCAATATGATCGGTATTATGAAAAATATCCTGATCGGCATCGC
Organism: bacterium; assembly: GCA_050874485.1. Classification (GTDB taxonomy): domain Bacteria; phylum Bacillota; class Clostridia; order Lachnospirales; family Lachnospiraceae; genus W0P33-017. The sequence continues at coordinate 24,354 of JBNMKT010000009.1, forward strand.
AGGCATCTCGCTGCTCGTGGCAGGTATCGGCATCATGAACATCATGCTCGTATCCGTCAGTGAGCGCACGAGGGAGATCGGTATCCGCAAATCGCTCGGAGCCAAACAAAGAGATATTATGAAACAGTTTGTCATAGAGGCAGCAGTACTCGCTACGATCGGCGGTGGGATCGGTATTGTGATCGGTGGTATCGCTACAACGACACTCGGCAATGTGATCGGGCTGAGCTGTGCACCGTCCGCGAAGGCGATTGGTATCGCGTTTGGTGTATCGGCGGGTATCGGTATCCTGTTTGGCTATATGCCGGCAAAACGCGCAGCGCGCCTGAATCCGATCGATGCACTTCGCAGCGAATAACAGGGAGAAATATATATGGCGTTACATCTGATCTTGGGGAATTCCGGAGCCGGTAAATCAGACCGGCTCTATAAACATATTTTGGCAGAGGCCAAAAAGTATCCAAAGCGCACATACTATGTGCTGGTGCCGGAGCAGTTTACGATGGCGACGCAGCGTGAACTTGTCAGCCGTCAGGAGAACCATGCGATCTTAAACGTGGATGTGCTCAGCTTTAAGCGTCTGGCATACCGTGTCTTTGAGGAACTTGGTAAAGATACGCTGCAGGTACTTGAGGATACCGGTAAAAATCTGATCTTAAGAAAGCTGGCGGCGGATCTGGAGCCGAAGCTGCAGGTATTACAGGGGAGTCTGCACCGGATTGGCTATATTGATGAGATCAAGTCGTTTCTGACCGAGCTGGCGCAGTACCGGATTGTGCCGGATATGCTGGACGAGATGGCAGCACAGCCGGGGATCTCGCCGCTTCTGGCGGCAAAATTAGCGGATATACAGATGCTGTATACCGCTTTTTTGCATGAGATCGAAGGTGATTATCTGCTCGCGGAGGAGACAGTGGAGTATCTCGCGCAGCTGGTACCGCAGTCGGCATTATTTGATGATGCTGTGCTGGTCTTTGATGGGTTCACCGGTTTTACACCGGTACAGCAGACGTTTTTAGAGGCGGTATTTCCGGTTGTGGAGGACTGTTATGTTGCGCTGACGATCGATGCAGGAGAGGACTTTTTTGCGGCGAGTGACGTGGAGCAGCTCTTCTATCTGTCCAGAAAGACGATCCATACGTTGCTGGATATCGCAGCCCGTACACAGGTAACGGTGAGTGAGCCCCTGGTGTGCCGTGAGGGAGTACAGTGCCGGTTTGTGGATGCGCCGCTGCTCTATCATCTGGAGCAGAATCTGTTCCGTTTGCGGCAGCACTCGTATACAGGCAGCATGGATGGTCAGGAACAATTGCACGTATTGGGCTTTGCCAGGCCGTTGGATGAGCTGCGCTATGCGGCGCAGGAGATCAGACGGCTCGTGAGAGAGGGACTGCGTTACCGTGAGATCGCGATCGTATCCGGAGACGTGGAACTATATGCGTCCTACGTACCGCAGGTATTTTCTGAGTATGAGATCCCCTATTTTTTAGACCAGACGAGTCCGATCCTGTTTCATCCGTTGCTGGAGTGTGTACGGGGATTGCTGGAGCTGTCAAAGCGGGAGTTTTTGTATCATGAATTATCCTATGAGAGCATCATGCGTGTGCTGAAGTCCGGTTTGCTGCCGGTAGAGGCGCGTCAGGCAGATCTGTTGGAAAACTATGTGCTTGCCCGTGGCATCAACCGCCGCAGACACTGGCAGGATCGATGGATCATCTGTCCGGACTGGCTGACCGCAGATGAATTGCAGGAACTGGATGAGATACGTGCGCATCTGATGGAAGTCCTTGATCCGTATCTGACGGTGATGACAGATGTCAGGGCAGATGTGCGGGCACGTACCACGGCACTCTACGAGGTGATGGTCGGCTGGAAACTGGCAGAGAGTGATTCGGACGGACGTATCTGGCGCATTCTCATGGATCTGTTTGACAAGCTGGTTGGACTGCTCGGAGCGGAAGTGCTGCCGTTAGATGAGTATATAGATGTGCTGGAGGCCGGTTTTGAGGGTGCCGAGGTAGCTGTGATCCCGCCGGGAGCGGATCAGGTACTGATCGGAGATATCGAACGGACGAGACTGGATCATATAAAGGTACTGTTCTTCCTCGGAGTCAATGACGGTGTGATCCCGCGTGTGGCGAATGAAGGTGGTATTCTCAGCCAGCCGGAGCGGCAGATGCTCTCACAGGCACATTATGAACTGGCGCCGACGGCACGAGAACGGGCATTTATCCAGCGCTTTTATCTGTATCTGAATCTGACCAAGCCTTCGCAGAGACTCTATCTGACATTTGCAGGACGCGGGGCGGATGGCGCATCGAGACGAAGATCCTATCTGATCGGACAGTTGCTGCGCCTGTTTCCGGGGCTTACGGTTACGGATTGTACGGGACAGGAACAGGATCTGATGATGCGGATCGAGACGCCGAAGGCAGCATACCGGCTGCTTGGTGATGGATTGGATGCCGCCAAGACCGGTGATGCCTCGCCGCAATGGAAGGCATTGTTCGCCTGGTATGGCAGGCAGGCAGAGTGGCAGGAACCGCTCGGACGGCTGCTGGATGCCGCTTTTTACCGTTATGGACAGGAGGCATTGCCAGCAGATGTGAGTCATATGTTATATGGCGCAGTGTTAGAAAACAGTGTGACGCGGCTGGAACGGTTTGCAGCATGTGCATATGAACATTTTCTGACTTACGGATTGCGTCTGCGGCCGAGGGAGGAGCATACGTTTGAGGCAGTCGATTTTGGTAATCTCGTACACACGGCACTCGAGCACTATGCGCGCGGGCTGGCAGACAGCGAGTATGACTGGTTTGATGCGCCGGAGGATGTGCGCAGACAACTCGGAGATCAGGCGATGCAGACGGCGATGGCACAGACGCGCAATGACGCGCTGTATGCTTCAGCGAAAAACCGGTATCTGGTGACACGTATCGAACATCTGCTGCATCAGACCGTAGATACACTGACCAGACAGGTGCGCAAAGGGCGGTTCCTGCCTGCCGCTTATGAGGTCGGCTTCGGTATGGCGGATCATCTGGATGTGGCGGAGTTTGTGCTCAGTGAGCAGGAGCGGATGCGCCTGCGTGGACGGATTGACCGTGTGGATGTGATGGATAACGGCGCAGATACTTATGTAAAGATCATCGATTACAAGTCGGGACAGACAAAGTTCTCACTGCTGTCCATGTATCATGGCCTGCAGCTACAGCTGGTCGTATATCTGAATGCAGCTATGGAACTGTTGCGGCAGCGGCCGCATACGGGAGAGGTTCTGCCGGCGGGCATATTCTATTATCATGTGGATGAGCCGGTCATTCAGACAGAAGGTGCGGTGGATGAAGAACAGATCTGGCAGGGAGTCCTTGAGCGCCTGCGGCTGGATGGTATCGTGAATGCAGATCCGGATGTCTACGGTGCGATGGATACAGAATTTACAGACCGTTCGGATGTCATACCAGTCGCGCGGACGAAGAGCGGTGAGCTGTCCAAGACGTCAAAAGTCTATGATACCGAGCAGTTCCGGATGATGAGCGAATATGTGAACCAGACGATTCTGGGACTCGGAGGGCGCATGCTCTCAGGTGAGATCGCGGCATCTCCGTATGAACTCAAGGGCAAGACTGCCTGTACCTGGTGCAGCTATCGCAGTATCTGTGGATTTGATGAACGGCTGGACGGCTGCAGCTATCGCAGATTAGACCGGATGGGTACGGAGAATGAGATCTTTGATCAGATGC